>JBKGZW010000074.1:0-13971 GCA_046543225.1 Acidimicrobiales bacterium
GCACGGTCTCGGCACCGACGGCGTCGACGACGGCCTCGGCCATGCAGTCGGCGGCATCGCGGTCCATGCCCATGGCCTCCATCTCGCCCTCGGCCATGAACAGGTCGCTCAGCTCGCTCCTGGCCTCGGCTTCCGAACCGCCACCTCCTCCGTCGTCCCCGCAGGCGACGAGAGCGAGGGCCAGGACGGGGACCGAGATGACGGCGGTGATTCGGGTCCGGAGACGGCGCATGGGAGGAGCTCCTTGCTGTGGGCGTCTGGCATCGTTCAGTAGAGGGATCGCATGACGCTATTGGCAGCCGGGGGTCGCGATCAAGCACCGACGCGTCGTGGGAGACTCGCCCGATGGAGCTCGCCACCCGGCACCGGTTCGCCACCACCCCCGGCCGCGTGGCTGCCGCGATGGTCGATCCCGCCTTCGTCCCCGAGCTGGTGAAGATCCTCGACGTGGGCGCGGCGGAGGTGGTCGAAGCCGGACACGACAGCACGAGCACCTGGCTGTCGACCCGCCTCACCTACGACGGCTCGCTCGATCCGATCGCCGCGCAGGTGCTCGGCTCGAAGCATCCGAGCTGGGTGCAGACCTACCGCATCGACGCCTCGGGAGCGACAGGACGCCTCACCATCGAACCCGACCAGCACGCGTCGCTCATCTCGTGCTGGGCCGACGTCGCCCTGACCGCAACCGACGGGGGCAGCGAACGCGGCATCCGGGGTGAGCTGAAGGTCCGCATGCCACTCCTGGGCGGGAAGGCCGAACGGGCGCTGGTGCCCGCCATCGTGGCCCGAGTCGATGCCGAGGCGGCGCTGCTCGACGCCTGGCTCACCCGGTCCTGAGCCAGGCGCCGGCCGAGGGCACGACCCGCCAGATGCGCGACCACGCGCCACCGTCGGGATCGGTGATCAGCTCCCCGACCGCGCCCGGCTCGCACAGTGCCACCACACACCCGCCGAACCCGGCGCCGGTGAGCCGGGCGCCGAACACCCCACGGGTGCGGTTCAGCTG
Source organism: Acidimicrobiales bacterium (assembly GCA_046543225.1). GTDB lineage: Bacteria > Actinomycetota > Acidimicrobiia > Acidimicrobiales > SKKL01 > SKKL01. The sequence continues at coordinate 1,007 of JBKGZW010000074.1, forward strand.
GGCGACCAACCGATCGAGGGTCGGGGTCGAGACCCCGAGCTCGGCCAGGCTGGCGTGGCTCTGCACCATCAGCGCGCCCACCCTCGCCAGGTCGGCGCGCGCCAACCCCGCGGCGGCGTCCCGGACCCGGCGGTTCTCCGATGAGACGTGGGCGGCGGCGACGGCCTCCCCCGACACGCAGCGATCGCGCACCTCCGCATAGGAGGAGTCCGACAAGGCCCGCTGCTCGCCCGAGTGCACGACCACCACCTCGGCTCCAGCGGGCACCGCAACGGGCTGAACCCACCCGCTGCCGGTGTCGATGAGCAAAGCGGCGCCGGGGACGCCCGCCACACAGACCAACTGGTCCATCAGGCCGCAGGGCACCCCGGTCGAACGCTGCTCGGCCCGCTGGCACAGACGGGCCACCTCGACCGGATCGCCGGTTGCCCCCAGCGCCAGCGCGACCGCCACCGAGAGGGCAGCACTGGACGACAGGCCGGCACCGAGGGGCACGGTCGAGGTGACCCGACCGCGAAACCCCGTCGCGGGCGCCAGCTCGGCCACGACCCCGGCCACGTATCGGGCCCACTCCGGTCGGACCCGGCTCGGATCGGCGACCTCGAGGGGAACCACCGCCGGGGCAGGGTCGAGGTCGCTGACGAGCTCGACCCGGTCACCCCCCGGACGGCCCTGGACGGTCACCCCCAGATCGATGGCCATCGGCAGGACCAGACCCCCGGTGTGGTCGGTGTGGTCGCCGATGAGGTTCACCCGGCCGGGAGCGTGCGCGGTCAGGTGCATCCGGCCATTCTCGCGGCATCCTGGTCGGGTGGGAACCGACCGCCGTGTGGCCGATCTCGTCGACAGCGCCCTCGACACGACCGTGGTCCTGGGCTTCTCCCGGTTCGGCATCGCCACCCGCCGCTACCTCGACGAGTGGTCGGGAGAGTCGACGGTCTGGGCCGACGAACTGCCCTCGATGTCGGGACGGACCGCCGTGGTCACCGGCGGATCATCCGGACTCGGCAAGGCCGCCGCCACCCGGCTCGCGTCACTCGGCGCCTCGGTCTGGTTGCTGGTTCGAGACGAGGCCAAGGGCCAGGCAGCGGTGGAGGAGATCGCCGCTGGCTCGGGCAACGACGACGTCAGCTTTCTGCTCGCCGACCTCGCCGACCTCTCGACGGTGCGGGACTGGGCCACCGAGCTGTCGGCCAGCGTCGACTCGATCGACGTCCTGGTCCACAACGCCGGACTCCTCGCCGAGGACCGAACGCTCACCGTCGACGGCATCGAGCTCACCCTGCAGGTGCACGTCGTCGCCCCGTTTCTCATCACCGCCCTCCTGCTGCCCCAGCTCACCGCGGCCGCGGGGCGCATCATCACCGTCGCCTCCGGGGGCCTCTACACCCAGCCACTCGTCATCGACGACCTCCAGAACGAGCACGACTACCGCGGCAGCATCGCCTACGCCCGGGCCAAGCGCGCCCAGGTCCTGATGACCGAGGAATGGGCCACGCGGCTCGCTCCGCTGGGCATCACCGCCCACGTCATGCACCCCGGCTGGGCCGACACGCCCGGTGTCGAACGCTCGCTCCCGCGCTTCCACCAGCTGACCGCGCCACTGTTGCGGTCACCCGAGCAAGGCGCCGACACCGTGGTGTGGCTGGCGGCGACACCGGCCGACCAGCTCGGCAGCGGCCGGTTCTGGATGGACCGCAAGCCCCGCCCCACCCACAAGGTGCCGTGGACCCGCAGCGGCGACGCCCACCGCGACCAGCTGTGGGAGCGCCTCGTGCACCTGGCCGGCATCGACGACCCGACCCCGTAGGAGGGAACCACCCATGGCTGCCACCTCGCACATGCTCGATCTCGGCACCGTCGCTCCCGACTTCGACCTGGCGGACCCCGACGGCAACCGGGTCACCCGCGACGATGCTGCCGGCGAACACGGTCTGTTGGTCGCCTTCGTGTGCAACCACTGCCCCTACGTGAAGCACGTCGGCCGCGAGCTCGGGCTGCTCACCCAGCGATGGATGAGCAGGGGCGTCGGTGTGGTCGGCATCAACAGCAACGATCCCGAGGCCTACCCCGACGACGCCCCGGACACGATGGCCGCGGCCGCCAGGGGTTGGGGGTGGGACTTCCCCTATCTGGTCGACGAGACCCAACAGGTCGCCAAGGACTACCGGGCCGCGTGCACCCCCGACTTCTTCTTGTTCGACCGCGACCTGCGCCTGGTCTACCGGGGCCAGATGGACGAGAGCCGCCCCGGCTCGGACGTGCCGGTCACCGGCGCCGACCTCGACGCCGCGGTCAAGGCGGTCATCGCCGGCGAGGCGGTGCCGGCCGATCAGGCACCGTCGATGGGCTGCTCCATCAAGTGGAGGCCCGGCAACGAACCGACCTGAGCGCTACGATGGGACCCCATGACGGCGGTGTGGATCATCTTGCGGATCGTGATCTTCGTGGCGGTGCTGAGCCCGATCCTCTACCTGGTCATCCGGCGCTATCGCCTGGCCCGACAGGTGCCGCCGACTCCCGGGCAGCGCGCCGGCATCCGAGAAGCGGAGGCGGGACGCGGCGCCACCGGCGAGTGGGAGGGCTGGTGACCCAGCCTCACCCGAAGGGGCGGTCGTCCCACCAGGGGTAGAAGTCGGGCAGGTCGGTGGCGGCCGACATCGTGAACCGGGGCGGACGCTTCTCCAGAAACGACTCGACACCCTCACGGGCATCGGGCGAAGAACCCATGCGTTGCATGGCCCGCGAGTCGATCTTGTGGGCCTCCATCGGATGGTTGGCACCCAGCATCTTCCACATCATCTGGCGGTTGAGCGCGACCGACGCCGCCGAGGTCTCGGTGGCGATCTCGACGGCGAGGTCCCGGGCCGCGCCCAGCAGCTCGTCTTCGGGATGGATCTGGTTCACCAACCCGCCGCGCAGCGCCTCGGCGGCATCGAAGACCCGCCCGGTGTGCACCCACTCCGACGCCTGGCCCATGCCGACCAGTCGGGGCAGGAACCAGCTCGACGTCGCCTCCATCACGATGCCCCTGCGGGCGAACACGAACCCGAAGCGGGCGCTGTCTGCCGCCAGGCGGATGTCCATCGGGAGTGTCATGGTGACGCCGACCCCCACCGCCGGGCCGTTGACCGCGGCGATCACCGGTTTGCGGCTGTCATAGATCCGCAGGGCCACGCGACCGCCACCGTCGCGCCTGGTACCCATGCCGTCGCTCGTTGCATCACTCTCGCCGCTGCCGCGCGCGGAGGCGTCGAAGGTCTCACCGCCGGCCCCGAGATCGGCGCCCGCGCAGAACCCCCTCCCCCGACCGGTGACGATCGCCGCCCGTACACCATCGTCGGCATCGATGCGGTCGAACACGTCGAGCAGCTCGTGCATCATCTGGCCGGTGAAGGCGTTGAGCCGGTCGGGCCGGTCGAGGATGACCGTTGCCACCCGGTCCTCGACCTCGTAGGCGATCTGCTGGTACTCCATGGTCACTCCCCTCGTGTGCTCGGAGCCGCTGGCTGCCTCGGAGTCAGACGTCGAGGAAGCGACTCACCGCGATGCCCGAGCCGATGGCGCCGACGAGCATGCCCACCACGAAGATGAACACGCTGGTGCCCACCAGCTCGCTGGTGCTGACGACGAACCCCTGCAGGACCTGGAAGCTCTCGGTGTTCTGCAGCCAGCTCTCGAAGAAGTTGTTGAGCACCACGACCGACCCCACGGCGATCGACGCGCCCACCACTCCCTGGATGAGGCCCTCGAGCATGAACGGGATGCGGATGAACCAGTTGGTGGCGCCCACCAGCTTCATCACCTCGATCTCGCGACGGCGGGCGAACATGGCCATGCGAATGGTGTTGAGGATGAGCAGCCCGGCGGCGAAGAGCAGCACGCCGGCCACGATGAGGATGGCGAACGACATCAGCCGCGACAGCTGCTGGAGGGTCTGCACCGCCTCGAAGGCGAACACCACCCGATACACGCCAGGCCGGTTCTCGAACTGCTGGCCGAGGGCGCGGATGGCATCGGCATCGGGGTTGGCGGGCACCACCCGGAACGACGGCGGCAGGATGTCCGGCGACACCGCGTCGATCATCTCGGGCGTGTTGCGGAACAGCTCCACGAACTCCTCGTAGGCCTCGTCCTTGGTGACGTAGTGCCACTCGTCGACCGCGGGGCTCGATTCGAGCGCCTCGCGGACCGCCTGCTCCTGAGCCGGTTCGGCCTCGGGGTTGACGAAGACGATGAACTCGATGCCCCCCTCCCAGCGGGCGGTGGCGTTCTGCACGCCCTGGCGGAGCAGCAGCGCGGAGCCGACCAGCGACAGCGACACCGCGACGGTGACCATCGATGCCAGCGTGAGGCTGATGTTGCGGAGGAGGTTGTGCCCGGTCTCGCGGGCGATGTAGTCGACCTTGGCCACGTTGTTCCTAGTCGTAGACGCCGCGCGACTGGTCGCGGACGATGCTGCCGTGTTCGAGCTCGATGACCCGGCGACGCATGGTGTCGACGATGCCGCGGTCGTGGGTGGCCATGACGACCGTGGTCCCGGTGCGGTTGATGCGGTCGAGCAGCCGCATGATGCCCACCGAGGTGGTGGGGTCGAGGTTGCCGGTGGGCTCGTCGGCCAGCAGGATGAGCGGGCGGTTGACGAAGGCTCGGGCCACCGACACCCGCTGCTGCTCGCCACCCGAGAGCTCGTGCGGATAGCGGTGGGCCTTGCCTTCGAGGCCCACCAGCTCGAGGATTGCGGGCACCTGGGTCTTGATGACGTGCTTGGGCTGGCCGATGACCTCGAGGGCGAAGGCCACGTTCTCGCCCACGTTCTTGGTCATGAGCAGCTTGAAGTCCTGGAAGACGCAGCCGATGTTGCGACGCAGGTACGGGATCTTCCAGCTCGAGAGCTGTCCGATGTCCTTGCCGGCGACGAAGATGGTGCCCTCTTCGGGGGTCTCCTCGCGGTTGAGCAGGCGGATGAAGGTGGACTTGCCCGACCCGGAGGCTCCCACCAGGAACACGAACTCACCCTTGTTGATGTCGACGCTGGCGCTGCGCAGCGCGACCACGTCGGCGCCGTAGGTCTTGGTGACGTTCTCCAGCTTGATCACAGGGGCAGATCTCCCGGCGGGTCGGGGTTCGACGATGTTACGATCACGTTACCGCGGCGCGGGCCCCCAACTGTGTCATCCCGTCAGTCGCGATGCACAACGGCCATCGGTGCTCCCCCGCGCTGGAGGTGCGAGGCGGTGCGCTCCCACGAATCTGCAGGCGCGGGCACGATGCGGTGCCCGGCACGTTCGACCTGGGTGGGCAGGAACCCCACCTCGGCCACCTCGAACGACTCTTGCGGTCCGGCCTCGAAGTGCACCTCGAGCAGCACCCCGTCACGGCGGGCGGGTTGTGTCATGTTCGACAACAGGTTGCCGACGCCGTAGGCGACCCAGGTGTCCTCGACCACCTCCACCGGCTGGATCACGTGTGCGTGGTGTCCGATGATGAGATCGACATCGCCGGTACCGGCCACCGTGGCTGCCACGTCGCGCTGGTACTGGTTGGGCGCGTGAACGTACTCGTCACCCCAGTGCAGGCTGACCAGCACCAGGTCGGCACCCTCGGCACGGGCGCGGGCCGCGTCGTCGCCGATGCGCGCCGGGTCGATGAGGTTGGCCCGCCACTCCTCGCCCGCCGGGCGCCGCAAGCCGTTGAACCCGTAGGAGTAGGAGAGATGGGCGACGCGGTGACCGCGGACCTCGTAGGTGCGGATCGTCGTCGCCTCCTCGGGGGTGCGGGCAGCCCCGGCATGACCGACACCAACCCGGTCGAGGTGGCCGAGCGAGGCGTCGATGCCGTCGACGCCCTGGTCGAGGGTGTGGTTGGAGGCGAACGAGCACCCGTCGAACCCCGCAGTGGCGATGGCGTCGGCCAGTTGGTGCGGCGCGTTGAACCGGGGATAGCTCGCCAGCCCGGTGTTGTCGGCCGACAGGGGGACCTCCAGGTGGCAGATCCCCAGGTCGGCGCCATCGATGACGTCGGCCACCGGCTCGAACATCGGGTCGAAGTCGAACCCGTCGCCGCCGGCGTAGCTGCGGGCCGACTCCCACACCGCTTCATGGATCAAGAGGTCGCCGCCGACGACCACGCTCAACCGTCGGGTCCGTTGCGACGGTTCGAGCCAGGCCAGCGCCTTGGCCGGGGTGGAGGTCGCCGCGCTGACCATGACCGACCGCGGCTGGCCGGCGAGCTGGGGGCCGACGACCCGATCGGCCTCGGCGGCCGAACACGCCGCGAGCACCGCAGCCGCCACCACGCCCAACACGAGCATCGACGAACGACCGCGGGCGGAGATCACTCCGTGCTCGCCGCGGCGCGCCGCCACCGCAGGTAGGCCTCCATGAAGCCGTCGAGATCGCCGTCGAGCACGCCCTCGACGTTACCGACCTCGTGGTCGGTGCGCAGGTCTTTCACCATCTGGTAGGGGTGCAGCACATAGGAGCGGATCTGGCTCCCCCAGCCGACCTCGTGCTGCTCGCCGGCGATCGCGGCCAGTTCGGCCTCGCGCTGTTCGCGCTCGCGGTCGGCCAGCTTGGCCACCAGGATCTGCATCGCCCGGTCCTTGTTCTGGCGCTGGCTCCGCTCGTTCTGGCAGGAGGTCACGATGCCGGTGGGGAGGTGGGTGATCCGCACCGCGGAATCGGTGACGTTCACGTGCTGGCCGCCGGCACCCGAGGACCGGAAGGTGTCGATGCGCAGATCCTTGTCGTCGATGTCGATCTCGACCTCGCCCATCTCGATGAAGGGGACCACCGAGAACGAGGCGAACGCGGTGTGGCGTCGGGCGTTGGAGTCGAACGGTGAGATGCGCACCAGACGGTGAACACCCCGTTCGGCCTGCAACAGACCGTAGGCGTAGCGACCCTTGACGATGAAGGTCGCGACGGTGATGCCCGCCTCCTGACCCGGCTGCACCTCGTCGAGCTCGACGTCGAAGCCCCGGCGCTCGGCCCAGCGGATGTACATGCGCAGCATCATGTTGGCCCAGTCCTGGGAGTCGGTGCCGCCGGCTCCCGAGTGGATCTCACAGACCGCGTCTCGCTCGTCGTGCTCGCCCGAGAACAGTGAGCGCAGCTCGAGCGCGTCGAAGCGGGCGCCGAGCGCGGCCAGCGCGTCGTCGATCTCGGGCTCGAGGCTGTCGTCACCCTCCTCACGAGCCATCTCATAGAGCGTCTCGACCTCTTCGATCGCCTCGAGGAGCGAGTCGACCAGGGCCAGGTCGTCGTTGACAGCGGTGAGCTCGGTCGTGACCTGTCGTGCCTTGTCGGGATCGTCCCAGAGGTCGGGGCGCGAGGCCTCGGTCTCGAGCTGGGGCTGGCGGGCCCGCAGCTCGGACACCTTGAGGTATCCCTCGGCCTCGTCGAGACGGCGGCGGAGCGCCGCGAGCTCGTCGGTCAGGTCACGCACGGTTCACCGACCGTGGCACAGCTTGTACTTCTTGCCGCTCCCACAGGGGCAGGGTTCGTTGCGACCGGTCTTGTCCCAGTCGGACTTCACCACCGGGGTGTTGGTCTGTGGTTCGGACGGCTTGCCAGGCTGGGCGGGTGCCCCCGAGCCGAGCACGCCGGTGGGTGTGCCATCGGGTGCGGAGTACTGGACGTCGCGGACCCGCGTCTCGTCCTCGGGTGTCGGGGGCTGCACCGCCACCTCGACGTGCATCACGTACTTGACGAAGTCCTGGGCGATGGCGGTCATCATCGCCCCGAACATCTCATAGCCCTCGCGCTGCCACTCCATGAGGGGGTCCTTCTGACCCATGGCCCGCAGGTTGATGCCGCTCTGCAGGTAGTCCATCTCCTGGAGGTGCTCGCGCCACTTCTGGTCGATGATGCGCAGCATGACCTGACGCTCGACCTGGCGCATGACCTCGGATCCGAGGGTCTCCTCGCGCTGTTCGTAGTAGGCGACCGCCGCGGCCATGACGCGGTCGTAGAGCTCGTCGGTGGAGGTGGCGTCGGCGAGATGATCGACGGTGAGCTCCGACGGCCAGTAGGTGGCCAGGTCGGTGATGAGCCCGTCGAGGTCCCACTCCTCGGTGAAGTCCGAGACGCAGTAGGTGCCGATCACGCCGTCGACCGCTTCGGCCAGCGCTTCGAGCGTCTCGTCGCGGAGGTCCTCGCCCTCGAGGATCTGGTTGCGGCGCTGGTAGATCACCTTGCGCTGCGCGTTCATGACCTCGTCGTACTTGAGGACGTTCTTGCGGATCTCGGCGTTGCGCTGCTCGACGGTGTTCTGGGCCCGCTCGATGGCCTTGGTGACCATCTTCGCCTCGATGGGGGCGTCGTCGGGTAGCGCCCTGCCCATGACCCAGTTCATGGCGCCGGTGGCGAACAGGCGCATGAGGTCGTCTTCGAGCGACAGGTAGAACCGGCTCTCGCCGGGGTCGCCCTGGCGGCCGGCGCGGCCCCGCAGCTGGTTGTCGATGCGGCGGCTCTCGTGGCGTTCGGTGCCGCACACGTACAGCCCGCCGAGCTCACGCACCTTCTCGCCTTCGCGCTGGGTCTCGCCCTCGAACCGGGGAAGCAGCTCGGCGATGCGGGCCTGGCCCTCGTCGGTGTCGGGGTCGAAGCCTTCGGCCTGGGCTTCGCGCTTGGCCAGCAGGTCGGGGTTGCCGCCGAGCAGGATGTCGACGCCGCGGCCGGCCATGTTGGTGGCGACGGTGACCCCACCGAGACGACCGGCCTGGGCGACGATCTCGGCTTCGCGGAAGTGCTGCTTGGCGTTGAGCACCTCGTGGCGGATGCCCTGGCGGTCGAGCAGCGCGGACAGGGTCTCGGAGTGCTCGACCGACGCCGTGCCGGCCAGCACCGGTTGCCCGACCCGATAGCGCTCGGCGATGTCGTCGACCACCGCGTCGAACTTGGCTTCCTGGGTCTTGTAGATGAGATCGCCGAGGTCCTGGCGGATCATGGGCTTGTGGGTGGGGATGGGCACGACGTCGAGGCCGTAGGTGCCCATGAGCTCGGCCGCCTCGGTCTCGGCGGTACCGGTCATGCCGGCGAGCTTGTCGTAGAGCCGGAAGTAGTTCTGGAAGGTGATCGTGGCGAAGGTCTGGTTCTCCTCCTTGATCTTGACGCCTTCCTTGGCCTCGACCGCCTGGTGGAGGCCCTCGGACCAACGACGCCCCTCGAGGATGCGGCCGGTGAACTCGTCGACGATCTTCACCTGGGAGTCCTGGACGATGTAGTCCTTGTCCCGCTTGTAGAGCTCCTTGGCCTTGAGGGCGGCGCTGAGCTGGTGCACGAGGTTGGTGTCGACCTGGTCGTAGAGGTTGTCGATCCCCAGCGCGGCTTCGACCTTCTCGATGCCCGACTCGAGCGGCGAGACGGTGCGCTTCTCCTCGTCGACCTCGTAGTCCTCGTCGCGGGTGAGACCCCGGACGATGCTGGCGAACTGGTAGTACATCTGGGCCGCGTCGGCCAGGCGGCCCGAGATGATCAGTGGGGTGCGGGCCTCGTCGATGAGGATCGAGTCGACCTCGTCGATGATGGCGTAGCTGTGACCCCGCTGGGTCTTGCGCTCCAGCGACATCACCATGTTGTCGCGCAGATAGTCGAAGCCGAACTCGTTGTTGGTGCCGTAGGTGATGTCGGCCGCGTACTGGGCCCGCTTGTAGGCGGGGTCGTTGTGGCCGGGGACGACCAGCCCCACCTCGAGCCCCAGCCAGCGATAGATGCGGCCCATCCACTCGCTGTGGAAGGTCGCCAGGTAGTCGTTGACGGTGACGACGTGTGCGCCCTTGCCGCTGAGGGCGTTGAGGTAGACCGGCATGGTGGAGACGAGGGTCTTGCCCTCACCCGTCTTCATCTCGGCCACCCAACCGAAGTGCAGGGCGGCACCTCCCATGAGCTGTACGTCGAAGTGGCGCTGACCGATGACCCTGTTGGCCGCCTCGCGAACCACCGCGAACGCCTCGATGAGCAGGTCGTCGACGGTCTCGCCGTTGTCGATCCGCTGCTTGAACTCGGTGGTCTTGGCCTGTAGCTCGGCGTCGGAGAGCGCCACGGTCTCGGGTTCGAGCGCGTTGATCTCGGGCACCAGTCCCGCCAGGGCCTTGAGCTTCTTGCCTTCGCCGGCGCGAAGGATCTTGTTCAGCATTCCCATGAGGTCTCCGAGTCTACCGATGGACCCTTGCTGTGGCGTTCAGCCGCTGTCTCCGGCCTTCTCGACGGGGTCGGCCTCGCTCCTGCCACGTCGGTGCAGGCCCTCGAGAACGGCCCTCAACTCGGTGCGGGCCATGGACGCGTCGACGCCGAGCGCTGCCGCCGCCCCGGGCACGTCGGCGCCTTCGGCCAGCCGGTCGAGCAGCTCTCGCTGACGATCCGACGGGGCCCACGAACCTGGGTCGTCAGGGTCGGGCGGGGCGTCGCGCTGCGAGCGGCGGATGCGGTCGAGCTCGAGGCGGACCGCTCGCGCCAGCGCCGGGCCGAGCACGACACCGCCCATGTGGACCGACCGCACCGCGTCGGGGAGGACCCCCATCGACTCCTCCTTGCGGAGATGGCCGACCGCTCCGGCTCGGATGGCCGCCATCAGCTCGTCGAGATCGTCGCTGACCGTCAGCACCAGGACCCGCGACCACGGCCGGGCGCGACGGATGCGCTCGGTGGCCTCGATCCCGGTGCCTCCGGGCATGCGCAGGTCCATGAGGGTGACATCAGGCGCATGATCGACGGCGCGCTCGACCGCCTCGGCTCCGGTGGCGGCCTCGGCCACGACCTGCATGCCCGAGTCCTCGAGCGCGGTGACCACTGCTCGACGGAACAGGGGGTGGTCGTCGCACACCAGGACCCGAAGCGTGGCGTCATCGGTCATCGCTGGGCACGCTACCGCCTGTGGAGCCAGGGGCCGGTGTGGCCGCGGCGACGAGCCCGATCACGCGAGCGGCCCCGGCCCGACGCAGCGGTGTCGCCGCGGCCGAGAGGGTCGCGCCGGTGGTGACCACGTCGTCGACCAGGACCACCACGTTGCCGGGCCGGCGACGCACCCCGACGAAGGCCGCGACGTCGCGGTGGCGCTCCGAGGCCGACCGGCCCGTCTGCGACGGCCCAGCGTGGCGGCGCAACAGGCGCCGGGCCGGGACCCGCAACCGGCGGGCCACCGCCCTGGCCAGCAGTTCGGCCTGATCGAACCCGCGCTCGCGTCGGCGGGCGGCGGTCGTCGGGGCCCAGGTGACCACCTCGGGCCGGGCGCTCGCCGGCAGCACCGCGACCATCGCGTCGGCGAGCCAACCCGTCGCAGCTCGCTGGTCGCGGTACTTGAGGCTGGTGATGAGGGGCCGGGCCGCGTCCTCGTAGGACACCGCGGCATGGAGCCCGTCGAGCCCCGGCGGCGGGCGGAGGCGGCCGAGGGGTGCGAACAGCTCGACGCACTCGCGGCAGGGGGAACCGCCGGACCGGCGGCAGATGGGACAGCGGGAGGTGGTCAGCACGACCCCATCCTCCCTGTGACCTGTGACAACTCGAGCGAGCCCGCCGGCACGCCGTCGCTAGCCTGCCCCGGTGGTCCAGGTCCCCGTCACCACCAGCTTCATCGTTGCGCGCCGGGAGCTGGCGCTGCGTCTGCCCCGCCTGTTCCTCGGCTTGGTGCTGTGCGGGTTCGGGTTGGCACTGATGATCAACGCCGACCTGGGGCTCAGTCCCTGGGACGTGTTGCACCAGGGCATCAGCGAACGCACCGGGATCCCCATCGGCACCGTGGTCATCCTCGTCGGATGCTCGCTGCTGCTGATCTGGGTCCCGCTGCGGGAACGACCGGGCATCGGCACCATCGCCAACGCGGTGCTCATCGGCACGACGGTCAACATCACCCTGTGGTGGCTGCCCGAGCCCTCACTGTTGTGGCAGCGGCTGGTGTTCGTCACGATCGGGGCGCTGCTGTTCGGCCCCGGATCCGGCCTCTACATCGGGGCCGGCCTCGGCCCCGGGCCCCGCGACGGGTTGATGACCGGCATCGCCCGGCGTGGTCCCTCGGTGCGTCGGGTGCGGACCCTGATCGAGCTGGGTGCACTGACCACCGGATTGGTGCTCGGCGGCACCGTGGGACTCGGCACGCTGCTGTTCGCGCTGACGGTTGGGCCCAACGTCCAGTTCTTCCTCGGACGCTGGACGCCACGACCCTGAGACCAGCGGCGAGGTGCATCCTGGCCCGGAGGTGCAGACGTCGCCGTCCACCGCCCGAGGCGCTGGCATGGCCGATGGTAGAATCGGTGCCATGAGAACAACCATCGATCGCGCCGGGCGGATCGTCGTGCCGAAGGCCATCCGCGAACGACTCCGCCTGCTCGCCGGAGGCGAGGTCGACATCGTCGAGCGTGATGGCGTCATCGAGATCGTCGCCGCCCCGGCGTCGGTCGAGTTGACCGAGACCGCCGAAGGCCTGGTCGCGACTCCCATCGACTCGCTGCCTCCGCTCACCGACGACGAGCTGTTCTCCGCCATCGACCGCACCCGCCGGTGACCGCGCTCGACACCAGCGTCTGCGTTCCTGCCCTCCTGACCTGGCACGAGCACCACGACGCCTGCCGCGAGGCAACGGTCGACGCCCGCTTGCCCACCCACGTGGTCGTCGAGTCGTACTCGGTCATGACGAGACTCCCCGCGCCGCACCGGATCGACTCCACGACTGCCCACCGGCTCCTCGATCGGTGGACCGACGACGCACTGCTGACCGCACCCGCCACACTGCAGCGGAATCTCCTCTCGTTGGTCGCGGGAGCGGGACTCGACGGAGGGGCCGTCTATGACGCCCTGGTCGGCCTCACTGCAGCAGAGCACGATGAGCTGCTGTTGACCCGCGATCGGCGAGCGATGCGCACCTACGACCGGCTCGGCGTGGCCTACCAGCTGGTCGAGAGCCGGTAGTCGGCTCAGGCGGTCTCCTCGGCCATGGAACCCTTGGGTCTGGGGTTGCGGGCGGCGACG
>JBKGZW010000075.1:0-13945 GCA_046543225.1 Acidimicrobiales bacterium
CGCTCCCCGTGACGATGGCGGATCAGCTCTCGAACACCGCCGCGGTGGTCCGGGCGATCCTCGACGGCGACACCGCCAAGGCCGTCGGCGGGGTCGACCCTGCCGACCTCACCGCGGTGGCCGACCTGTTGCGCCACGGTGATCCGCTCACGATCGTGCTCGGCCGGGGCTCGCTGGCCGAGTCCGCCGATCTCACCGTCGACGCTGCCGCGGTGCTCCACGACGCCCTGCCCGAGGCACGCTTCCTGCCTGCGCTGCGGCGCAGCAACGTGTTCGGCGCCCTCGACATGGGCATGGCCCCCGGCCTGCTGCCCGGCCGCGTCGCCCTCGACGAGGGCCGCGACTGGTACGCCCGGCACTGGTCGGACGTGCCCGCCGAACCCGGCTTCGACGCCACCGGCATCCTCACCGCGGCCGCCGACGGCCACATCGACACCCTGGTGCTGCTGGGAGCCGACCCCATCGTCGACTTCCCCGACGCCGACCTGGCCGCCCGTGCCCTCGCCGGTGCGCGCACCGTCATCGCCCTCGACCGATTCGTCACCGAGTCGGTCGCCAAGGCCGACGTCGTGCTGCCGGTCGCCGGGTTCGCCGAGTGCGACGGAACCACCACCAACCTCGAGGGGCGGGTCAGCAAGGTGGCCAAGCGGGTCACCCCACCAGGGACCGCCCGCTCCGACTGGACCATCGCCGTCGAGCTCGCCGATCGGTTGGGCACCGACCTCGGCTTCGAGTCGGTCGACGCCATCTGGTCCGAGATCGAGCGCCTCTCGCCCGTTCACGCGGGCCTCACCGGGTCGGTGCTGGCCCAGCCCGCCAACGCCGACGGCGTGCTCGCGCCCCCGGCCGAGGCGTCGGTCACCCTGAGCCGCAGCACCGAGGCGGTCGGCGCGGACGCGAGCGACGACGAGACCGCCGCCGACCCCGACCAACCACCGGCCGACCCCGACGCACCCACCGATGCGCCCGCCACCGATGAGGCGGTCGACCCCGCCGAGTCCGAGACCGACGCCGACGCGGTCGAGGCGGTGGCCGCCGACGTCGAAGCCGAGTCCGAGACCGACGACGACACCGCCCCAACAGCCGACGACCCGTCAGAGGACCCCTCGGCGGCGACGACGGCCGCACGGCCGAAGCCGATGAGCTTCGTCGCCCCCGAACCGGTGAGCGAGCCCGGACCCGTCGACGCCTACGCTCTGCGTCTCGTGACCCGCCGCAAGCTCTATGACCAGGGAACGCTGCTGGCCAACTCGCCGTCGCTGGCCGAGCTCGGTCCCGGCGCTCGCGTGGTGCTTCATCCCGTCGACTTCGAGAAGATCGGCGTGCCCGCAGGCGACGAGGTCAGGCTGACCTCGCCGTCGGGTGCGGTGGTCCTGCCCCTCGATCCCGACTCCTCGGTGCCCCGTGGTCGGGCCGTCGTGCTCATCAACCAGGGTGCCCGCATCACCGACCTGCTCGACGCCACCAGCGCATCGATCGACGTGCGGATCGAGGTGCCCTGATGTGGGGTGATCCGCTGCTCAGCTCCGGCGTCGGACTCGAGGAGGTCCTCATCGTCGCGGTGAAGGCGCTGGTGGTCTTCACGGTCATGGTCCTCGCGGTCGTGCTGATGATCTGGTTCGAGCGCAAGGTCATCGGCGACCTCCAGAACCGAGTCGGTCCCAACCTGGCCGGTCCGTGGGGCCTGCTGCAGACCCTCGCCGACGGCATCAAGCTCATCTTCAAAGAAGACCTCATCCCCGACCGCTCCGACCGCTGGGTCTTCGCCCTCGCCCCGTTCCTCGCCCTCGTCCCCGCCTTCGTCGCGTTCGGGATCGTGCCCCTCGGTGGCGACTTCCAGGATCAGGGCGGTGTGGTCAGCTGGTTCGGTCGCGACACCTACCTGCAGCTCGCCGACCCCCCGATCGGGATCCTCGTGCTGCTGGCCATGTCCTCGGTCGGCGTGTACGGCATGATGCTGGCCGGGTGGTCGTCGGGGTCGAAGTATCCGCTGCTCGGCTCGGTCCGGGCCAGCGCCCAGGCGATCTCCTATGAGGCGGCCCTCAGCCTGTCGCTGGTCTCGGTCATCATCGTCACCGGCAGCCTCTCCACCCACGACATCGTCGCCAACCAGGCGGGAGAGGGGTTCTTCGGGTTCGTCCCGAGCTGGAACCTGTTGCTCACCGGGGTGGTGCCCTTCGTCATCTTCCTCATCGCCGCCGCGGCCGAGCTGAACCGCGCCCCGTTCGACCTCGTCGAAGCCGAACAGGAGCTGGTCGGCGGGTTCCACACCGAGTACAGCTCGATCCGGTTCGGTCACTTCTACCTGGCCGAGTACATGAACCTCATCACCATGTCGGCGATCATGGCCACCCTCTTCCTCGGTGGCCCGACCGGCCCGGTCTTCGGCCCCGGGTTCCTGCACCCGGTGCTGCCGATCGTGTGGTTCCTGCTCAAGGTGCTGGTGTTCCTGTTCGCCGCGGTGTGGGCCCGCGCCACGGTGCCGCGGTTCCGGTACGACCAGCTGATGAGCCTCGGGTGGAAGATCCTGATCCCGCTCTCGCTGGGATGGCTGCTGCTCCTTGCCACCATCCGGGTCGGCGACGACCAGGGGTGGAACGCCGGGGTCGTCGTGGCCATCTGCATGGCCGTGCTCATCGCCGCCGCCGGGCTCATGGCAGCAGCGCTCGCGGGCGCCAGCAAGGAACGTCTCGCCGAGGAGGTGAGCTGACATGGGCTATCTCGACGGCTTCCGCATCACCCTGAAGAAGCTCTTCGAGAACCGGGTCACCACCCCGTACCCGAAGGAGAAGACCTCCAAGCCCGAGCGGCTCCACGGGCGCCACGTCCTCAACCGCTACGAGGACGGCATGGAGAAGTGCATCGGGTGCGAGCTGTGCGCCGGGGTGTGTCCGGCCCGCTGCATCTACGTGCGCGGCGCCGACAACGATCCGGCCGATCCGACCTCGCCCGGCGAGCGCTACGGCTTCATCTACGAGATCAACTACCTGCGGTGCATCCACTGCGACCTGTGCGTCGAGGCCTGCCCCACCGAGGCGATCACCGAGACCAAGCTGTTCGAGTTCAGCTTCACCAACCGCCGCGACGCCATCTACACCAAGGACGAGCTGCTCGTCGACGACGCCGGCCTGCCCCAGCACCTCCCCTGGGAGGACTGGCGGCCGGGCGAAGACGAGCACACCTCGGCGTGGGTGCGGGCCACCTCGCCGTCGGGCGACGCCGACTACCTCGGCCGCGTCGCCTGGTCGGGCGAGCTCGGCTACGGGGTGCGCCCGGCCGAAGGCGGCCAGCGGGCCGAGGCCGAGGAGGCCGAGGCGGCCGGCGCCGACCACGATGGCCACGATGGCCACGACCCGTCCCACGGGGGGCACTGATGGAGACACTGGTCTTTCTGATCGGCGCCGCCGTCATCCTCGCCGGATCGGCCGGTGTGGTCCTCAGTGCCAACACCACCCGAGCGGTGCTCAGCCTCATCGGCACCCTCTTTGGCATCGCGGTGCTCTTCGTCGCCCACGAGGCCCACTTCCTCGCCGCGGTGCAGGTGATCGTCTACGCCGGCGCGATCGTCGTGCTGTTCCTGTTCGTGCTCATGCTGCTCGGCGTCGACACCGCCGAGGACCTCAGCATCGAGCCCATCGCCGGTCAGCGTCCAGCCGCACTCGCCGGTGGTGGAGTGTTCCTCGCCATGGTGCTCATCGCGCTCTCGTCGGGGTCCGACGCCGTCACGGGAGTGCGAGGTGCCCTCGATCCCGCCACCGGATCGGCGCCCGACGTGGTCTCGCTCGGACGCAGCCTGTTCACCACCCACGTCTTCGCCCTGGAGGCCACCGCCTTGTTGCTCACCATCGCGGTCGTCGGTGCGGTCGTCCTGGTCCGCAAGTCCGAGGGCCCGGCGCCCGACGAGCCCGAAGCGGCCGACGACGCAGGAAAGGGGACCGCCTGATGGAGGTGACCGGGACCTGGTACCTCGTGCTCGCCGCGATGGTGTTCACCATCGGCGGCGTCGGGCTGCTCGTTCGTCGCAACCCGATCGTGATGTTCATGTGCGTCGAGCTGATGCTCAACGCGGTCAACCTCAGCTTCGTCACCTTCGCCCGAATGCTGGGCGACGTCGACGGTCAGACCGTCGTGTTCTTCGTGCTCGTCGTCGCGGCCGCCGAGGTCGTGGTCGGGCTCGCCATCATCGTGGCCATCATGCGCCGTCGGCCCCACGCCTCCGCTGACGACCTCGCGCTCCTCAAAGGCTGACCCTTCACCATGCTCGATCTCGTCTGGCTCATCCCTGCCCTGCCCCTCGCCGGCTTCCTGACCCTGGTCCTGTTCGGACGCAGGTTGGGCGAACCCGCCGCGGGCTGGATCGCCACCCTGGCGATGCTCGGCTCGTTCGCCGCCACCGCGGTGGTGTTCGTCGGCCTCCTCGACCGTCCCGGCGACGACCGCTTCTTCACCCAGACGCTGTTCGAGTGGGTGCCATCGGGGAACCTCAGCGTCGACGCCGGGTTCCTGGTCGACCCGCTGTCGATCAGCTTCGCCCTGTTCATCACCGGCGTCGCCACCCTGATCCACCTGTACTCCATCGGGTACATGCACGGCGACCCCGACTTCTCCAAGTACTTCATCTACCTCAACCTGTTCGCCTTCTCCATGCTGGTGCTGGTGCTGGGCGACAACCTGTTGCTCACCTTCCTCGGATGGGAGGGCGTCGGCACCTGCTCCTACCTGCTCATCTCGTTCTGGTTCACCGACCGCAACAACGCCTCGGCGGGCAAGAAGGCCTTCGTCACCAACCGGATCGGCGACTGGGGATTCATGGTCGCCATGTTCCTCACCTTCGTCACCATCGGGTCGCTGTCCTATGCCGACCTGCTCGGGTCCTCGATCAGCGGCGAGCTGGCCGCGGTCACCGCCACCGGCATCGTGCTCCTGCTGCTCGTCGGCGCCATCGGCAAGTCGGCCCAGCTGCCGCTGTTCGTGTGGCTCCCCGACGCCATGGCCGGCCCCACGCCGGTCTCCGCGCTCATCCACGCCGCCACGATGGTCACCGCCGGCGTGTATCTCCTGGTGCGGATCAACCCCGTGATCGCCAGCGCCTATGAGTGGGCCCCCGACATCATCGCCTGGGTGGGCGTGATCACGGCGCTGGTGGCGGCGACCATCGCCGTGGCCCAGAACGACATCAAGAAGGTGCTGGCCTACTCCACGGTCAGCCAGCTCGGGTTCATGTTCTTCGCCATCGGCTCGGGGGCCTATGTCGCCGCGGTGTTCCACGTCATCACCCACGCCTTCTTCAAGGCCCTGCTCTTCCTCGGGTCCGGCTCGGTCATCCACGCCATGCACGAGGAGCAGGACATGCGCCGCATGGGTGGGCTGGCCCGGTTCCTCCCCATCACCGCCTCCACCTTCATCGTCGGCTGGCTGGCCATCGCCGGGGTGCCACCGTTCTCGGGGTTCTGGTCGAAAGACGAGATCCTGCTCTATGCCTGGAACGACAACATGGCCATCTGGGCGCTCGGCAGCATCGCCGCACTGCTCACCGCCTTCTACATGAGCCGCCAGGTGTTCATGGTCTTCTTCGGCGACGCCCGCTGGCACGAACCGCTGCCGGTGGCCGCCGGCTCCGCCGAGACGTCCGAGGCCGACTCCGCCGAAGCCGATTCCGCCGAAGCAGAGGCCGGAGCCGAGGCCCCCGAACCTGCCGAAGCCGACGCCGAACCGGGCGAACCCGAGCACGCGCTCCCGGCCGACTTCGCCCCCCACGAGTCGCCCTGGACCATGACCCTGCCCCTGGTCCTGCTGGCCATACCGGCACTGATCGCCGGTGGCCTCAACCTGCCCTTCGCCAAGGACCTGCACTTCTTCGGCCACTTCCTCGAGCCGTCGCTGTTCGGCAACGAGGCGGCGCTCTCGGTCGACACCGGCACCAAGTGGCTCGTCGCCGTGCTCTCGGTCGCGCTGGCGCTGGTCGGCATCGCCGTGGCCGCCGCGGTCTACCTGCAACAGCGGGCCAAGGCCGAACCGTTCGAACAGCGGGCCTTCGCCGAGGGCTGGTGGATCGACTCCACCTTCGCCCGGCTGGTCGACGGCCCCGGCCGGGGCGTGTTCAACGCCGCGACCTGGTTCGATCGCACCATCATCGACGGCGCCGTCAACGGGGTCGCCGCCGGCGTCAGGGTCGGAGGTACCGCCCTGCGCACCGTCCAGACCGGTCTCGTCCGAAGCTACGCCCTGGGGATCGGCCTCGGCGCCGTGCTCCTCGCGGCGTGGTTCCTCACGAGAGCGAGCCTGTAGATGCCCACCATGACCACACTCGCCGCTGCCCAACCGTTCCCGCTGCTCACCTCGCTGGTCGTCGTTCCGATCATCGGCGCCCTCGTCGTGGCGCTGATGCCGGGGCGCAGGGCCGAATCGCTCCGCCAGGTCGCCGTGGTGGCGTCGGTGGCCACCGCCGCCCTGTCGGCCTACATCCTCGTCTCCTTCGACACCGCCGAGGCCGGGTTCCAGTTCGTCACCCAGCAGTCGTGGATCGAGAGCCTCGGCATCTCCTGGTCGCTCGGCGTCGACGGGATCTCGCTGTTCCTGGTGATGCTCACCGGGGTGATCTTCCCGATCGCGCTGCTGGCCTCGTCACCGGGACACGATCCCAAGCCCTACTACGCATGGATCCTCGTGCTCCAGGCGGGGTCGATGGGGGTGTTCCTCGCCCTCGACCTGTTCCTGTTCTTCGTGTTCTTCGAGATCGTGCTCGTGCCGATGTACTTCCTCATCGGCGGGTGGGGTCACGGCCAGCGGGTCTACGCGGCCATGAAGTTCTTCCTCTACACGATGTTCGGGTCGGCGTTCATGCTGGTCGGCATCCTCTCGCTGGTGCTGCTCAACGCCCAGGCCACAGACATGGGCGTCACCTTCGACATCGTCACCCTCGCCCAGTCCCAGGCCATCGCCACCGAGACGGCCCGCTGGATCTTCCTCGCCTTCGCCATCGCCTTCGCGATCAAGGTGCCGATCTTCCCGGTGCACACCTGGCTGCCCGACGCCCACACCGAGGCCCCCACCGCCGGCTCGGTCATCCTCGCCGCGGTCATGTTGAAGCTCGGCACCTACGGCTTCGTCCGGCTCGGGCTGTTCATGTTCCCCGAGGCCGTGGTCTACTTCGCCCCCGCCTTCGTCACCCTCGGTGTGGTCGGCATCCTCTACGGCGCGTTCGTCGCCACCATGCAGCGCGACCTCAAGCGCCTCGTCGCCTACTCGTCGGTGGCCCACCTCGGGTTCATCATCCTCGGTGTGTTCGCGCTCAACACCCAGGGCATCCAGGGTGGCGTCCTCCAGATGGTCAACCACGGCATCTCGACCGGCGCGCTGTTCATCCTCGTCGGGTGGATCTACGAGCGTCGCCACACCCGCCAGATCTCCGAGCTCATGGGACTCCAGAAGGCCGCCCCGGTCATGGCCGCCGCCTTCACCCTCGTGATGCTGTCCTCGATCGGTGTGCCCGGACTCAACGGGTTCGTCGGCGAGTTCCTGGTCCTGCTGGGCGCGTTCGCGTCCAACCGCTGGTGGGCGGTCGTCGCCGCCGCCGGGGTGATCTTCGCCGCCATCTACCTGCTGTGGGCCTACCAGCGGGTGTTCCACGGCGCCCCCGATCCCGACAACGAGGCCCTCGACGACCTGCGCTGGTCGGAGGGCCTCGTGCTGTTGCCCGTCGTCGGGCTCATCCTGTTCATGGGCATCTATCCCAAGCCGGTGCTCGAGCGCATGGAGCCGTCGGTCGACGCGCTCGTCACCCACATCGAGACCGAGGTACCCCGCTTCAGCGAGCCGGTCGGCACCGTGCTGGCCGACCCGGGTGGCCTCTCCGGGGCCGGTGGTCACGACGATGGCCCCGTCGACGGTGAGGAGGTGGGCCAGTGACTGCCATCGCCACCCAGATCGGCTCGGTCCTCGGCGGCGTGCTCGCCCAGCTCGACGATGGCGCTCCGACGCCACTCGACACTCCCGAGATCGTGTGGTCGGCGCTGCTGCCGCTGCTGATCCTCGCCGGTGGGGCCATCGTGGTGCTCACCGTGGCCAGCCTCATCCCGTTCATGAAGCGGCCCGGCGCCATCACCGCGGTCACCGTCCTGATCGGGGCGGCGTCGCTGGCGGCGTGCGTGCCGGTCTGGCAGCGCGTCCAGGACCCCGACCGTGGCCCGCTCAGCGTCGTGGCCGGAGCCATCGGCGTCGACGGCTTCACCGTGGTCGCCACCGGCCTCATCGCGGCGTCGGTCATCCTCGGGGCACTGCTCCTGCACGGCTATGTGCGCCGCGAGGAGATCGACGGTCCCGAGATGTACGTGCTCATGCTCCTGTCCGCCTCCGGCGGGGCGATCATGGCGTCGGCGAACGATCTGATCGTCACCTTCCTCGGTCTCGAGGCCTTGTCGATCGCGGTCTATGTGATGGCCTCGATGCACCGCAAGCGGGCCGAAGCCCAAGAGGCCGGGTTCAAGTACTTCATCCTCGGTGCCTTCGCCTCGGCGTTCTTCCTCTACGGCATCGCCATGGTCTATGGAGCGACCGGCTCGACCAACCTCGTCGAGATCGCATCGTTCCTCAGCAGCCAGATCCTGTTGACCGACGGCTTGCTCATGGTCGGCATGGCTCTGCTGCTCGTCGGCTTCGGGTTCAAGGTGGCGGCGGTGCCGTTCCACTCCTGGACCCCCGACGTCTACCAGGGCGCGCCCACCCCGGTCACCGCGTTCATGGCCTCCGCGGTCAAGGTCGGGGCCTTCGCCGCGATCGTGCGGGTCTTCTACCTCACCCTGGGTACGCACTCGATCGACTGGCAGCCGGTCATCTACGTGCTCGCGGTGTTGAGCCTGGTCGTCGGAGCGGTGCTGGCGGTGGTGCAGACCGACGTGCGGCGCATGCTGGCCTACTCGTCGATCAGCCACGCCGGCTTCCTGCTGGTCGGGGTGCAGGCCGCCACCGTCCAGGGTGTCGAGGCGATGCTGTTCTACCTGGTGGCCTACTCATTCATGGTGATCGGCAGCTTCGGCGTCGTCGGCCTGGTCACCCGACGGGGCGATGCCGCGTCGTCACTCGACGACTTCCGTGGGCTGTCGCGCAGCCGGCCGGTGCTGGCACTGGCCTTCACCGTGTTCCTGCTCTCGCAGGCGGGAGTGCCCGCCACCTCGGGGTTCTTCGCCAAGTTCTACGTCATCGGCGCGGCGGTCGACGCCCGCAGCTACTGGCTGGCCCTGGCCGCCATGTTGGCCTCGGTCATCGCCGCGGTGCTCTACCTGAAGATCATCGTGTCGATGTACCTCTCCGCCGAGGAGGGGGAGGAGATCGAGGGCCCACGGGTCGCGATCCCGGGCACCGCCGCTGTCGCGCTGGTCGCTGCCATCGCCGTCACCCTGGTCGTCGGCGTGCTGCCCAACCTGTTGCTCGACCTGCTCCGCGACGCCACGCCGGTCCTGGTGGCGTTCTAGCCGAGCGCGTCGTTCCGCGACCTGTCAGGCTCGTCCCATGCCGGTCGCCTCCACCACCGACGACGTCGACATCCACTACGACGTCGGTGGGAGCGGCCCGCCGATCGTGCTCGTCCACGGCCTCACCGACTCCTCTGCCGACTGGGGCCCGATCGACGAGCGACTCGCCGTCGATCACACCGTGGTGCGCCTCGACCTGCGGGGGCACGGGCGGTCCGGTGACAGCGACGACTACTCACCCCTCGGGATGGCCCACGACGTCGAGGCCGTGGTCGACGCCAGCGGGATCGAGCCTCCGCTCGTCGTCGGTCACTCGCTCGGCGCGGTGGTCGCCACCGCCTATGCCGCCGGAGCGCCGACCCGGGGCGTGGTGAGCATCGACCAGAGCCTGCGGTTCTCGGACTCCGCCGCCACGATCCGCCAGCTCGAACACCAGCTTCGGGGCAGTGGGTTCCACGCCGCGCTGCACGCCCTGTTCCGTCACCTCGACGGCCCGCTGGTGCCCGACTCGCTCCGCTCCCGACTCGCCACCAACCGCGACACCGCCCGACCCGAGGTGGTGCTCGGTGTGTGGGAGCTCACCTTCTCGACCTCCGACGAGGACCTCGACGGTCTGGCCGCCATGGTCGCGCCCGGCGTCACCGTGCCCCACCTGTCGATCTTCGGCAACGACCCCGGCGACGACTACGCCGCCTGGCTCACCGGTCTCATCCCCCAGGCCCAGGTCGAGCTCTGGGACGGGCACGGCCACTACCCGCACCTGGTCGACCCCGACCGGTTCGTGGACCGGCTGGCGCGGTTCGAGACCGCGAGCGCGGGGCCGCCGAGCTAGCTAGCCGGAGGCGGAGGCTGCCGCAGGTCTCCCATCCACAGGTTCCGGCACGGAACGCCCCCATCGGGCACTTCCTGCCGGCAGTTCGGCTACCCCCCGGCTCCCGGCGGCCGTGGCAGCAATACCGCAAGGGTTGAACTGACCGTTGACAGCCAACTCGGCTGTGCACGCAACGCGCCCTGATAGGTCTGGCTCAGCTCTCACCTTCGCTGCGTGGCGGGCGTCTGCTCCGTCGAGCTGGCTCAGGTCGACCTCGTTGGTGGATCGCGTACGCTCCCGCTGCAAGGCCAGCGAGAATGATCGCTCCACTGAGGATTGGCTCGAGCGGCTCGCCGGCGATCCATCTCCGGCGCTCGAACAGCACCGCACCGGCAACCATCACCAGGACGGCACGAGTCAACCAGATGCGGTGGCGTACCGTCACGCGATCACCAAGGCGCCGCAACGAACTCACACCCTGCGTCGTAGACGGTGCTCCCAGCTGCTACCGGCGGGACAACGCGCGCTGCACCACGAATCGCCGAGACTCCTTCACCCGCCGCTGCCACGCCCAGAACGCGGAGCATCCGCTGGTTCGCCCGACCAGGGTCACCCTTGATGGCATCGGCAACCGCCCGTCCTACGTCACCGAAGCCAAGCGTACGCGACGCCTCCTGGTATTCGCATGCAAGTAGGTCGGTCGCCACCTTCCAGACAGGGCCTCCGCTCAAGTCCCACACGAAGGATCCGAAGCTCTTGTCGACGTGGAGCCGTTCGCGGAGCGCGGCGTTGTGCTCCTCGATCCCTTGTAGGACCTCGCGGGCTCGCTGCTCTCGCTCACGGGCCGACGCATCGCGCGCCGCGACGAACTCGTCGCCGCAGTGGTCGGTGTAGGTGAGACCGCGTCGGGGATCCCAACCATCGCGCACCCGCAGGTGTACTGCCTCGCCAGCCGCGACCGCGTTGCGGACAGCCGCTTCGAAGACCGAGTGGCTGTCGAACTGAGTCTCAATGAGCGTGCGTGACGCCCCGCACATCTCCTCTGCCCGCGACTCCCGCTGTCGCGGCTGCCACTCAGGGGCGTTGTCGTCGGGGCGGAGGCCCAATGGGTCGACCTGGGTGTGGGGACCGTTGTTGGCGTAGTGGTAGCGGTTGGCGACGGTGGGAGTGCCGGGCACGCCGTGGAGGGGGTCAGGGCTGGTGAAGGTGTGGAGGCCGGGGTGGTAGTCGCGGTTGCGGAGATGGATCACCCCGTCGATGGTCAGCTCGCCGCGGTAGCCGAGGCCGAACCGGGCTGGTGCGACGGTGCCTTCGGGGTTGCCCCAGGGGTCGTAGCCCTCGAGGAAGTAGTGGTTGAGGTTGCTGGCGTTGGGGTCTCGGTTGACCCCGCCGAGCCAGACCGGTCCGTAGTGGACCCCGACCGCCCCGGTGGGCCCCTGGAGATAGGACACCAGGCCGTCGCGGTCGCCCATTTGTTGGGTGGCCAGCACCGGCCCAGCCGCCCGGGAGCGGTCCCAGGCGATCGGTTGGGTGCCGTCGCCGGGGTCGAGGGTCACCAGGTAGCGGCCGCCGTCATAGACCCGCTCGGTGGTGCGGGCCTCACCATCCCAGTGCGCGGTGATCTCAGTCGCCAGACCACGGGGGTCGTAGTCCGCGGCGAACACCGGGGTCGACGCCAACCGGGCCTCGACCAGGCGTCCGTCGGGATCGTGGTCGAAGCTGGTGGGTACCACCCATCCGTTGGTCCAGTAGCTGGTCCCATCGACGGGTTGGCCGTCGGCATCGAAGTTGGTGTGGCGGGCCTCATCGCCGGCGTCGGTGCTCGACGCGCTGTGGGTGATCAGGCCCCGGGTGTTGTAGGTCCAGGACCACTGCTCCCCGCCACGTTGGCGTTCGATCAGCTGACCAGCAGGGTCATAGGCGAGGGTCTCGACGGTGCCGTTAGCCCACCCGGATGCGATGACCGTGCTGGTCATAGCCGAACGTGGTGTGCTCCTGTTGGCCCGCAACCTCGACCAGCGCACCGTTGCGATTCCACCCATAGCTGGTCTCCCCAGTCGGATCAGCGACCTGGGTCTGGCGGCCGAGGCTGTCATACCAACGCTTGACCACCGCATCCTCGTCCACACCAGGGGCCGACCAACGCTGCTCACGGACCGAATCGCCCGGCCAATGCTGGCGGGACTCCACGCGCCCGGACCACGTCGGGATCCGAAGAGCCCTCGTAGAAGCTGGCGCCCGACGGGAATTGCTAGCCGCATCATGGGACGTACCGAAGGCGCCCTTCGCTGAAGTATCGAACCTTCGCGTTGGACATCTGCGTTTCGATCGCGCGGGCGAGTAGAAGTCCCTCTGCGTCAAGCGCGTCGATCAGATCCGCCGTCGGGCTCGACCCACGCTCGGCGTCGTCAAGCGGGATGATGGCCTTGT
This sequence comes from Acidimicrobiales bacterium, assembly GCA_046543225.1. Taxonomy (GTDB): domain Bacteria; phylum Actinomycetota; class Acidimicrobiia; order Acidimicrobiales; family SKKL01; genus SKKL01. The sequence continues at coordinate 12,712 of JBKGZW010000075.1, forward strand.
ATCTTGCGTTCCAGTCGCGGATGCGATCGCCGAGGTTCTCGGTCAGCCCGACCTCCTCGGGAACCACGGTTCCAACGAAGTCGTCGCGAAGCGCGGACTGCGTGTAGTCGGCGGCAAGAGTCAGATACCGCATCAGCCTCCCCACGAACGTCCTGTGGAGGATCGTGCCTGTATCGGGGTTGAGCGCGATCTCAAAGAAGCCGTCCTTCCCGTTGACGGACCCTGGTGTCCGGTAGAGCAGCGACCCGTCCGCCTGCCGCACCGGTGTGGATCTGAGGATGACATCGTCATAGGAGTAGGGGAAGCTGTGACTGACCGGGTCTTGGAGCCCTCGAGCCCGAATCCGCGAGGACCGGAACCGGGACCGCTCACCGGTCTCGGCATCGACACGACGGTCGTCGACCCGCGGGCCCGCGCGGGACGGCTACTGCTCCGGACACGACGAGGAAGGTACGTCGTGCTCCCAGGCAGGTGGCCGATCCACAAGTTCAGGCCATACCTCGATTCAAGCCTCATCCAGACGCGCGGCGAGCGCATCACCCTCGGCGGTGTTCTCAAGCCAGCAGACCTCACCTAGGTCGGGAAACCTCCCGAGGTCCCGCCAAGATGCCTCCACTCGTCGAAGTGCCTGATCAGTGTCTGCATCCCAGGGGAAGAACCCGCCGTCAGTAACGTCACCGATCCGCATCATCTCGTCGCGGAGCACGGCGTCAATGAGCTCGACCGACTTGTCACGCACCTCATCGTCGGACTCCGCGCCCCCAACGTCGCGTGCGATCCAAGCGACGTCGGCGGCCATGACCCAATCGTCCTGGCCGCGCTCAAGTAGAGCTCGGATCATGCGGTCGGTGGTCATGGATCAACGTGGACCTTGCTCGTCCTGCCATCGGGCAGCCGTTTGTCGATCGTCGGACCGCCTGAGCTAGATGTACCCCTTGGGCCGACAGTCGTACCGTCAGGGAGCCGCACGAGCTTGCCTGGATAGGTTGAGTCCAGCTGGGTGCCGCCACGAAAACCGGCCCGCCGCTCCCGCCACCTTCTGCCCCCTCACCGTCGCCGTGGCACGGAAACCTAGGGTCGACGGGACCAAGCGTCAAGCGACCACTGGCCGCGACGTCGCGCCCGCGGCGGTCACCGAGACCGGAAGTGAAGGTCGGCCAGCGCCATCTCACCCGACCCCAGGCCCCGAGCCACCAGCACGCACCGGGACCGATGGCCGTGGTCGGGACCGAGC
>JBKGZW010000278.1:0-2912 GCA_046543225.1 Acidimicrobiales bacterium
ACCGGAACCTGTCCAACACCAACAACGTGATGGGCAAGAGCCTCGAGAAGCTCTCGTCGGGGTATCGGATCAACCGGGCGGCCGACGACGCTGCCGGCCTCGTGATCAGCCAGGGCCTGCGGGCCCAGGTCTCGGGTCTGCGCCAGGCGACCCGCAACGCCCAGGACGGCGTCTCGGTCGTGCAGACCGCAGAGGGCGCCCTCAACGAGGTCCACAGCATGCTCAACCGCATGCGTGACCTGGCGGTGCAAGCCGCCAACGGCTCGAACGACGGCGACGCTCGCGCCGCGGCGCAGGCCGAGATCGACGAGTTGGCCGAGGAGGTCGACCGCATCAGCGAGACCACCAGGTTCGGCCAGATCTCGCTGCTCAACGGCGACGCCGAGGGCACCGCCGCCGAACCGGCTGAGCTGACCTTCACCGCCTCGGACCCCAGCGACATGGACTTCAGCGCTGCGGGCGGCGAGCTCGAGTTCGACGTGGTCGTCGACGGCACCACCGAGAGCGTCAGCATCACCGACGACTTCTCGAACGACCTCGAAGGGCTCGCGAACGAGATCGAGAGCCAGGTCAGTGGCCTCGATGTCAGCGTCGACGGCAGCGACCTCGTCTTCCAGACCGACTCGACCGGTGAGGACGCCACCCTGGCGATCGAGAACACCAACGGCGGGGCGGCTGGCTCTGGGATCGGCGACGAGACCGAGGTCACCGGCACCGATGCGACAGGTGGCATCGACTTCCAGGTCGGTGCCAACTCCGGTGACACGATCAACTTCTCGATCGGATCGGTCGCCGCCGGCGACCTCGGCGTCGACGCCATCGATGTGGAGTCCGACGCCGAGTCCGCGATCGGCGACATCGACGCGGCCATCACCAGCGTCTCGGACGTGCGAGGCGATCTCGGTGCGGTCCAGAACCGTTTCGAGTCGACGATCAACAACCTGCAGGTGACCACCGAGAACCTCTCGGCGTCGGAGTCCCGCATCCGCGACACCGACATGGCCGAGGAGATGGTGAGCTTCACCCGCCACCAGATCCTGCAGCAGGCCGGCACCGCCATGCTGGGCCAGGCCAACGCCATGCCCCAGTCGGTGCTCGGGCTCCTCGGCTAGCCCGACCCTCCCGAGCCTGAGAGGGGGAGCGGACAGCGCGGTCCGCTCCCCCCTCCGGCCCGGTCGATCCCCTGACCGCCACTGACCGAGGGAGCACGCGTGAGCTACATCGACGGACTCGCCTCCGGGCTCGACACCACCTCGCTCGTCCGCCAACTCATGGAGGCCGAATCTGCCCCGAAGGCCCGGCTCGAGCAGCGGGCGGAGGCCGAGGGCCACCGCCTCGACGCCTACGCCTCGGTGCGCTCCAAGGTCGCCTCGGTCCGCTCGGCGGCGAACGACCTGGATTCCAGTTCGACCTGGCGGACCCTGACCGCAGAGTCCTCGGACCCCGACGCCGTGTCGGTTTCGGCAGGCACCGGCGAGCCGGGCGGGGAGTTGAGCTTCACCGTCGAGCGACTCGCCTCGTCGATGTCGACAACGAGCGCCGACACCTTCACCGGTCCAGACGACGATCTCGACGGTCGGACGATCACCATCACCGACCCCGAGGGCAACGCCCACGACTTCGACTCGGCGACGACGCTCGGGGAACTCGTCACCCAGATCAACGACGCCGGAATCGGCGTCACCGCCAGCACTCTGCAGGTCTCGTCGGGTGAGCACCAACTCGTCCTGTCCGCCGATGAGACCGGCGCCGCCAACGCCTTCGCGGTCAGCGAGTCAGGGTGGACCGATGCGTTCACGGTCACCCGCGATGCCGCCGACGCCGAGCTCGACGTCGGCGGGGTCACCGTCACCCGGTCCACCAACACCATCGACGATCTGATCGAGGGCGCCACCGTCACGCTCCACGACGAGACCACCTCGGAGGTCACCGTCGGCGTGGAGCGCGACGTGGTCGGGATCCGCGAGAGGATCTCCTCGCTGGTCGAGGCCGTCAACGGTGCGCTGGGCGAGATCGACACCCTCACCGACTACGACTCCGAGAACGACGAGCGATCGGTGCTCACCGGTGATCCGACGGTGCGAACCGTCGCCCAGCGCCTCACCAGCGCGCTGACCGACGCGGTCGGCCAGAGCGAGCTCGAGTCGCCGGGGCTGGTCGGGGTGGAGATGCAGCGCGACGGCACCGTCACCTTCGACGAGGCTGCCTTCGACGCGGCCTACGAGAGCGACCCCGACGCCGTCGAGCGCCTGTTCGTCGACGGAGCGGAGACCACGGGCGACCTCGACTACGTCCGGGCCGGCTGGCGGGCCCAGCCCGGCACCTACGACGTCGACGTGACCGACGAGGGTGACGGCACCTACTCGGCGACGATCGACGGCGAGCCCGCCGAGGTCGGGGTGAACGATGACGGCAGCCTCCGCGTGAGGATGGCTTCGACCCACGAACGGCTCGGTGGACTGGAGGTGGAGGTCGCGCCCGGACAGACCGGGGCGGTCGGATCGGTCGCCTACGAGCCGGGGTCTGCGAAACGGCTGACCACCGCCGCCAACCGGGCGCTCGACGCGGTGAACGGCGATCTCACCACCGCGGAACGGGCTCGTGAGAACCGGATCAAGGACTTCGATCGCCAGATCGAAGCTTGGGAGGTGCGCCTCGACAAGCGCGAGGAGGGGCTCCGCCGCCAGTACACCGCGATGGAGTCGATGCTCAGCCAGCTCCAGAACCAGAGCCAATGGCTGTCCGGCCAACTCGCCGGGCTCCAGGGCAACGCTCAATAGTCACGAGGGGAACGGATTCCCATGCATTCACCCACCGCGACCGCCCGCAGGAAGTTCGTCGCCGACGGCGTCGGCACGATCCCGCCCGAGCGCCTCCTGGTGCTCCTCTATGAACGCCTGCTGCGGGATCTC
>JBKGZW010000279.1:0-2911 GCA_046543225.1 Acidimicrobiales bacterium
TCGAGCACACGGGTGTTGAACTGCAACCACGACAGCTCGCGGTTGAAGAACCGTGCTGCATCATCTGCCTCGACCAGTGCCACCGGGCCACTGTACCGAGGGGCTGACCTCACCCGCCCTCGGCCGGCGAGCAGCTCGGGTCGGCACCGACGGAGCGCTCAGCCCTCGGGCTCGTCCTCTTCGGGGATGCCGAGATCCCAGCGCAGCGTGAGGTTCTCGCGCTCGGCGTCGCGGGCGACGCGCTCGCGGTTGCGCCGGAACTGGGGATCGTGCGGCGGCAGCAGCAGGAGACGGGACAGGACCCGGGTGCGGAACCCCTCGATGACCTTGGGATCGCCGAACTCGCTGCGCACGTCCCAGTGCGGGGCCACCGGCCCGAGGTAGACCACCACCACACTGCCCCGTGGCGGCTCGTACTCCTCGGCGATCTGTTCGGACATCTGGGCTCCTGGAAGTGGGAATGGCTGGCGCGACACCCTACCGTGGAGTCATCGGTCGAGCGTGGCCGGAACTTCGCCGGGCGGATTTTGGCTGGAATCGGGAACCAAGTGCCCTTCCGGTCCGTACAAGCATCGATCGGAGGCGACATGGACAACGAGTGGATGACCAAGGGGCTGTGCAACGACCGGCCCCCGGCGATGTTCTTCCCCAGCGACGGGGTGGGTGTCGAGATCGCCAAGAAGGTGTGCGCGGAGTGCCCGGTGAAGGATCCGTGCCGCGAGTACGCGCTCGCCCACCGGATCGACCACGGGGTGTGGGGCGGCACCTCCGAGCGCGAACGGCGCCGGATCCTGCGGCGCCGCCGGCTCGCGGCAGAAGGCGCGGAGTCGACCAGCTGACCCCCACCGGCCACATGAGCCGTCGGGCGGAGTCAGGCGAGCAGGTCAGCGGTCAGGCGTCGTCGTTGGTCGACGTGCCCGTGGCCGAGGTATCGTCCTCGGTCGAGTTGTCGGATGACTTGTTGCTGCCATCGCCGATCTCGTCTTGTCCCTTGCGGAACTCGCGCTGGGCTTCGCCGAGCGAACGAGCGAGCTGGGGGAGCTTGGCGCCACCGAAGAGCACCAAGACGATGACCAGGATGATGGCGAGCTGCCACGGTCCAGGATTCACATCCTCACCCTACCGCCACCGGGGACAGATGTCAGAGCAGCGACCGGGGGATCGACGTCGGTGATCGAGTGCGTCGTCAACATCAGCGAGGGGCGCGACCCGACCGTGCTCGACGCGCTGGCCGATGCGGCCGGCGACGGGTTGCTGGACCTGCACCGCGACCCCGACCACCACCGCTCCGTGCTCACCCTCGCGGGCGACGAGGCGGTGCGTGCGGTGGCGACCGAGGCCGTCGCCCGGATCGACATCGGCGCCCACCAGGGGGCACACCCGCGCATCGGGGTGGTCGATGTGGTCCCGTTCATCGCCCTCGCCGGGTCGAGCGCGGCCGACGCGCTCGCCGCCCGCGACGCCTACGCGGCCTGGTCGGCGGGCACGCTCGAGGTCCCCTGCTTCCTGTACGGACCCGAGCGGACCCTGCCCGAGATCCGCCGCGGTGCCTTCAGCGAGCTCGCCCCCGACACGGGACCCGCGGCTCCACACCCCACCGCAGGAGCATCGGCGGTCGGCCAGCGCGACGTGCTCGTCGCCTACAACCTGTGGCTCGCCGACACCGACCTGGAGACGGCCCGTGGGATCTCCCGCTCGTTGCGGAGCCCGGCGGTGCGGGCCCTGGGGCTGCAGGTCGGCGACCAGGTGCAGGTGTCGATGAACCTGATCGATCCGGCCACGACCGGACCAGCCGAGGTGTTCGACCAGGTGGCCCGCCACACCGCGATCGACCGGGCCGAGCTGGTCGGGCTCGTCCCCGCTTCAGTGCTGGAACGCACCCCGAACCACCGGTGGCACGAGCTGGATCTCGATGCCGACCGCACGATCGAGGCCCGGGTCGAGGCCCGGGGTCTTGTCTGGGAGTGATCAGGCGCTGGCTGGCTTGACCGCCACCGCCGTGCCGCGCGCGATCGCTCGCTGACGGCGGATGCGACGACGTTCACGCTCGCTCATGCCGCCCCAGATGCCGAACTTCTCGCCGTTGGCCAAGGCGTACTCGAGGCAGTCGACACGCACGACGCATCCGCGGCACACCTCCTTGGCCTCTCGGGTCGAGGCTCCCCGTTCGGGAAAGAACAGGTCGGGGTCGACCCCCAGGCAGTTGGCGTAGTCTTGCCAGCCCTTGTCATCAGGTCCGTCGACAGAGTGCTCTCGCATGTGTCGACCTCCTCCGGGTTCGTGTCGGCCGTGTGGCCGGTCGGATGCTGCGTTCAGCCCGTTGGTGACTCGATCCCCTCAGTCTGAGCTGCTGCCCATACCACAGGCGTAATTACAACGGTGTGATCATCCCCCACATCCGCTGAAAACGCAACCCCGAACCCGGGGTGCGGGGCCGAACGGCCTACTCGGCCCCGGTCGACTCGTCCACCGGTCCCAGCGTCTCGGAGATCAGCTCGGCGAGGGCCCGGCGTCCCTCGGGAGCCAGGTGCAACCCGTCCCACGACCAGTCCGGGTTGGCGGCGATGAGCGATGCCCAGTCGGCCACCCTCATGTTCGGCCACCGCTCGGCGGCCTCGTGGAGCTGCGCGTTCATCGCAGCCCGGGTGGGCGAGACCTCCGAGAGGGTGACCCACACCACCCGCGGCACCCACCACAGCCTGCCCATCACCTCGTCGATCTGGCCGGCATAGTCGCCGCGCTCACCCTCGATGTAGTTGTTGCCCAGGTGGATGACCACCGCTTCGCCGATCTCGGAACGGCGCTGCTCGAAGAGGTCGACCGCCTGAGCGAGGCGGCGGCTTCCCACGGCGTCGTAGGTGACCGACCACTCCGACAGCTCGATCGGGATCACCGACGCGGTGCCGATCAG
>JBKGZW010000005.1:0-42943 GCA_046543225.1 Acidimicrobiales bacterium
CGCTCGTGCCACAGCCACGCCGGCGGGTGTCCGGCCGAGGCGAAGCGCAGCGTGCCGGCCTCGGTGTCGAAGACGATCACGCACAGCGAGATGAACTCCTCGCCGCGGTCCATGGCCGCCATCTGGGTGTTGAGCTCTTCCATGGCCTGGGCGGGATCGCGGTACTGGCGCAGAAAGGTGCGCAGCAGGTACTTCGCCTGGAAGGCGGTGATCGACGGTTCGATCCCGTGGCCGGTGACGTCGCCGATCACCGCTGCCACCCTGGTCTTGGCCACCCGGAACAGGTCGTAGAAGTCGCCCGCCATCAGCCCGGTGCCGGCCTGATAGACCCGGCCGACGTCGAAGCCGACCACGTCGGGCAGATCCTCGGGCGCCAGCCGGTCGGCCCAGCGTCGAGGTGCCGAGTCCTCCTGGTCGAGCACCTCCTGGGCTCGTCGTTCGAGCTCCAGGCGGTTCTGTGCCACCTTGGCGTCGGGGATGAACCCGCGGCCGATGACGAGGGTCACCGCGATCGGCACGAGGAACAGGGCGAACACCACAACGGGGGTGGAGTCGAGGAACGAGGCGATCGCCGCGGCGAGCGCGATGGATCCGTAGAGACCCGCTGTGTGAAGGTCCTTGCGGTAGTCGGACCGGGCCAGCTCCCTGGCCTCGGGGTCGACCGAGTTGCGCCGGACGCGCTGGAGCACCCTGGCCCGGTGGGACGCGGACCGTCCCCAGATCACCGCCGCCAAGAACGCAGCGATCGCAACGACCGCCAGCAGGAGATCCTCCATGAGGGTCCCGATGATACCGCCCATGAGCCTCAGGACGAGCGGCGCCGCACGCGGAGCTTGATCGGGGTGGCCCCGAGCTCGAGATCTTCACGCAGTCGGCGCTCGAGGAACCGGAGGTAGGTGGGGTGCAGCTCGCGGTTGGTGAACAGGGTGAAGGTCGGCGGGTCGGCGGCGCCCTGGGTGGCATAGAGCACACGCGCGCCGTGGGGCGCGGGCTGGGCCTGTTGGGCGGCACGCAACACCTGGTTGACCCGCCTGGTGGGCACCCGCGTGTGGTAGTCGCTGATGGCCCGGGTGAGGGTGGGCATCAGCTGGTGGACCCCCTTGCCGGTGAGCGCGCTGACCTTGAGCAGCGGCGAGTCGCCCAGGAAGTGGAGACGCTGGTCGACCTGGTAGAGCACGTCGGTGCGCCCCTCTGCGTCGAGGGTCTCCCACTTGTTCAGCAGCACCACGATGGGACAGCCGGCGGCATCGATGCGCTCGGCGAGGCGCTGGTCCTGGTGGGTGATGCCCTCGGTGGCGTCGATGACCAGGAGGGCGACGTCGGAGGCATCGACCGCCTTGAGCGCCCGCACGAACGAGTAGTACTCGGTGCCCTCGTCGATCCGGCTCCGGCGACGCATGCCGGCGGTGTCGACGAACCGGAGCGGGCCGTCGGGTGTGTCGACCACGGTGTCGACCGCGTCCCTCGTGGTGCCCGGCAGGTCGTGCACGATCGACCGGTCGTCGCCGATCAGGCGGTTGAACAAGGTCGACTTGCCCACGTTGGGTCGTCCCACGATCGAGACCGCGAAGATGCGTTCGGCGTCGGGATCGTCGCCGTCACGGCGGCCGTCAGCGTGGCTCTCCTCGGCTGCGGGAGCGCCGAAGGGTTCGGGCAGCTGGTCGACCAGCGCGTCGAGGAGATCGCCCGTGCCCCGACCGTGCAGGGCGCTCACCAGCCACGGCTCGCCCAGCCCCAGGCCCATCAGCTCCCAGGCGGCCGCCTCGTGGCTGGTGTCGTCCACCTTGTTGGCTGCCACCAGGACCGGGATCGTGCCCCGTTGGAGCAGCTCGGCGACGCGGCTGTCCTCTTCGGTGATCCCGATGGTGGCGTCGACCACGAACAGCACGGCGTCGGCGTCGGCGATGGCGCGTTCGCTCTGCTGGGAGACCTTGGCATCGAGCGTCGAGCCCGATGGCAGCCATCCACCGGTGTCGACGAGCCGGAACGGACGTGCCCGCCACTCGGCCTCGACGTCCTTGCGGTCGCGGGTGACGCCGGGCTTCTCCTCGACGATCGCCTCGCGGCGGCCGAGGATGCGGTTCATCAACGTGGACTTGCCGACGTTGGGCCGGCCGATGATGACCACGACCGGTAGCGCATCATCGGTCATCGGTTCGCTCCCGACAGCGACCGTGACCGGTCGTCGAGCTCGAGGGCGTCGCGCAGCGCGATGCCGTCGGTGGCGATGATCTCGACCGGTCGCGGGAGATCGGCCGGGGTCAGGCCATCGAGGAACCGCCCCTGGGAGAGGCAGACGTCGGGCAACAGGTACCGGTGACCGGAGGGCTGATCGGCCAGTGTGGCGGCGAGGTCCTCCCCCACCATCAGCCCGGTGACCCCGATGTTGCCGCCGAAGTACCGGTTGGCGACCTCGACCACCCGGACGTCCTCGCGGCCGGTGCCGGCGACGAGCGGCTCGAGGACGCGTGCGCCGAGCGGTCCGGTCAACAGCGCGATCGATGCCCCCCGACGGGGCCCGATGCGCAGCTCGGTCTCGGAGCTCGAGCCACATGGTGCGGAAGTGTCGGCGGTGCGAGGAGCGCGATAGCCCTCGGCGGGTGCGCCGTCGACCCAGGCGAAGAAACCGCTCTGGGGACCGGTGGGCTCGGCCACCCGCCCGGTGAACTCGAGCTCGAAGGTGCGGGCCATGCCGATCCCGTCCTCGTGCATGGGGAACCCTTCGTAGGTGTCGGGTTCCGGGAACGGCCGATCGGCGAGGAGATAGTACTCGTCGGCGGCGAAGACCAGTCGGTGCCCCAGCACCGTGTGGTAGATCGCCTGCCAGTCCTCGACGGTGTCGACCACGGTCGCGGCCTCGGCTCGGGTGTGGGGGCGCATGCGGGCCTCGTTCGAGTGACGACTGACCCCGAGTGGCACCACGCACAGGCTGGCCAGCTCCGGGTACTGGTCGAGCACCCCTGCCAGGGTGTCGTCGAGCACCGCCCCGTCGTTGATCCCGGGACAGACCACCACCTGGCCGTGCACCTCGACCCCGTGATCGAGCAGGGCGCGGAGCCACCGGAGGCTGGTGGCCCCCCGCCGGTTGCGCAACATGTCGATCCGAACGGCGGGGTCGGTGGCGTGGATGCTCACGTGCAGCGGTGAGAGCCCCTCGGTGACCACCCGCTCGAGGTCGATCTCGGTGAAGCGGGTGAGGGTGGTGAAGTTCCCGTACAGGAACGACAGCCGGTAGTCGTCGTCCTTCAGGTACAGGCTCTTCCTCATCCCCGGCGGCAGCTGGTAGATGAAGCAGAACTCGCAGTGGTTGTCGCAGGTGCGCACCTGGTCGAACAGCGCCGAGTGCACCTCGGCGCCCAGGGCCGCACCGTCGGGCTTGGCGACGGTCACCTCGATGCTGAGTCCACCGCGGTCGATCTCGAGCACCGGATCGGGTCGATCGACCAACAGCCGGTAGGCGATGACGTCTCGGGGCACCTCGCCGTCGATGGCGACGATCTCGTCGCCGACGACCAGACCCGCGGCAACAGCCGGGGAGGACGGGGCGAGCGCGACGATGCGAGGGCGGGACACCCAGCAAGGATAGGGCCCGGCGCCGCCGATCGGTACCCTCGGGGTCGTGGATGTCGATCGCGTGCTGCTCGCCGCTCCCCGTGGCTTCTGTGCCGGGGTCGAGATGGCCATCAAGGCGCTGGCCTGGATGGTCCGGGCCTTCGACCCGCCCGTGTACTGCTACCACGAGATCGTGCACAACCAGCGGGTCGTGCAACGCTTCGAAGACCTGGGCGTGATCTTCGTCGACGACATCGCCCAGGTGCCACCGGGCCGGCCCATCATGCTCTCGGCCCACGGATCCGCCCCCGAGGTGGTCGATGCCGCCATCGCCAGCGGCGGCTATGTCGTCGACGCGGTGTGCCCGCTGGTGACCAAGGTCCACCACGAGGTGAAGGTCCGCTCGGGCAAGGGGTACCAGATCGTCTACGTCGGCCACGAAGGCCACGAGGAGGCCGTCGGCACCATGGCGGTCGCCCCCGACTCGATCCATCGGGTCGAGAGCGTCGAGGAGGTCGAGGACCTGCCCGCGTTCGAGCAGCCCGTCGCCCTGCTGGCCCAGACCACCCTCAGCCACCGCGACTGGGCGGGGGTGATGGACGCCACCCACTCGAGGTTCCCCGATGTGTGGCTGCCGGGACGCTCCGACCTCTGCTTCGCCACCACCAACCGCCAGTCGGCCCTGATGCAGATCGCGTCGGACTGCGACGCGGTCGTGGTCATCGGCTCGGCCAACTCGTCGAACACCCGCGCCCTCGAGAAGCTGGCCTCCGAACAGGGCTGTCCCCGGGTGTACCGGATCAACGACGCCGCCGAGCTGCCCGACGACCTCTCGGGCACCGTCGGCGTCACCGCCGGGGCCTCGGCACCCGAGGAGCTCGTCGACGCCGTGATCGATCGCCTCGCCCCCCACCGTGGCGTCGAGGAGGTCCGCATCACCGACGAAGAGGAGTACTTCCCACCCCCGCGCTCGTTGCGGGAGCTCCTCGGCGCCGTCGACGTCATGGCCACGCTGTCGCTCGGCGGCCCGTTGGGCGGGGCACGCCCAGGGGTGAACGACCGCGCCATCAGCGCCAGCGAGGTGCTGGCCGCGCTCTGACCCACCACACTGGCGCCATGCTCCGCACCGACCTCCACACCCTCCGCATGACCCTGCACATCCTCGCGGCGACGGTCTGGGTCGGCGGCCAGATCACCCTGGCGGGACTCGTTCCCATGGTGCGCTCCCTCGGGCCCGATGCCCCGAGGATCGTCGCCCGCCGGTTCAACGTCATCGCCTGGTCCGCCCTCGGCGTGCTCCTGGCCACCGGCATCTGGTCGGTGTTCGAGGCAGGAATGGCCGATCGCCCCTCGGAGTACCACATCACCCTCGGCGTCAAGCTGCTCGTGGTGGGCATCTCCGCTGCCGGCGCCGCCGTTCACGCCTTCGGACGCTCCCGCCTGGCGCTGGCCGCCGGTGGGGCGGTCGGGCTCCTCGCGGCCATCGCCGCCGTCGTCTTCGGGGTCATGCTCAGGGGATGAGCGCCACCATCCCACGACCCAGCACCATCTGAGGCACACTGGGGCCCATGACTCCCACCTTCACCCGGATGGATGAGTCCACCGCTGAGCAGTGGGCTCACATCGGAGCCGAGACCAACCGCAACCAGGGTCGGGTCGCCGAGGCCATCCTCGGCCTGCTCGGGTCGCTCGACACCGTGGTCGACGGGTTCGCCACCGATCAGCTCACCCACTGTCTGCAGACCGCGACCCGCGCCGAGCGTGCCGGTGCCGACGACGAGGTGGTGTTCGCCTCGCTGTGCCACGACATCGGCAAGGCGATCAGCGTGCCCAACCACCCTGCCATCGCCGCCGAGATCATCCGGCCCTACGTGCGCGACGACGTGTACCACATGATCCGAACCCACCAGGACTTCCAAGGGCGCCACTACTACCACCACTTCGGAGGCGACCCCACGCTTCGCGACCAGTACCGCGACGAGCCGTGGTTCGCCCTCACCGAGCGCTTCGCCGACGAGTGGGACCAGACGTCGTTCGACCCCGACTACGACACGTTGCCCCTCGAGCACTTCGAACCACTCGTTCGGCGCATCACCGCCCGGGTGAGTCACCGAGACATCGCCCGCTCCGAGGACTGATCCCGGTTGCCGTCGTCCGCGACCGGGTAGGCGGGTGGCGCCATGACCGACGCCGAGCCTGATCCCGACGAGGAAGCCTCAGCCACAGACTCCTCCGACGAGTCGCCCCTGATGGAGGCCGAGCCCACCGTCGCGCTGGCCGACCACCGCCTGGCCAGGGCGGGCGTGTTCGCGTGGAGCGTCATCGGGCTGCTGATCCTGCTCCTCGCCCTCCTGAAGTTCGTCGACATCTTCAGCCTCGTGATCGTCCCGCTGGTGATCGCCCTGCTGCCGGCTGCGCTGCTCTCACCCTTGTCGGAGTGGGGGAAGGCTCGTGGCCTGCCCCCAGCCCTGGTGGCCGCGGTGCTGGTGCTCACCTTCCTGTTCGGGCTCGTCGCCCTGCTGGTGGCCATCGGGTGGCTGATCGCCAACGAGCTCACCGACCTCACGGCAACGCTCGAAGCCGCCTACGGCGACATCACCGACTGGCTCGAGACCCGCTTCGAGGTCACGATCCCCGAGGTCGACGAGCTGCTGGAGTCGGTCGAGCAATGGGCGATGGAGCTCGACGTCAGCGGATCGGCCCAGCAGGTGGCGTCGATGACGATCGAAGCGCTGAGCGGCATCCTGCTCGCGCTCATCGCGCTGTTCTTCTATCTCAAAGACGGCGACCGGTTGGCCCAGTTCGCACTCGACATCACCCCTGCGCGCCTCCGTGGAGACATGTCCGAGATCGGACGTCGGGTGTGGGCGACGCTGGGTGGCTACTTCCGTGGACAGATCGTCGTCGCTGCCGCCGACGCGCTGTTCATCGGCATCGGGCTCGTCCTGCTCGACGTCCCGCTGGCCATGCCCCTCGCCATCCTCGTCTTCATCGGTGGTCTGTTCCCCATCGTGGGTGCCTTCACCGCCGGCGGTGTTGCGGTGCTGATCGCGCTGGCCGACGGAGGAATCGGCCTCGCCTTGGCGGTGCTGGTGCTCAACGTGGCCGTGCAGCAGGCCGAGGGGAACCTCCTCGAGCCGGTGATCGTGGGTCGCGCGACCAAGCTGCATCCCCTCGCGGTGCTCGCCGCGCTCACCGCCGGTGCGGTCACGCTGGGAATCCTCGGCGCCTTCCTGGCCGTCCCGGTCCTGGCCAGTGTGGTTCGCATCGTCGGCTACGTGTTCGAGCGCGACAGCGAACGCGCCATCCGATCCGGCGAGGTGACGCCCTGAGGCTGGGCACCCTCGCTACGCACCGACCTCGTCGGCGACCTCGACCGTGCGGTTCATGGCGCTGACCACCGCCCGCAGCGACGCGTTGAGGATGCTGTCGTCCATGCCGACGCCCCAGCACACGGTGCCGTCGCGACGCTTGGTCTCGACATAGGCGGCGGCCTCGGCCTCTGAGCCGCGGCCCACCGCGTGCTCGGAGTAGTCGGTGATGTCGAGGTCGGCGACCTCGCCCAGGTCCGCGACGTGCTCCCTCAGCCCGGAGACGAACGCGGCGAGCGGGCCGTTCCCCTCGCCGATGACCGTGAGGGGCGCACCGTCGACGGTCAACTGCGCGGTGGTGGTCGTCGTGCCGTCCACCGTGGAGATCTCGGCGCTGCGCAGCTTGATCCGGGGCGACTCGGGCAGGTAGGTCTGCTGGAAGTGGTCCCAGATCTCCGAGGCGCCCACCTCGGTTCCGGTGTCCTCGCTGACCTTCTGGATCGTCTTGGAGAACTCGATCTGGAGCCGGCGCGGGAGCGTGAGCCCGAACTCCTCCTCCATCAGGTAGGCGACGCCACCCTTGCCGGACTGGCTGTTGACCCGGATGACCGCCTCGTAGGTGCGCCCGACGTGCGCTGGATCGATGGGCAGGTACGGCACACCCCACTCCGGGTACTCGCCGTCGACCTCGGTGGCCCGCAGCGCGGCGAACCCCTTCTTGATGGCGTCCTGGTGCGAACCGGAGAACGACGTGTACACGAGGTCGCCGACATAGGGGTGGCGCAGGTGCACCGGCAGGCGGTTGCAGTACTCGGCCACCCGCCGGATCTTGTCGATGTCGCTGAGGTCGATCTCGGGATCGACGCCCTGGCTCATCAGGTTGAGCGCCAAGGTGACGAGATCGACGTTGCCGGTGCGCTCGCCGTTGCCGAACAGCGTGCCCTCGACGCGGTCCGCTCCGGCCATGACCCCCAGCTCGGCCGCGGCCACGGCGGTGCCTCGGTCGTTGTGTGGATGCAGGCTCAACACGATCGAGTCGCGGTTGCGGATCGTCCGGCCGAAGTGCTCGATGACATCCGCGTAGACGTTGGGCGTGTACATCTCCACCGTGGCCGGCAGGTTCAACACCATCGGCCGCTCAGGGGTCGGTTCGATGACCTCCATCACCGCCTCGCAGATCTCGATCCCGAAGTCGGGCTCGGTGCCGGTGAAGCTCTCGGGCGAGTACTCGTAGCGGACGTCGGTCTCGGGGACGGTGGCTTCGAGCTTGCGGCACAGCTTGGCGGCGTTGACCGCGATCTCGGTGATCCCGTCGCGGTCGAGACCGAAGACCACCCGACGCTGCAGCACCGAGGTCGAGTTGTAGAAGTGGACGATCGCTCGGCGTGATCCGGCGATGGCCTCGTAGGTGCGCTCGATCAGCTCCGGTCGGGACTGGGTCAGGACCTGGATCGTGACGCCCTCGGGGATCAGGTCCTCCTCGATCAACTGGCGCACGAAGTCGAAGTCGGGCTGGGAGGCGGAGGGGAACCCGACCTCGATCTCGGTGTAGCCCATGGCCACCAGGGTTTCGAACATGTGGTGCTTGCGACCGACGTCCATCGGGTCGATGAGCGCCTGGTTGCCATCGCGCAGATCGACGCTGCACCAGATCGGTGCCGCTTCGATCCGGCGCTGGGGCCAGGTCCGGTCGGGCAGGTCCAGCGGCCGGAAGGGCACGTACTTCTCGAACGGCATCCGTTTGGGGGTTGGTGGGGTGGGAGGCATGGGGGATGGTCCTTCCTGGTGGAGCGAGTGCGCGGGGTGGGCCGAAAAACGAAGAAACCTCCCGGCTCTGGGAGCACAGGAGGTTTCGGCGAGCACCGATATGTGGTGCTCGCCTACACGAGAAGAAGCAGGTCGCGGTCGAAGCGCATGGGACCACCGTGGCCTCTCATCGCTCGGTTGTCAAGCCTCGTGGTTCGACGGGACGGGCTGACCCACCCGGCGTTGGGCGGCATCGAACACGTGCTGGACCTCCTCGTGAAGCGTCGCGGTCAGCGCCTGCACCTCCCTGCGGCTGGCTCGACCGGTACCGCTGCGCTCGGGCGGCAACAGGGGCGCCCCGAACACCAAGGAGATCTTGCGGGGCTTCGGCAGCTTCTCGCCCTTTCCCATGGCGGCTTCGCTCCCGCCGATGCCGACGGGGATGATCGGGACCCCGGTCCGACAGGCCAGGAAGGCCGGCCCGTCGAACAGGGGCTGGATCTCGGGCCCGCTCTGGCGGGTCCCCTCGGGAAACAGCACCAAGGCCTCGCCCTGTTCGAGCAGTTGCTGGGCGGTGCGCAGCGCCATCCGGTCCGCCGTCCCCCGGGCCACCGGGAAGCCGCCCAGCGCGGTGAAGAACCAGGCCCAGAACCGTCCGGCCTTCCACAGCGAGTCCTTGCCCATGAGCCGCAGCTGGCGGCGCGTGAGCGCCTGGACGAGCAGCGCGTCGAGGTTCGACCGGTGGGCGGGAGCGACGACGTAGGCCCCCGAGGGTGGAAGGTTGCGCTCCCCCACCGTCTCCACGCGGAAGTACACCTTGAACGCGGCCACCGTCACCGTCCGCACGATGAGATAGACCAGGCGCTGGATCGCCGAGAGCGGCGCGGCCCGGGACCGGGGATCACCCATCGAGCATCCTCACGATCAGATCGAGCACCTCGTCGACGGTGCGGTCGGTGGTGTCGACGATCGTGGCGTCGTCGGCGGTTCGCAACGGATCGCTCCCTCGCCCCTCATCGAGGGCGTCGCGGCGAGCCAGGTCGGCGGCGACGGTGCGATAGTCGAGATCGGTGACCTCCTTGGACCGTCGGGCGGCCCTGACCTCGGGCGAGGCCGTGAGGTACAGCTTCAGCTCGGCGTCGGGGAACACCACCGTCCCGATGTCGCGTCCCTCCAACACCCCGCCACCACGCCGACGGGCCCACTCGCGCTGGCGGCTCACCATCTCGGCCCTCACGTCGGGGTTGGCGGCCACGATGCTGACCGCTCGGGTGACCTCCGGTCCACGGATCTCGATGGTGGCGTCGACACCGTCGACCCGCACACCGTCCTGGTCCACGGCGAGGTCGAGGTCGCGCGCGATGCGACACACCACCTCGGCGTCGGCGGGATCGACGCCGCGCCGCAGCACGGCGAAGGCCACCGCGCGGTACATGGCACCGGTGTCGAGGTACTCGAGGCCGAGTCTGGCCGCGAGCAGCTTGGCGATGGTCGACTTGCCCGAGCCCGCAGGGCCATCGATCGCGATCACTCTCATCGGGCCGGGACCCTACCCGCCGGGCGCACTGGAGGGCATCCTCAGCCGGTCGAGCCGGTCGAAGAAGTCGGGAACGGTCTTGGCGACACAATCGGGATCAGCGATGGCGATGCCCCCGGCACGAAGGCCGAGCAGCGCGAAGCTCATCGCCATGCGGTGGTCGTGGTAGGTCTCGATCACCGTGGGGCGCGGGCGGCCCGGATGCACCGTGAACCCGTCGTCGTGCTCGTCGGCGGCGATGCCGCACCGCCTCAGCTCGGTGACCACCGCGGCGATCCGATCGGTCTCGTGGCCCCGGATCACCCCCACCCCACGGACACGGGTCGGCCCCTCGGCGAAGACCGCGACCGCGGCGACGGTCTGGGCCATGTCCGGCATGTCGGCGAGATCGACGTCGATCCCGTGGATCACGGTGGGACCCGTCACCGCGGTGGCCTCGCGTCGCCGGTCGACCACCGCACCCATTGCCTCGAACACCTCGACCACGGCCAGGTCGCCCTGGAGGCTCGCCCTCCCGAGACCCTCGACCCGCACCTGACCACCACAGATCATCGCTGCGGCGAAGAAGTACGACGCCGCGCTGGCGTCGGGCTCGATCGCGTAGTCGGTGGGCTCAGGCCCTCCCGGTCGCACCCGGTAGCGACGGTCACCATCGCTGGTCGCATCGACCCCGAACGCCCGCAGGACCTCCACGGTCATGTCGAGGTACGGACGCGACACCACCTCTCCGGTCAGCTCCACGGTGAGTCCGTCGGGGAACATCGCGCCGGCCAGGAGGAGCCCGGAGGTGAACTGACTGGAGGTGGATCCATCGATCTCCAGACGTTCGCCGTGGATCTGGGACCCCGAGACGACCACCGGGAGGTGGCCCGGCCGCGCCGCGTCGTCGACCTCGGCGCCGAGGCGACGCAGCGCGTCGAGCGTCGGGCCCATGGGCCGTTCGCGCAGCGGTGGGTCGCCATCGACCACGTAGGGTCCCTCGCCCAACACCAGCAACGGCAGCACGAACCGCGAGGTGGTGCCGGACAGGCGCGCGTCGATGGTGAGCGGCCCCGGGAGCGGCCGGCCGCCGAACCCGGCCACGCGGCAGACCCCCGGGTCGAGGTCGACCCGGGCGCCGAGGGTCGCCATCGCCGCAGCCATGGCCTCGGTGTCGTCGGCGACCAGCGCGCCTCGCAAGGTGCTGGTGCCCTCGGCGAGCGCGGCCAGGACCAACCCACGGTTGGTCAGGCTCTTCGAACCCGGCACCGCGACATCGGCGTCGAGTGGCCCCTCGATCGGAGCGATCGTCCGTGCGGTCACTCCAGGCGCCTCGACGACGGACGGTAGTCACGCGCCATCAGCCCGCCGACCAGGCGCTCGGCGAGGTCCGCATCGACCACCAGCACCAGCAGTCCCTTGGTCCCCTCGGCGCTGTGGTCGATCTCGATGTCGTAGATGTTGACATCGAGATCGGTGGCGAGGGTGGTGATGCCCGACAGCTCACCGGGGCGGTCGGTGACCGGTACCCGGACCTCGCTCAGCTCGCCGGGACGCACCGACCGGCTCGGCAGCGAGTCACGGGCGGTTCGGGCCCGGGTCAGGGCGCCCAGCAACGGTTGCCGCTCACCGTCGGCGACCATCTCCCGGAAGCCGCCGAGGGCGTCCACGAGCTCGTCGAGCGCCTCGGTGATGGCGTCCTGGTTGGCCGCGCAGATGTCGGGCCAGATGCCGGGGTGGCCCGACGCGATGCGGGTCATGTCGCGGAAGCCCCCGGCAGCGAGCCGGAGCAGGCCGCGGTGCTGCTCGGACCGGGCGTCGGCCAGTGTCATCAGCGCCGCCGCGGTCAGGTGGGGCACGTGGGACACGACGGCCACGAGCTGGTCATGGCGCTCTGGGGTCACCTCGACGACCTCGGCTCCCAGGGAGGTGACGATCGAGCGGACGAGGGTGAAGGCCGCGGGGTCGGTGTCGGCGACCGGCGTGAGGACCCACACCGCGCCCTCGAAGAGATCGGCACTGGCCCCCTCGATGCCCTCCTGCTCGGACCCGGCCATGGGGTGTCCACCGACGAACCGCGGATCGGCGACCGAGGCGACCACCCTGGCCTTCACGCCACCCACATCGGTCACCACGGCTCGGGTCGCCGCCAGCGCCTCCCGTACGGCCGAGGAGATCTGGCCGACCGGTGTGGCGACGAACACCACCTCGGCATCGGGATCGAACCCGGCTCCGGTGATGGCGCCCATCTCCATCGCCCGGTCGAGTCGGGCCCGGTCGTGGTCGACTCCGGAGACCTGCCAGCCCCGCGCACCCAGGGCGAGGGCGAGCGAGCCACCGATGAGGCCGGTGCCTACCACCACAGCGCGGCGCGCGGTGGCGTCCTCGACATCGCTCATCGGCATCGGGTCTCGGTGGTCGGATCGTCGGTGACGGGATCGTGCATCGGCGCCGATGCTACCCGGGGCGGCTGCCGCCTCCGGCCGCCTTTGCTTCCAGCGCGCGCACCTCTGCGGTGGTGAGATGGCGCCACTCGCCGGGAGCGAGACCGCGGTCGGCGAGGTCGGCGATGCGGGTGCGCACGAGGCGTCGGACGGGGTGGCCGATGGCCTCGCACATCCTCCGCACCTGGCGGTTGCGGCCCTCGTGGATGGTGATGCGCAGGACCGAGGGCTCGAGGGCGGACACCTTGGCGGGGGCGGTCGGTCCGTCGTCGAGCTCGATGCCCTCCCGAAGCCGGCGCAGCGATGCCCGCGACGGAGCACCCTCGACGTGGGCCAGGTACTCCTTGTCCACCCCGAACGACGGGTGGGTGAGACGATGGGTGAGCTCGCCGTCGTTGGTCAGCAGCAGGAGTCCCTCGGTGTCGGCGTCGAGACGGCCGACAGGGAACACCCGGGGCTCGTCTGGCACGAGCTCGATCACCGTGGGACGACCGTGGGTGTCCTCGGCGGTGGTGATCACGCCGTGGGGCTTGTTGACCAGGTAGTACACCAGACCGGGTCGGACCGAGATCGCCACCCCGTCGACCTCGACCCGGTCGGCGTCGACGTCGACCCGCCGCCCGAGGATGGCCACCTCACCGTTGACCGTGACCAACCCGTCCTCGATGAGCTCTTCACACCGGCGGCGACTGCCCAACCCCGCACGCGCGAGGACCTTCTGGAGCCGCTCGCCCTCGGCCAGCTCGTCTTCGGGACCCACCGCTACTCGGTCGGGTGGTCGCCGTTGGACGACTCGCGGGCGTCGTCGGGCCGGGGCTCCAACCGCAAGCCCTGCTCGAGCGCCTCGACCACCTCGGCGTCGGGCACGAAGTCGCCGAGGGGTGGCAGGTCGGCCAGCGAGTCGAGCCCGAGGCGTTCGAGGAAGGTCTGGGTGGTGCCGAACAGCACCGCCTGACCGGGACCCGGATCGCGTCCGATCTCGTCGATGTAGCCACGCTGTTGCAGGGTGCGCATGACGCCGTCGACGCTCACACCCCGGATGGCGGCGATCTGGGCGCGCGACACCGGTTGCTTGTAGGCCACGATCGCCAGGGTCTCCAGCGCGGCGGCCGACAGCCGGGCCGACTGGCCGTCGAGCACGAACCGCTCGACATAGGGCGCTTGGTCGGGATGACTCTGGAACCGGTAGCCACCGGCGACCCGCACGAGGACGAACCCCCGTTCCTCGGCCTCGTAGTCGGTGGCCATCGCCTCGCACAGCGACTCGACCCGGGGCACCGGCAGCTCGACCAGTTGCGCGAGCAGCTGGGGGTCGACCGGCTCGTCGGCCACCATGAGCACCGCCTCGATGGCCCGGCGGGCCTCGGCGATCATCACCGGGGAGTCGGGGGCGTCGGTCATCCGTCGTAGACGTCGATGGCGGCCAGGTCGGCGTGGTCGTGGTCGGGGCTGGCGAGCCACACGATGTCGATCTCTCCGAAGCTGGCCGGCTGGGACAGGTCGATCAATCCCTGCTTGAACAGCTCGAGCACCGCGAGGAACCGCACCACCACCTCGAGGCGGTCGACCAGCGACGAGGTGAGGGCCCGGAACCCGATCCGGCCGACCCGGGGCAGCTCATCGACCAGCTCCTCGACGGCATCGGCCACGCTGAGCCGGATCGGGGCGACGTGGTCGAGCTCGACGCGGGGAGCCGGCTTGGGGGCGGTCGCCCGCAGGAACGCATCGCGCAGGTGAGCCGGGGTGACGCCATCGAGCAGGTCGGGAGCCAGTTCGGCGAACCGCTCCTCGAGCCCGGCGGTGCGGGGGTGGCTGCGCCCGGCGTCGGCTTCGAGCCCCCGGAGCACCTGGGCGGCGTCCTTGAACGTCTTGCACTCGAGCAGGCGCGACAGCAACACGTCGCGCTCCTCCCAGAGGGCGAGCTCGTCGTCGAGGTCGACGCCGCCGTCGTCGGGCAGCATCCGCCGGGTCTTGAGCTCGACCAGGGTGGCGGCGATCAGGAGGAACTCGGTGGCCACGTCGAGGTCGAGGTCGAGGTCGCCCATCCGGTCGAGCTCGGCGAGGTAGGCGTCGACGATGGCCGACAGCGACACCTCGTAGAGGTCGACCTGTTCACGGAGGATGAGGTGGAGCAGCAGGTCGAAGGGACCCTCGAACACCTCGGTCTGCACGGCGACGGTCACGTGTCCGATCCTACCCCTGCGACTGGGTAGCGTCGGTGCATGCGCATCCTCGTCACCGGCGGTGCCGGCTACATCGGCAGCCACACCGTCGTGCTGCTCATCGAGGCGGGTCACGAGGTGGTGATCGTCGACGACTTCTCAAACAGCAAGCCCGAGGCCGTGCGACGCATCGCCGAGCTGACCGGGCAGGCACCCGAGCTGTGCACCCTCGATCTCCTCGACGCCGACGGGGTGGACGCCGCCGTGGGCGGACACGGACCCGAGGCGGTGATCCACTTCGCCGGCCTCAAGGCTGTGGGTGAGTCGGTCGCCCAGCCGCTGCGCTACTACCGCAACAACCTCAGCGGCACCATCAACCTGCTCGATTCGCTCGAGCGTCACGGTTGCCGGACCCTGGTGTTCTCGTCCTCTGCCACCGTGTACGGGCCCGAACCGGCGCTGCCGCTGCGCGAGGACGCCCCCACCTCGGCCACCAATCCCTACGGCTGGTCGAAGTACATGATCGAACAGATCCTGGCTGATCTGGCGGCCGCCGATCCGTCGTGGTCGATCGCGTCGCTCCGGTACTTCAACCCGGTGGGAGCACATCCGTCGGGTCGCATCGGCGAGGACCCACAGGGCATCCCCAACAACCTGTTGCCCTTCGTCACCCAGGTGGCGGTGGGTCGACGCGACCGTCTCGACGTGTTCGGCGACGACTACGACACCCCCGACGGCACGGGGGTCCGCGACTACCTGCACGTGGTCGATCTGGCCGCCGGACACCTCGCGGCGCTGCACCGCCTCGTCGAGGTCGGGGGCCACCACGTGTGGAACCTCGGCACCGGACGGGGCCACAGCGTGTACGAGGTCATCGCCGCCTTCGAGCGGGCCACCGGCATCGACATCCCCTACCGGGTGGTCGACCGGCGACCGGGCGACATCGCCGTCTCCTACGCCGATCCCACGAAGGCCAACGAGGAGCTGGGCTGGACCGCCGATCACACGATCGAGGCCATCTGCGCCGACGCGTGGCGCTGGCAGTCCCAGAACCCCGAGGGCTACCCCGACGACTGACCACCTCCACCATCGACGAACGGGGTTCTTGGCGGTGCTTCCGCTCCCCTACCATCAGCGCCCATGGTGAGAGTCTTCTCCGGCATCCAACCCAGCGGCGACCTACAGCTCGGCAACTACCTCGGAGCCCTGCGCCGGTTCGCCCGCGAGCAGGACGAGGCCGACACCATCTTCTGCATCGTCGACCTGCACGCCATCACGGTCCCCCAGGACCCCGCCACGTTGCGTGAGCGCACGATCCAGATGGCCAACCTGTACCTCGCGTCGGGGATCGACCCCGATCGCTCCACGCTGTTCGTCCAGAGCCACGTCCCGGCCCACACCGAGCTGGCCTGGCTGATGGAGTGCACCGCCAGCTTCGGCGAGCTCAGCCGCATGACCCAGTTCAAGGAGAAGAGCGACCACCGCGACTTCGTCTCGGCAGCGCTGTTCACCTATCCCGCTCTGATGGCCGCCGACATCCTCCTCTATGACACCGACCGGGTCCCGGTGGGCGACGATCAGCGCCAGCACCTCGAGCTGTCTCGCGACGTGGCGATGCGGTTCAACAGCCGGTTCGGCGAGACCTTCGTCGTCCCCGAGGCCGCCATCGCCAGGACCGGGGCCCGGGTCATGGACCTGCAGCACCCCACCAACAAGATGTCCAAGTCGGCCGACTCTCCGCAGGGCACCGTGTCGATGCTCGACGAGCCAGCGGTGATCGAGCGCAAGTTCAAGCGGGCGGTCACCGACAACGACGCCGAGGTGCGCTACGACCCCGAGGCCAAGCCCGGCGTGTCGAACCTGTTGTCCATCCTGGCAGCGGCCACCGACCGCCCCCCTGAGGAGGTGGCCGCCGACTACACCCAGTACGGGCCCCTCAAGGCCGACACCGCCGCCGCGGTCATCGAGGTCCTGGCCCCGGTGCAGGCGCGCTATGCGCAGCTGGCCCAGGATCCGGCCGCCACCTCCAAGCTGTTGGCCATCGGTGCCGAGCGGGCCCGCGACATGTCCGCCCCGGTGCTCGCCCGGGCCCACGACCGCATCGGACTCCTCCCCCGCTCCTGACCAGTCCCACCTCGCGCCGACAGCAGCCTCGATCGCTCAGTCGTCGTCGCAGGCCTTGAGGGCTTCGCCGATGTGGGTGGGCACGGTCCAGTCGTCGGGCCCGAGGTGGTGCTCTCGGGCCCAGGCCACGGTGAGCGGGTGCGACTCCGCCATGGCGAGCAGATCGCCACCCAGCTCGGGATGGCGCAGGTAGAGCCCCACCCGGCGCACGAAGCCCTTGGCCTCCGACCAGCGGTAGGCCATGTGGTGGCCTGCCACCGCGCCCGAGACCGTGGCGACCACCCGACCGTAGGTCCCCAGACCCGCCACGCTCTTGCCCACATCGTGCAACAGGGCGGCCGCGAGCACCTCGCGACCGGCGTCGTGGCCGAGCGCGCGCTCGACGCGGCGTGCCACCAGCACCGAGTGGCGGCGGTCGGGCCCGCGCATGGCCCGCCAGAGCTCGAGCTCGGCGTCGCTCAGTTGCGTGGCGACCCACTCACGGTCGGTGGCCGACGGCCCGCCGGGACGCAGCGACGTGACGAACCGTCGACTCAGGTGGGAGAGGTGAGCCACACCCTCAGCGTAGGTGGTTCAGGCGTGGTCGATGCAGCGCCGGGTGGCCGGCATGGCCTCGAGCCGGGCGTCGGCGATCGGCTCGCCACACACCTCGCACAGTCCGTACCGACCCTCGTCGAGCGCGGTGAGCGCTTCCTCGACATCGTCGAGCTGCTCGCGCAGCGAGTTGGCGAGAGACTTGTACTCGCCCCGCTCGGCCGCGACCTGCCCGGAGTCGGCGAACCCACCGTCGAAGGTCAGCCCCTCGTCGGAGTCGGCAGCCAGCTCCTCGACCTGCTTGCTGAGCCGGGTGCGCTCGGCCTCGAGGTCGTTGCGGATGCGGTCGGCTTCACGGACGTCGTCCATTGGACCAGGGTAGTCACTCGGGGGGAGCTGGGCTCACCGATCGTGAGGATCGTGGCCGCGTGGCCCGAGGATGGGCCTGGTCGTACACCGCCCACAGGCGCTCGGTGGAGACCAGCGTGTAGACCTGGGTGGTGCTCACCGATGCATGGCCGAGCAGCTCCTGGACCACTCGGAGATCGGCCCCGTGATCGACCATGTGGGTCGCGCACGAGTGTCGGAGCACGTGAGGGGTCAACAGCTCGTCCAACCCGGCTCGCCGCCCGTGCTTGCGCACGACGCCCCACGCGCCCTGGCGGGTCAGACGGCCACCCCGAGCGTTGAGGAAGACGGCCTCGGCGTCGCCGCGCCGTCGCCACCGGGACGGAGCGAGTGCGCCCCGGCCGGCGTCGTCGAGCCAGGCCTCGAGCGCCAGCCCGGCCAGCCTCCCGATGGGCACGACCCGCTCCTTCGACCCCTTGCCGTACACCCGCAACCGCCGAGCGTGGACATCGATGTCACCCAGTGACAGACCGACCAGCTCTGAGATCCTCGCTCCGGTGCCGTAGAGCACCTCGAGGATCGCCCGGTCCCTGCGGGCGACGGCATCGTCACCGACGACCGATGCCAACAGCGCGCCGACCTGCTCCTCGCTCAGCGCCTTGGGGATCCCCCGGGGCACGCCGGGCGAGTCGATCTCGGCCGTTGGATCGACCGCGGCCATCTCTTCGTCGACCAGGAACCGGTGCATCGAGCGAACCGCAACCAGTCGCCGGACCCGGGTGGTGCGGGCCAGTCCCTCCGCCTCGAGCGCGGCCAGGAAGGCGCGGACGTCCTCGGCGGTGGCCGCCTCGACCGCCGAGCCGCGCCCGGCCAGGAACGCGACGTAGGCGCGGAGGTCGCGCCGGTAGGCCTCGAGGGTCGAGGGAGCACGACCCCGCTCGCTCACCAACCAGGTGAGGAACTCCTCGACCTCGATCGGCAACACGACCGATTCCGACCCTGGTGCCTCGACCGGAGCCATCGCGGTCAGCCGGTGAGCCGGTCGCGGGCGAGCGACAACCCGATGATGGTCTTGGCGTCGGTGATCTCACCCGAGGCGACCAACGACAGGGCGTCGTCGAGTGCCATCGTCTCGACGGTCATGTGCTGCTCCTCGATCCCGTGCGCGGCCCGCGGGACCACCTCGAGACCGACACCGAGGACGATGGTGGTGCGATGGTCGGTGAACCCCGCAGCAGGATGGAACGCCGTCAGCGGCGAGATCTCCCTCGCCCGGTACCCCGCCTCCTCGGCGAGCTCGCGTTGCGCGGTCTCCTCGGGGGCTTCGCCGTCGACATCGCACATCCCCGCGGGGATCTCCAGCAGAAGCTGTTCGATCGGCGCCCGGAACTGGCGCACCAGCACCACCTCCCACTCGCCTCCGGGTGACCGATCGACCGCCACGATGCCGACCGCAGCGGGTGTGCGGACCACGTCGCGGGTGAACTCGGTGCCGTCGTCGGCGACGAAGGTGGCCTCGACCAGACGCAGGATGTACCCCTGATGGATCTGATGCTCGCCGACGTGCCGGAACCCGGTCACGAAGCGGTGGCAGATGGACTGGAGGCGACCTCGAGCAGCCGCGGGTTGCGTCCCTCGGCGCGCCCCAACGCCGCACGGATCAGACCGTCGAAGAGCGGGGCGGGGCGATCGGGCCGGCTCTTGAACTCGGGGTGGGCCTGGGTACCGACCCAGAACGGGTGCCCCCGCAGCTCGATGAACTCGACCAGGCGACCGTCGGGCGAACTGCCCGAGCACACGAAGTCGGTGCCGTCGAACCGGGATCGGTAGCGAGGGTTGAACTCGTACCGGTGCCGGTGGCGTTCGCTGACCACCGCCTTGCCGTAGAGCCCGGCCACCTGCGATCCCTCGGCGAGCTCGGCCACATAGGCGCCGAGCCGCATGGTGCCGCCCATGTTGGTGACATCTCGTTGGGTGTCCATGAGATCGATCACCGGATGTGGTGACTGCGGGTCGAACTCGGTCGAGTTCGCGCCGGTGAGTCCCAGCTCGTTGCGGGCGAACTCCATGGTCATCACCTGCATGCCGAGGCAGATGCCCAGACACGGGATCTGGTGCTCGCGGGAGTACCCGGCGGCGGCCACCTTGCCTTCGATGCCTCGCTCGCCGAATCCGCCGGGGATGACGATGCCGTCGAGGTCGCGGAGACGCCCGGCGGCGAGCAACCCCTCGACGTCTTCGGCCTGGATCCAGTCGACCACGATGTCGGCCCCGTGGGCGAACCCGGCGTGGCGCAACGACTCGACGACCGACAGGTAGGCATCGGGGAGGCTGACGTACTTGCCGATGATGCCGATGCGAAGCGGCACGGTGGCGGCATCGACCCGGCGGACGAGGTCCCGCCACGCCGTCAGATCGGGATCGGGCGCGTCGAGGCGCAGCACCCCGCACACGTAGTCGTCGAGCCCCTCGTGATGGAGCGTGAGGGGGATCTCATAGAGGCTGGCCGCGTCGGCCGCGTTGACCACCGCCTCGACGGGCACGTCGCAGAGGTTGGAGATCTTGCGCTCGAGGTCGGGACCGATCGAGGCCTCGCTGCGGCACACGATGGCGTCGGGTTGGATGCCCCGACTGCGCAGCTCGGTGACCGAGTGCTGGGTGGGCTTGGTCTTCTGCTCACCCGCGGGCCCGATGAAGGGCACCAGCGTGACGTGCACGTAGCACACGTTGTCGCGACCGACGTCGAGTCGGACCTGGCGGATGGCCTCGAGGAACGGGAGGATCTCGATGTCGCCGACGGTGCCGCCGACCTCGGTGATCACCACGTCGACGTCGTCGGTGGCCAGGCGCATGATGCGACGCTTGATCTCGTCGGTGATGTGGGGGATGACCTGCACGGTCTTGCCGAGATAGTCGCCCCGGCGCTCGGCGGCGAGCACCGCGGAGTAGATGCTGCCGGTCGTGGCGTTGGAGTCCTTGGTGAGGTTCTCGTCGATGAACCGTTCGTAGTGGCCGAGATCGAGGTCGGTCTCGCCGCCGTCGTCGGTGACGAACACCTCGCCGTGCTCGAACGGGTTCATGGTGCCCGGATCGACGTTGATGTAGGGGTCGAGCTTCTGCATGGTGACCCGCAGACCACGGGCCTTGAGGAGCCGCCCGAGCGACGATGCCGTGAGGCCCTTGCCGAGCGAGCTCACCACCCCACCAGTCACGAAGATGTGCTTCGCCACAACGCCTTCTTTCCGTCAGCACCAGGACGGAACACCACCATACCCGACCACGATGACAGTGGTGTGATTCGACTACCCGGTCGCTCGTCCCCACTGGTCGAGATGACGCAGACCGGGGGTGGATCCGATCACCCGGCTGAACGAGACACGCTCGCTCAACAGGTTCAGGACCACCAGCCCCACGACGATGATCAGCCGGGTCTGCTCGCCCACTGCGATGACCGCGCCCAGGCCCAGGGCTGCTCCGACCACGTTGGCGCCGGTGTCACCCAGCATCATCTGCTCGCGCAGCTCCGGCACCAGCACCCCGATTGCGGCGCCGACCACGAACGCGATGGCCACCGGCGGTGCCTCGATGCCGCCGGTGACGCCGAACTGCATCGTCGTCGGCCCGGCGATCGCCAGCGCCACCCCCACCATGAGTGCGACCTTGGTCACCCGCCCCGGGGCGCGGTCGAGGAGGTTGGCGAGGTTGGCGGCCAGCGCGATCAGGGCGGCGTCGACCAGGAACTGGATCTGGTCGTCGAACCCGACCGTGACGCGGGTGGCGAGGTAGAGGCTGAGGACGCCACCACCGAGGAGCTTGAGGCCGCCGGTCGTCAGCCGTCCGGACCTCAGCGCCGTGAGATGACCGGCGAAGCCCCGGGAGCCTTGGTCGCCGAGGAGGTCGTCGACGAGGCCCAGCAGCCCGAACCCGAGCGCGGCGACGAGCACCGTGTCCCATCCGAAGCGCGCCTCTTCGGGGATCCACTCGGGAAGGCCTTGTGCCAGCACCGACCAGACCCGCAGGACCGTCGCGGGCACGAGCGCGGCCAGGACGACGACGAGCCCGCCCGCGGTGGGGACCCCGAGGCCGCGCACGTTGGTTCGCTCCAGCACCGGATGCTCGAAGATCGGCCTGAGGAGCCACCACGACCCGGTGGCCACCAGCGCCCCGGCGACCAGCGCCACCGGAACCCAGATGGAGGTCATCGCTCGGCTCGATCGGCGGTGACGGCCATCGCGCCGGTTCTGGCCGCGGACCCCGGGGCCCTCAGGACAGGTGGTGCCGCGCCCGGTGCGAGCGCCAGAAGCGTGAGGTAGGGCCCGACGAAGACGAACGCGAGGGCGGCCACGACGACGCCGGAGTCGTTCACCAGCCACCCGACCACGCCGGTCGCGATGGTGGCGATCACCCCGATCCGCAGGGGCGACCGCTCGGCGAGCAACCGGCGCCAGCCTCGCGCGACGACGAGCACGTAGAGCGAGAACGCCGCGGCGATCGGGACCATCCAGGCCCAGATCGAACGCTGCAGGACCCTCAGGTTCGTCGACCACTTCCGGTTGACCGTGGTCCAGAAGGTCTCGGGATCGTCGGCGGTGTCGGCGACGAAGCGGCCGAGATGGGTGCGCGCGTCGGGGGGCCGCGAGAGGTCGATCCCCACCGCCACCGCCAGGGCCACACCGGTCGCGAGCGCGGCCCAGGCCACCACGCGCCAGCTCACCCGACGCCCCGAGAGCGCCCAGATCGTGAGCGCGAACACCGGCACGAAGGTGAGGATCCCACCCACGTCGGAGCCGAGTTGGGGTGCCCCGTCGGCGACGGCTACGAGCGCAAGCAGCGACGCCGCACTGACCAGGGCCTCGCGCCGACGGGGCGCGTGGTGCACGTGGAGCACCGTCGCGATCACGGCACAGGCACCGAACACCGCGAAGGTGGTGTTCCCGAACCCGGTGAAGCGCGCGGCGGTGTGTGGGGAGTACCCGAGGAGGCTCGAGAGCTGGAGGGGCGCTCCGAGCGCCAGGTCGGCGAGCAGCACCGTGACGGTCAGACCGCAGATCCACGCCAGCGGTGCGAGCGGATGCCGGCGGGCGCGCGAGGCCACGGTCGCGACGCCGAGCGCGAGCAGCCACAGCACCACGTGCGCGCCCCCGCCGAGCCGGTAGACGCCGGGGATCGCGCGGAGCAGGTAGGTGGCGAGGGGCCAGGCGGCGAACGTGAGGGTCCCGATGCGGAGGACCGTCGCGATCCGTCTCGGGCGTTCGCGCGCCACGCGGAGCCCGATCACCACCAGCCCGTAGGCCACCGCCTGCACCACGACGAAGGTGACCGCGATCGGGTAGTAGATGCCCTCGCGCCCGTTGGCCAGGTCGTTCATCCCGCGGAGCGCGGCCAGGTCGGCGGTGCCGGGCTCGTAGCGCAGCGGCGCTCCGATCATCCCGGTCGGCGCCTCGACCCCGAGCGAGTCGAGGACCGTGGGAGCGACGTCGGTGAGGGTGAGCAGCCCGGTTCGGCGCGTGGCGGGCGAGGTGATCGTGCCGTTGGGCACCCCCGGCCCGGCGACGATCGTCGGGGTGAGCGCCCACGACGAGGTCGGCGGTGTCAGCCCGACCACCATCACCAGCGTGGAACCGTCGAGCCCGTCGACCACGGCGCCGACCAGCTCGTCGGTCCTCCGCAGCGCCTCGAGGCGGACCTGCTCGCGCCGGTCGCCCCCGAGCGTCGCGTCGTAGGCCGCGTAGCGATCCATGTCCCCCGCGGCGGCCACGACCAGGTCGCTGCCGTCCAGCAGGTCGAGGACTGCCGCGGCGTGCGCCCCGGCATCGGAGCGCAGCCCGTAGGGCGCCGCCTCATCCTCACGCAACAGCCCGCCGCCCAGCCTGCCGTGGTCCACGAACCCGTTCGAGCCCATCACCGCGACCGCGGAGGGTCGTTGCAGAATCGGTTCGCCGTCGGCGCCGACCATGTCCGAGGCGTCGACCACCCCGGCGGAGGCACCGGCATCCGACAGCGCGTCGCCGAGGGCGCCCGGCGAACTGGAGAGATCGGCACCCGCCTGCCTGCCGACCGCTGCGGCGGTCACGACCGCGACCTCGCCGGACGGTTCCGCGCCCGTGCGGCGGGCCGTCACCCGCGCCGCGGTCGACCCCTCGTACTCGGTGTCGGCCTCGAGGGCGAGTGCCGCGCCCGGACCCGCCCGAACACGGGTCCCCGCCCCGATGCTCGCCCACGCCTCGTAGCTCGTCGGCCTCCCGGAGGCGGTCCGGACGCTCGTGGCGCCGAGGGCGCCCCGCTCCTGCCAGATCCGGTCGATGCGGGGGACCCGGCCACGGTCGAGGTCATCGAGCCCGAGCCCGGGGACCCCGATGACCACCACCCGTTCGGGGCGCTCGTCGGGCGGCTGGGCGGCGGGCTCGGCAGCCCCCGCTCCCACCAGCATCGCTCCGAGCGCCAGCAGGGCGACCAGGGGCGGGAGGGCGAGGCGCGACCACCCCGGTGTGAGGCGTGGCCACAGGGCGCGCAGCACATCGGCGCCTTGGCGGGCCCGGTGAGCGAACCCCTGGACGGTCCTCCCGGTGTGGCGGTGCTCGATCGGTGCCTCGACCTCGACGACCCGCGCACCCGAACGGACCGCGTCGATCGACATCGCGACCTCGAGCCCGAAGCGTTCGGCGCTGCCGAGCCCGCGCAGCAGCTCGGCCCTCACCGCGCGCTGTCCCGAGAGCGGCGCTGCGCTCCTCCACCCGCACCCGCGCCGGATGCCACGACCCGCCACGTCGCGCACCAGCCCGAACCCGCCCCGTCCCGCCGCGCCGGGGAGGACCGCGACGGCCAGGTCGGCATCACCGTCGAGCACCGGAGGCAACAGACGGGCGGTCTCAGCCGCGGTCTCGGCCAGATCGGCGTCGACCAGCAGGAACACATCCGCGTCGGGCGAGGCGTCGACCCCCGCGGCGACAGCTCCGCCTTTCCCCCGGTTGGAACCGAGCGAGAGGACCTCCGCCCCCGCACCTCTGGCGACCGAAGCGGTCCCGTCGACCGATCCGTCGTCGATCACCAGGACGCGGGTGACGCCGGGGATCGCTGCCGTGGAGGTGACCGTGGCTGCGATGCGGTCCACGCTGTTGTACGCGGGGATCAGCGCGACGACGTTCATCGGTGACCGTCCTCTCCGGATCGGAGCCGCGTGAGCTCGGGGGCGCCGAAGAGCGCCTGGGTGCCGACATAGACGGTCACCGCGGCGATCCCGGCGAGTCCGACCGCCCCGGCCGCGGCCAATCGACCGTCGTGGCCGATGAGCTCGACCACGGTCCATGCGGCGAGACCGGCGAGCGCCCCCAACGCCAGGTCGCGACCCAGTGCAGACCCCAGGGTGATGGCTCCCACCCGGCGGCGGATCACGATCAGCAGCACCATCGACCCGGTGGTCACCACCACGGCGTGGGTGAGGCCGAGGAACACCAGCAGCGGCGTGGCGGCGAGGATCGCCCCTCCGACGAGGAGGGCGAGCGCTCCGACCGAGATGGTGGCCAGGTTGACCAGCGTCGGTGTCCGCGTGTCGCCGAGTGCGTAGAAGGCCCTGGTCACGAGGAAGAACGTGGCGTATCCGAGCAGGCCCGCCAGGTAGGCCGCGGTCGCGGCGGCGACCAGGTCGGCGCCGCGACTGTCGAGGTTGCCCAGCCGGACCACCTCGAGCAGCGGACGGGTCAGCGCGGCCAGCACGAACGAGGCGGGGATCAGCACGAAGGCCAGCATGCGCAGTCCCCAGGTCAGATCGGTCGCCAGCTGGTCGCCTCGACCGGCGGCCGCCGAGGCGGACAGGCGCGGGAACAGGGTCGTGGTAAGCGGGTTGGCGAGCAGCGCGTAGGGCAGCAGGAAGAAGGTGAAGGCCACCTGGTAGGCGACGACCCCGCCCACGACCTCGTTGGCCACGATCAGGGTCACCAGGGCGAACAGCTGGGCGAGCCCGAGGTGGCCGGCGGCCCAGACCCCTTTGGCCACCAGCGGACGGATCTGGGGATGCCGGGGGGCCCACCGGGGGCTGAGCGCCAGGCCGCTCCGCCACACCGCCACCAGCGGGACCACGGTCATCGCGAGCACACCGAGGGTGGCGCCCGACGCCAGCACGAGCTTCTCACCCAGCGACAGGTCGAACCCGGGAGGCCCGTCGCGCATCGTCCAGAACACCACCATCGCGCCGATCACCATCAGGTTGTTGAACACCGGGGCGACCGCCGCGGCCACGAACCTCCGTTCGGCGTGGAGCAACGCCGTGCTCACCGCGCCCACGGCATAGAGCAGCACCTGCGGAAGGAAGAACCACAACAGGAACGTACCGAGCTCCACCTGCTCGGCCCGGAGCTCGCCGTCGCCGACGCCGGTGGTGAGCACCCCCATGAGGCGAGGCGCCAGCGCCAACGCGACCGCGACCACGAGGCCGAGCAGCGCCAGGGCGACACCCAGGAGCGCGCCGGCCAGGCGCGCTGCCTCCGCCCGCCGGCCCCGGTCGATGAGCTCGACGAAGGTCGGCACCAACGCCGCCGACAGGACGCCTCCGGCGAGCAGCTCGAAGAGGATGTTCGAGGTCAGGTTGGCCGCCTGGTAGGTGTCGCCGAGCGCGGTCGCGCCGAGGGCGGCGGACATGGCGATGACCCGACCCAGCCCGGTGAGGCGCGACAACAGGTTGAGGCTCGACACCGCCACGGTGGCCCGCGTCAGGTTCTGCTGGTCGCGGGAGCCACCGCCCTCGCCGTTTGATCCTCGCGCCGACGGCCGGGTGATGACGCCGATCACGGCGCGCCCACCGGCAACAGCCGGTCGGCATCTGGTCCGAGTCCGACGTGTTGGACGAGTCCCAGCTCGAGATCGGCGGTCGCGAGGACCAACCCGGCGTCGCCGACGAAGGTTCCGATCGCGTCGACGGTGCTGATCCGTTCCCGCAGGTCCTCGTCGGACCGGATCGCGTCGATCACCTCGGCGGTGCCGTCGCTCTCGCCGCTGTCGTCATCGCTGGTGAGCGGAGGCTCACCAGCAAGGTGTGAGGCCACCACCATCGGCGCCGGACCGCTCGGTGACATGGCCTCGAGGACCGGGAGCACCACGCGGTCGGCTGGAAGCGATGCTTCGTCGCCGACGACGAGCACATAGCGCATCTCGAAGGCGGGCACCGCGCTGGCTTCGCGCTCGGGGAAGAACTCGAGATAGCCCAGCTCCAGCAGCGACTCGAGGATCTGGGCTTCGGGGGTCGCGGGAACCGGTTCTTCGGCCGGGTCCTCAGGTCCCTCCGCGGCGGGAGGCTGCTCGTCGAGCTCACCGGCGCTGGTCGTGGTGGTCGCTTCCGGGTCCTGCGCCGCGTCGTCGCTGGTGCCGTCGCCGGACTGGTCGGGCCCGGGTGTGTCGCCGTCCGGCGTCGCGCCGGGATCGTCGCCGGGGTCGCCCGCCGACCCGTCGGGTTCGGGGACCGGGCCGGCCGCGTCGACCAGCTCGGCGGCCAGCTCGCGCAGCACCAGCGCGCGGGCCGCGGTCGCGGTGGAGAGCTGGCGGTCGACCACCTCGGAGAGCTCGGCGATCTCCTCGGAGGAGAGGTCCTCCCACCGGGTGGTGAAGACCAACGTGCCGCTGACCTCGGCCCCCGATGCCTGCAGCGAGGCACTGGCCTGGTCGACCAGGTCGTCGCTGGTTCCCTGCACCGACAGCATCAGGACCGGGACCTCGCTGAGGTGGCCACCGAAGAGCACTCGACCCTGGTCGGTGAGCTCGTCGGCCAGCTCGTCTCTCTCATCCACCTCGCCGCGCAGGGCCGCGTTCTCCTCGTCGGTGCGCGAGACCTCGTCGTCGAGCTCGTCGAGGCGTCCCTCGAGGGTGTCGATCGTGTAGCGCTGGATCATCGTGGAGCCGAGCGTCACCCCGATCCCGAGCGCGAGGAAGACCGCGGTGATCGACACGATGTGGTAGCGGAGATTGATCATGGGTGCTCCTAGAAGGTCAGGAGGTAGCCGCGGAGCACCACGCGCAGTGGCTCGCTGACGATGAAGATCACGGTGAGGGTGAAGATGGCAGCCAACACCAGCAACGCGAGGTCGCGCTTGCGGACGCTCTGGCGGTAGAGCCGGCTCACGCCCTTGGCGTCGACCAGCATCGGTCCGACCTTCATCCGCACCAGGAAGGTCGAGGCCATGCCGGCCCGGCCTTTGTCGAGGAAGTCGGCCATGGAGCTGTGGGTCCCGACCGCGACGATCAGCTCGGTGCCCTTCTCGTAGGCGAGCAGCATGGCGATGTCCTCGCTCGTGCCCTCGAGGGCGACGACCACGTAGTCGAGGCCGAGCTCGTCGAGGCGCGCCGCACCCGGGGCGTGGCCGTCGCGATAGCCGTGCACCACCAGTTCGGCCCCGCTGAGCAACGCCCGCTCGGACACCGAGTCGAAGTCGCCGACGATCATGTCGGGCTTGAGGCCCATCTCGAGCAGTGCATCGGCACCGCCGTCGACACCGATGAGCACCGGGCGCATCTCGTTCATGTACCCGCTGCGACGCAGCATCTGAAGGTCGTCGCGGTAGTCACTGCCCCTGACGACGATGAGCGCCTGGCGCCCGGACAGGGGGGTGCGAAGCGCGGGGAGCTCGAGATCGTCGAGCAGCAGATGTTGTTCGCGCTGCAGGTAGCCGAGCGTGTTCTCGGCGAACCGGGCCAGCTCGAGTCCCATGCTGTCGCGTGCGTCGGCGATCGCCACATCGAGGGTGGAGGTGGTCTGGCGAACGCCGCGCCCGATCACCCGGCCGTCGAGGTGGATCTCGGCGCCGACGACGGCGATCTCCTCGCCGTCGGTGATCTCGTCGAGCACCTCGGCCCCCACGTTGTCGACCACGGGGATCCCCGCATCGGTCAACAGCAGCGGCCCTCGGTTCGGGTAGCGCCCCGACACCGACGAGGCCGCGTTGACCACCGCTCCCACGCCGGCCGACACCAGTGACCCCGCGGCGACCGGATCGAGATCCTCGTGATCGATGATGGCGATGTCGCCCGGCTGGAGCCGCTGGACCAGATCCTTGGTGCGACGCCCGACCCTGGCGGTGCCCACCGTCGGGGTGGGCGCGATGGGATGGGACCGGCGGCGGCGGGCCCCCATGGCCCGAGGCGTGCTCATGGCCGGGCTCGTCGGGCTTGGTCGAGCAGCTCCGCCGCGTGTCGCCGGGCGGTGGAGCTGTCGAGGGTGCCCGAGAGCATCCGCGACAACTCGACCACACGGTCGTCGCGGTCGAGCGTGGCCGTCTCAGAGACCGTGGCGTCGTCCTGGTCGTGCTTGGTGATGGCCACCTGGTGGTCGGCGTGGGCCGCCACCTGTGGGAGGTGGGTCACCACCAGCACCTGATGGTCATCCGCGACCTCGGCCAGCGCCCGTCCCACCGCCACCGCCGCCTCGCCGCCGATGCCCGCATCGACCTCGTCGAAGACCAGCGTCGGTGGGCCAGCGGTGAGCACCAGCCGGATCGCCAACATCGTCCTCGCCAGCTCACCGCCCGACGCGGTCTTGGCCAACCGCAGCGCGGGCGAGCCGGGGTTGGCGGCGAGACGAAGCTCGACGTCGTCGCCGGGATCGACCGATCCGACCGACACCTCGACCGTGGCCTTGTCCATGGCGAGATCGGCCAGGCGGGTGGTGATCGCCCGGGCCAACCCCGGCGCAGCAGCCCGTCGCGCGGCGCCGACCTCGGCCTCGGCCTCGGCCAGCGCCGCCAGGGCCTCGGTACGCTGGCGGTCGAGGCGCTCGGCGGCGGCATCGTGGCCTTCGAGCTCGGCCAGCCGGGTCCTGGCCGTGGTGGCGTACTCGATGACCTCGGCGAGGGTGTCGCCATACTTGCGTCGCAGCTCGCGAAGCAGCTGGCGGCGCGACCGGACCGCATCGAGACGCTCGGGATCGGGGTCGATCGACTCGCCGGTGCTGCGCACGTCGGCCACCAGTTCGCCGAGCTCGGCACTGATGCTTCGCAGGCGTTGCTCGTGGTCGGCGAAGGGACCCCGACCAGCCAGCACCGAGAGGGCAGATGCCACCGAATCGAGGGCGCCTCCGTCGTCGGTCAGCGCGGTGACCGCCGCGGCGGCTGCCTCCTGGTGAGCGACGGCGTCGGCCAGCAGGTCTTCTTCGGCGTCGAGCGCACGGTCCTCGTCGGGGTCCTCGAGCTGGGCCGCGTCGAGCTCGCCGACCTGGAAGCGGTAGAGGTCGATCTCGCGAGCTCGGGCCCGTTCGTCGCCGCCGAGTGCGGCCAGCTCGGCGTCGAGCTCGACCAGGTGTCGCCGCGCGCGGCGCAGGTCTCCCAGGTCGATCTCTCCGAAGCGATCGAGGACCTCGCGTTGCACCGCGGTCGACAACAGCGACTGGTGCGCGTGCTGTCCATGGAGATCGATCAGGCGCTGTCCCCAGTCGGCCAGTTCGGCCACGGTGGCCAACCGACCGTCGACATAGGCACGGGAGCGGCCCTGCCGGGGCACTGCTCGAGCCAGGACGACCTCGGATCCCTCGGAATCGGGATCCTCCGGCGCGAAGCGACCTTCGACCACGGCTTCGTCGGCGCCGGGACGCACCAGGGTCGAATCGGCGCGAGCGCCCACCAACAGCTCGATCGCATCGACGATGAGGGTCTTGCCGGCTCCGGTCTCGCCGGTGAGCGCGATCATGCCGCGCCCGAACACGAGCCGGCTCTCCTCGATCACACCCAGGTTCCGTACTGCCAGTTCGATCAGCACCGCCGCACCTCTCGTTCGACCGGCTGGTGACCGCCCGCATCCAGCTGCGGCGAGATCATCGATCGTTCAATCCGAACTTGTTCTTGAGGATCCGGTGGAACTCGCGCGGTCCGAAGGTGACCAGCCGTGCCGAATGCCCCGATGCGCGACAGGTTATCGAGTCACCCTCATCCAGCTGCCCCGCCGGCTGGCCGTCGACGGTCAAGGCCGCTGGACGATGATCGGCGACCGCGACGACGAGCTCGGTCTCGGGCTCGAGGACCAGGCTGCGGTCGAAGAGCATGTGGGGCGACACGGGGGTGAGCAGCAACGCCCGGTGCCCGGGGTCGATGATCGGCCCCCGAGCCGACATCGCGTAGGCCGTGGATCCTGTGGGGGTGGCGACGATGAGCCCATCGGCGATGTAGGCGCTGAAGTACTCGTCGTCGATGGTCACGGCCAGCCGCACCGTGTGGCCGGGCGCGATCCGCTCGAGCACCGCCTCGTTGAGGGCGTGCTCGGCGGTGCCGACCTGGCCGGCGATGGTGGCGGTCACCGACAGCAGCATCCGGGTCTCGATGGTGTGATCGCCGGCGAAATATCGTCCGAGCGCGGTCTCGAGCTCGGCAGGTTCGATCTCGGTGAGGTAGCCGAGGCGGCCGACGTTGATGCCGAGCACGTCCACGTCGTGGGCCGCGACCAGACGGACCGAGCGCAGCATCGTTCCGTCGCCTCCGAGGCTGAGCACCAGGTCGAGTCCGTCGGCGAACTCGTGGTCGTCGACGCCGACACCCGCGACCGCCGGCGCGTCGGTGGTGGTGACGCGTGTGGAGTGGCCGTGAGCGCCCAACCAGTCGATCGCCGCGGCGGCCACCTCCTTGACCATCGGGCGGTGCTGGTGCAGCACCAGGCCCACCTCAGCCATGCGCGCCCCGCAGTTCGACCGCCGCCCGCACCGCGTCGCGCAACCAACCGTCGATCGTCTCGGCAGGGGGCGAGGTGACCGTCGGCCCCGGAGCGCGGAGGTGCAGGAGGAACTCGACGTTGCCGTCGGCTCCGGTGAGTGGGGAGACCATGGCCCCCATGATGGCCGCTCCACCCGCTTCGATCGCGTCACGCACCTCACCCAGGACCCGCAGCCAGATGTCGGGGTCGCTGATCACTCCCCGTCCCCTGGACGCCTCCTGAGGTCCGGCTTCGAACTGTGGCTTGACGAGGACGACCACGTCGGCCCCGGGCAGACACAACGCCATCAGGTCGGCCATGACGGTCCGCAGGGAGATGAACGACAGGTCGGCCACGACCAGCTCCGCCGGACCGCCGACGGCCTGTGGGTCGAGGCCGCGCAGCGACGTCCGCTCGTGGGCCTGCACCCGATCGTCGTGGCGCATGCGTTCGTGCAGCTGCCCGCGGCCGACGTCGACGGCGACGACCTGGCTGGCGCCCTGTTGGAGGAGGGCATCGGTGAAGCCCCCCGTGGAGGCGCCGCAGT
The DNA here is from genome assembly GCA_046543225.1 of Acidimicrobiales bacterium. Taxonomy (GTDB): domain Bacteria; phylum Actinomycetota; class Acidimicrobiia; order Acidimicrobiales; family SKKL01; genus SKKL01. The sequence goes on from JBKGZW010000005.1 coordinate 31,941, forward strand.
CGATGGCGCGCTGGCCGCTCGGGTCGATGTGGAAGCGTTCGAGCGCGGCGGCCAGCTTGTCGCCGCCACGGCTGACGTACCGTGGACCTGGCCCCGCGATGTTGAGCGACTCGCCGGGCGCGACCATCCGGGCCGCCTTGTCGGCGATCGCGCCACCGACGGTCACCCGCCCGGCCCGGATCTCGGCCTGAGCCTGTTCTCGGCTGGGGCTCAGGCCCCGCCGAACCAGCTCGACGTCGAGGCGTCGACGGCTGGTGGCGATGATCAGGCCCCGGTGGCCTTGGAACCAGCGTCGCTGCTGGTGGACCTGGTGCCCGCCCCCGACTTGGACGAAGCCGACTTGGTGCCCGCCCCCGACTTGGACGAGGCGGACTTGGACGAGGCCGACTTGGACGAGGCGGACTTGGTGCCCGCCCCCGACTTGGACGAGGGGGACTTGGACGAGGCCGACTTGGTGCGGGAGCCCGATGTGGTCGAGGTCGCCTTCAGGGCCTTGGCCAGCTTCGCCTCGGTCTCAGACACCCGGGCCTCGAGCGCGGCGAGGTCCGCCTTGGTGACGACGGTGACCGGCGCCAAGCGGCTCCCCAGCTCGGACCGGAACTCGTCGAGGTCGGCGATGAGGCGATCGCTGTTGCGGCGAGCCCACGAGATCAGCTCGTTGACCGCTCCCGTCACCTGCTCGGCGGTGGGTTCGGCCTTGGAGCGAAGCTCGCCGGCGACGCGCTCGCGGGCCTCGTCGGCCTGCTCGGCAGCGTTCTTGGCATTGCTCGTGATCTCGGTGGAGAGCCGTTCGGTCGACTCGGTGAGGGTTTCGACGAACTGGCGGGTCGCGTCCTGGGTGCGGTTGAGCAGGTCCTGCGCGGCCGTCTGGGCCTTGGCGATGGGGGTGGTGTCGTTCGTGGTCATGCCTCGATAGTAACCCCAGTGAGCAAATGCTTGCAAGAGTTAGCACTCCGGTCGTCGGTCACACCGTCGCCTCACCCAGGGCTCGCTCGACCAGGGTCGCGAGGTCCGCCGCCACCAGATCCGGGGCCGGATCGATCAGCTGGGCATCGGATCCGGTCACCCCGGTGTGGACCAGACCGAACCGGTACCCCAGTGCGACGGCGAAGCGCCCGTCGGTCTCGGGGCGATCGCCGATCATCGTCCCGTCGCCCCCGAGGCGACCCCGGACCAGCTCGACCATCGGGTCGTGGGGCTTGCCCGCCACCACCGGCTGCACCCCACTCGCTGTCACCACCGCGGCGAGGATCGCTCCCCCACCGGGCAGCTGACCGTCGGGAGTGGGGTAGGTCGCGTCGTCGTTGGTGGCGATCAGGCGGGCCCCGTTGCGCACGGCGAGGGTCGCCGCGCTGAGCCGCTCGAAGTCGAAGGAGCGGGTGAAGCCGACCACCACGGCATCGACGTCGGTGGATCCGCAGGCGTCCGGATCGTCGAGCACCACCACACCTCGATCCTGCAGTGCTTCCACGACCCCGGGGCCGGCACAGGCGAACGCCCGCTCGCCGGGGTGCACCAAGGTCGCGCCGGCCATCGCCGAGGTGACGACCGCCCCTGACGCCTCGACACCCATGTCCGCAAGCTTCTGTTCGACCTCTGCGACCGGGGCGGACGAGTTGTTGGTGACGAAGAGGACCGCGACGCCTGCGGCGCGCAACCGCCCGATGGCCGCGGCCGAACCGGCGATGGGTTCGTCGCCCAGCCACATCACCCCGTCGAGATCGATCGCCCAGCCCACGTCGCCATCGTGGCAGATCGGCCCCTGGCACCAGGGACATCGCGGTTCTGCCAGGATGTTCCGATGCCTCGCTTCTCGCCGTTCCCGGCAGCCCGCTACGACACCAGCCGTCTCGACCTCTCCACCGTCACCTCCCCTCCCTACGATGTCATCGATGACGTCGAACGAGCGGGGCTGGCCGCCCGCGATCCGGCCAACGCCGTTCACATCGACCTCCCCGTCGAGACCGACCAGCTCGACCGCTACCAGGCCGCGAGGGCACAGCTCGACGAGTGGCTCGACTCCGGCGTGCTGGTGCGAGAGACCGCTCCGGCCTTCTATGGCTATCGCATGTCGTTCGTCGACGCCGCGGGGAGGACCCATCGCAGCACCGGAGTGTTCGGGGCGCTGGAGCTGTCGGGTCCCGGTGAGGGCCACCTCCTTCCCCACGAGCACACCACCCCCAAGGCCAGGAGCGATCGCCTCGATCTGCTCCGGGCCTGCGAGGCCAATCTGTCCGCGATCTGGGGCCTCTCCCCCTCCGTCGGGCTCACCGCCGCCATCGGCGAACCCGAACCCGACGCCCACACCTGGTCCGACGACGACGGCATCGACCACACCATGTGGGTCATCCGCGATCCCGACCAGATGGGAGCGATCAGCGCCGCGGTGCAGGCCAACCCCGTCGTCATCGCCGATGGACATCACCGCTACGAGACCTCGTTGCAGTACCGCGACGAGCGCCGTGCGGCCTCATCCGACGGCTCGGCGGGCGACGCCGAAGCAGCCATGTTCCTCGTCGTCGAGCTCGTGGCCGACGAGCTCGTCGTGCTGCCCATCCACCGCCTCATCAACGGCCTCGACACCGTCGATGGGCTCGCCGACCGGCTGGCCGCCTGGTTCGAGGTCGGCGAGGACGTCGACCCGACGCCCACCTTGCTCGACCAGATGATCGAGCTCGGCCACCTGGTGCTGGTCGAGCCGGGACGGCTCCGGGCGCTGCACCCACGACCGGGAGCGTTCGATCACGTCCGCGACCTCGACACGGTGCGACTCGACACCGCGCTGGCCGGAATCGGCGAGGTCGAGCTCTCCTACCAGCACGGGATCGACAACGTGGTGCGAGCGGTCGAGGATCGCGCGGCGCAGGCGGGCGTGCTGGTCAGGCCGGTCACGGTCGACCAGATCGCCGCCACCGCCGACGGCGGCGAGCGCATGCCGCCCAAGACCACCTTCTTCCACCCCAAACCCCGAACGGGTGTGGTGTTCCGGGTCCTCGACCGCTAGCTCACGGTGAGGACCCCGATCGGCGTGCTCAGCTGACCTCCCAGGTCGCTCCGGAGCACAGGAGCGAAGCCAGGTCGCCAGGACCCCGTTGCTCCTGGGCCTGGGCGAGCTGCTTGTCCATCTCTTCGGAGTACTCCGGACGATCGACCGACCGAAAGACCCCGACCGGTGTCGGTTCGTGGGGGCTGCTGGCGATCTGGGCGAGCATGAACGCCAGGGCCGAGGTGGGTGCCTTCTCGTCGTGCACCACGATCTCGGAATCGTCGACGTCGGCCGCGTCGACGATCTTGGCGTGGCCGCTGCCGTCGATCACCACTGCGCGCGAGCCCTCTGGGCCGAACCGGACCGGCTGGCCGTGCTCGAGCGGGATCAGCATCGACTCGCGGTTGGCCTTGCTGGTGATGTCGCCGAAGGCACCGTCGTTGAAGACGTTGCAGTTCTGGTAGATCTCGACCACGGCGGCGCCCTTGTGCTCGTGGGCCCGGCGGAACGTCTCCTGCATGTGCTTGCGGTCCATGTCGTGGGTGCGGGCCACGAAGCTGGCCTGGGCCCCCAACGCCAGCGAGATGGGGTTGAAGGGCTGGTCGAGCGAACCGAACGGCGTGGACTTGGTGACCTTGCCCACCTCGCTGGTGGGTGAGTACTGGCCCTTGGTCAGCCCATAGATCTGGTTGTTGAACAACAGGATCGTGAGATCGACGTTGCGGCGCAGGGCATGGATCAGGTGGTTGCCGCCGATGGAGAGCAGGTCACCATCGCCGCCGATGACCCACACGTCGAGGTCGGGCCGGGACAGCGCGAGTCCGGTGGCGATCGCAGGGGCGCGACCGTGGATGGAGTGCATCCCGTAGGTGTTCATGTAGTACGGGAACCTGGCCGCGCAGCCGATCCCGGAGATGAACACGGTGTCCTCGCGACGGACGTCGAGCTCGGGCATGAGCATCTGGACCGCGGTGAGGATCGAGTAGTCCCCACAACCTGGGCACCACCGGACCTCCTGGTCGGACTGCCAGTCCTTACGGGTGGTGGGGGCGAGATCAGTCATCGAGGGCTCCAGTGATGGCAGCATGCAGTTCGGCGGCGGTGAAGGGCGTGCCCTCCACCTTGTTCACGGATCGGGCGTCGACGAGGAACTCGGCCCGCACCATCCGGGACAACTGGCCGAGGTTCATCTCGGGTACCAGCACCCTGCGATAGCGGGAGAGGACCTCGCCCAGGTTGGGTGGGAAGGGGTTCAGGTGACGCAGGTGCACCTGGGCGACCTTGTTGCCGTCGGCACGTGCTCGTTCGACCGCGGTGGTGATGGCGCCCCAGGTCGAGCCCCACCCCAGCACCAGCACCTCGGCGTCGGCGTCGCCGGTGACCTCCACCGGTGCGATCGTGTCGGCGATCTTGGCCACCTTGCTCGCCCGCAGCGCGACCATCCGTCCGTGGTTGGCAGGGTCATAGGAGATGTTGCCCGAACCGTCCTGCTTCTCGATGCCGCCGATGCGGTGCATCAACCCGTCGGTGCCGGGGGTGGCCCAGGACCGGGCGAGGGTGTCGGGGTCGCGGAGGTATGGCCAGTACTCGGGCTCGCCGTCGGGTGATGTGTGGTTCGGCTCGGTCGCGAACTCGACGTCGATCTTGGCGAACGAGTCGACATCGGGGAGCCGCCAGGGCTCGGTGCCGTTGGCGAGATAGCCGTCGGAGAGCAGGATCACCGGTGTGCGGTACTGCAGCGCGATGCGCACGGCCTCGATGGCGGTCTCGAAGCAGTCCGAGGGCGTGGATGCCGCCACGATGGGCAGCGGCGACTCGCCGTGGCGACCGTACATGGCCAGCAGGAGATCGGCGGCCTCGGTCTTGGTGGGAAGTCCGGTCGAGGGGCCACCACGCTGGATGTCGATGATCACCAGTGGCAGCTCGAGGCTCACCGCGAGGCCCATCGTCTCGGACTTGAGCGCGACACCGGGACCGCTGGTGGTGGTGACGCCAATGTGGCCGCCGAAGGACGCCCCGAGGGCCGATCCGATGCCGGCGATCTCGTCCTCGGCCTGGAGGGTGCGCACCCCGAAGTTCTTGTGCTTCGACAGCTCGTGGAGGATGTCGGAGGCCGGGGTGATGGGATAGGACCCGAGGAACAGGGGAAGCTCGGCGAGCTGGCTGGCCGCGATCAGTCCCCAGGACAGGGCGGTGTTGCCGTTGATGTTGGTGTAGGTGCCCGGCAGCTGCGGCGCCGGCTCGACCTGGTAGCGGTGGTCGAACAGCTCGGCGGTCTCGCCGAAGGCGTGCCCGGCCTTGAACGCCAACACGTTGGCCTCGTGGACCGTGGGGTTCTTGCCGAACTTCTCCTCGATCCAGTCGAGGGTGGCGTCGACGGGCCGGGTGTACATCCACGTGACCAGACCCAGCGCGAAGAAGTTCTTCGAGCGGTCGGCGTCGCGGGGCTTGACCCCGGCGGGGGTGACCGCCTCCTTGGTCAGCGAGGTCATCGGGACCTCATAGACCGAGTAACCCTTCAGCGAACCGTCGGTGAGCGGGTTCTCGGAGTAGCCCGCCTTGGCGAGGTTGCGCTCATCGAAGGTGTCGACGTTGACGATCACCGTGCCTCCGTCCTCGAGACGGTTGAGCTCGGCCTTGAGCGCGGCGGGGTTCATCGCCACCAACACGTTGGGGGCATCGCCGGGGGTGGTGATCTCGTGGTCGGAGATGTGCACCTGAAACGCCGAGACGCCTGCAAGGGTCCCGGCAGGGGCACGGATCTCGGCGGGGAACTCGGGCAAGGTGGCCAGGTCGTTGCCGAACAGCGCGCTGGCGCTGGTGAAGCGATCGCCGGTCAACTGCATGCCGTCGCCGGAGTCGCCGGCGAACCGGATGACGAGGCGGTCGAGCGTCTCGGGCTCCCGCGGGGCCGTGTCTGTCACGTGTGTTCCTTCGATCGGTTGACCTGATCCACGTCGCCACCCTATCCAACCGCACCATGTTCCCGACAAAGCCGGAAGGGCTCTCGGGACCCATCGAGCGGCCCGACCTCGGACGCGGCAGGGGGCCGAGCCAACGGCCCGGCCCCCTGTCCTGCGTCGCTGCCTCGGGGATGACCTCAACCCCCCAGATGAGGTTCCCCGGCGCGCTGCACCCACGGTTCTAGGCGATCAGCCGCTCCGCGTCCAGAGCGACCCACCGCGGACCGGGCGCGGGCGCCGAGTCAGGTGATCGATGCCTCGTAGATGCTGGCGATCGAGCGGTCGAGCACGGCGTTGAACTCGTCGTCGGTCTGCTGAGCGGTCAGGCCCTCGGTGAGGGCGCGAGAGAAGCTGGCGATGACCCCGTGATTGCGGGCCAGCCGGGCGTTGGCCTCGTCGCGCGAGTAGCCACCCGAGAGCGCGACGACCTTCAAGACCTTGGGATGGTCGACCAGCTCGCGGTAGAAGTCGTCGGACTCGGGAAGGGTGAGCTTCAACATGACCGACTCCTGGTCGCCGAGCGAACCCAATCGGGCGAGGATCGCGTCGCGCAGGAGCGCTTCGGCCTCGGCCTTGTCGGGGCTGTGGATGTCGATCTCGGGTTCCAGGATGGGCATCAAGCCCGCGTCGAGGATCTGGCGGCCGATCTCGAACTGCTGATCGGCGATGGCCTCGACACCGCCGGCGTCGGCCCGTGCGATGACCGACCGCATCTTGGTGCCGAACACTCCCTTGGTCCGGGCCCGCTCGAGCAGGTCGGCCAGGCCAGGGATGGGTTTCATGAGCTGCACCCCGTCGGCTTCGTCGGCCAGACCCTTGTCGACCTTCAGGAAGGGCACGACCCCCTTCACCGACCACAGGTAGTCCGACGACTCGCGGCCGTCGATCTCTCGGTCCATGGTGTCCTCGAAGAGGATCGCCCCCACCACGCGATCACCGCCGAAGGCCGGGCTGGTGATGATGCGTGACCGCATCTGGTGGATGAGGTCGAACATCTCCTCGTCACCGGAGTAGGTGTCGGGCTCGATGCCATAGAGCGCCAACGCCTTGGGGCTCGAACCACCACTCTGGTCGAGGGCGGCGATGAACCCACGTCCGCTCTTCACCTTGTCGAACTGCGCCTGGTCCATGGCTTCCATCCTGTGCGGGTGCGGGTGCGGTGTGCGGTGTGCGGTGACGGGCACCGTGCCACGGTGCCCGGACTCCCTCAGCGTAGGCGGTCGCCGCCGGGCGATGAGACAGCGCCCAGTGCCGCCACGTGTTCGGCGAGCACCCGGTGTGACCGGTCGAGACCAGCAGCGACCGAGCTCCGGCGCGCACCCGAGGTGATGCGATCGGCGACGACCTCGGTCCGGCTGGCGGTGCCGCCGCCGGCCCGGAAGAACCGCCGCCGGACCCGGCCCACCACCAGCACCTCGTCGCCGGCGGCGAGGGCGCGCGGAGGCCGAGCGCGGCCGGGGACCACGGCCACGCTCTCGGCGGGTCCGCTACCGGTCCGGGTGGTCACCTCGTAGGTCCACACCTCGTCGCCCGATGGCAGGGTGCGGGACCTCGGTTCGCTGGAGAGGTGGCCGTGCAGGACGACCAGGTTCAGCTCCGGTGTGCACTCGTTGGATGCAGCCATGTCTTCCTCCTGAGCCGGCCAGGCCGGCACCGTCGCCCACACGGGCGCTGGGTCAGGGGGAAGTCACGGACAACCGTACTCGCGGCCAGTGACATCCATGATGGTCTGGGCTCGGTCGGGGCCTCAGGCAGCGACGTCGACCACCACCCGGCCGCGGACGCGCCCCTCGAGGATCTCACCGCACACCCTCGGGACCTCGGCGAGGGTCACCTCGGTGGTCATCGAGGCGAGCTGGTCGCGGTCGATGTCCGATGCCAGCCGCTCCCAGGCGGCGACCCGCCGCTCATAGGGCGTCTCGACCGACTCGACGCCGGCCAGGGTGACCGCCCGCAGGATGAAGGGCGCCACGGTGGTGGGGAGCTCCATGCCCCCCGCCAACCCGCAGGCCGCGACCACGCCGCCGTAGCTGATCCGGGCCAACACGTTGGCCAGGGTCACCCCTCCCACCGCGTCGACGCCTCCCGCCCAGCGCTGGGACTCCAGTGGCCGAGGTGGCTCGCCCAGCTCATGGCGCTCGACGATCTCCGCCGCGCCGAGGTTCTTCAGGTACTCGGCCTCCTCCGGGCGGCCGGTGACCGCAGCCACCTCGTAGCCGGCGGTGGCGAGCAGGCTGACCGCCACGCTGCCCACGCCGCCCGAGGCCCCGGTGACCACCACCGGCCCGGCCTCGGGCCGGACTCCCTGGCGCTCGAGGGCGAGGACGCACAGCATCGACGTCAGCCCGGCGGTGCCGATCGACATCGCGGTCCGGGTGTCCAGCGCGTCGGGCAGGGGCACCACCCAATCGCCTCGCACCCGAGCCCGCTCGCTGTGGCCGCCCCAGTACCGCTCGCCCATCCGCCATCCGTTCACCACGACCCGATCTCCGGGTCGGTAGCGTGGATCGGTGCTCTCGGCCACGACCCCGGCGAGGTCCACGCCGGGCACGATCGGATAGGAGCTCACCACGCCGGGCGCGCCCTGGTAGGCCAGGCCGTCCTTGTAGTTCACGGTCGAGTACTCGACGGCGATCGTCACGTCGCCCTCGGGCAGGTCGTGATCGTCGAGGTGGCGCAGCGACGCCGTCACGCCGTCCCCCGACCGCTCCAGATAGATGGCACGGAACACCTGGGCTGCTCCCTTCTCCGGTTCCGAGGACTGTGGGCTCAGCGAAGTGAGTCGACCCGGCCCGCGACATCGCCGAACTCGGGATCGGCGGCCGCCACCCGTTCGAACAGCGAGCGGGCCTGGGGCAGATCGCCGGCGCGCTCTCGGAGGTCGGCCAGGGCGTAGGCCCGGCGCAGGTGGTGGCCGAGGGGGTTCTTCGGGAACCGAAAGCCCTTCTCGAGCAGGGCGATGGCCTCGGGGAGGCGGCCCCGGTCGGCCAGCGACCCGGCCACCACGATGCGCCCCTCGGTGACCAGCTCCGCGCTCGGAGAGACCTCTCGCAGCTCCTCCCACAGCTCGTCCACCTCGTGCCAGCGCCGCAACGCCCGGTAGCAGTCGGCGAGCACGGGATGCTGCTCGGTCGAACCGGTGAGCTCGCGGAAGGTCTCGAGCTCGGCGATCGCCTGCTTCCAGCGTCCGGTCCGGTAGTGGGTCAGCCCCAGCAGCTCACGGACCGCAGCGTTGGCCGGCATGCGATCGGCCAGTGGGACGAGCAGCTTGCGGGCCTCCTGGTACCGCTCGCGTTCGAACGCGCGCGCTGCGTCGCGCAGCCGGCTCTCCATGCGCGCGACGTCCTTGGGCCCGACGGCACGCCCCACATCGGCATCGTCGAGGTCGATCCTGGAGGAGGCGGCGTCCGAGCGGCGATGGTCGGGCGGCTTCGCACCCCGGCGCACCGCACCGGCGGCAGCGTCGCGCACGGGACCCTCGTCGATCCAGGTGTCGGGCGCGGCGTTGGCCGGGCCACGGTGTTGATCGGGCCCCGCCGTCCCCGCACCGCGCGGGTCGTCGGCGAGGCGCCGTGCGCCCTTACGGGCCAGGCTGCCCCACTCGCGAGGGCCCCGTTCCTGGTCCGCTCCGCCCGGCTGGCGCGCCTGATTCTTGCGTGCCGGACCCTTCGGGCCACGCCCCGACGGGGGCGAGCTCGAGCGCGGTGGCCGCCCCTTGGCCCCGGAAGGCTTGGCGCGACCCGGCGGTCGCGAGCCCCGGCCCGGACGCGACGGCTCCGAGGGACGGGGCGGTGGTGCCATGTCCGCAGCGTATCGGACATCGGAGCAGCGCCGAAAACGACGAACGGGCCCCCGAAGGGGCCCGTTCGGTTGAGAAATCCGGCGGCGTCCTACTCTCCCAGGGGATCTCTCCCCAAGTACCATCGGCGCTGGTGGGCTTAACTTCCGTGTTCGGAATGGGAACGGGTGTGACCCCACCGCTATGGCCACCGAAACCTGTGTCAAGGGCGGCGCAACACGCGCTGCCTGCCCTCGAGAACTCCATAGCGAGCACGAACATCCCTGGACCCTCACGATGTGAGGAGAATCCAAGCCCTCGGCCGATTAGTACCGGTCAGCTGAACACGTTGCCGTGCGTACACTTCCGGCCTATCAACGTGGTGGTCTGCCACGGGCCTTACCCGGTTAACCCGGTGGGGAACCTCATCTTGAAACAGGCTTCGCGCTTAGATGCTTTCAGCGCTTATCCTTTCCGCAGGTCGCTAACCAGCCGTGCCCTTGGCAGGACAACTGGCACACGAGAGCTGCGTCCGTCCCGGTCCTCTCGTACTGGGGACAGGTTTTCTCAAGTTCCCTGCGGCTGCAGCGGATAGGGACCGAACTGTCTCACGACGTTCTAAACCCAGCTCGCGTACCGCTTTAATGGGCGAACAGCCCAACCCTTGGGACCTGCTTCAGCCCCAGGATGCGATGAGCCGACATCGAGGTGCCAAACCTTCCCGTCGATATGGACTCTTGGGGAAGATAAGCCTGTTATCCCCGGGGTACCTTTTATCCGTTTGCGACGGCGCTTCCACACGCGACCGTCGGATCACTATGTCCTGCTTTCGCACCTGCTTGACCTGTATGTCTCGCAGTCAAGCTCCCTTGTGCCATTGCACTCGACGCCTGATTGCCAACCAGGCTGAGGGAACCTTTGAGCGCCTCCGTTACCTTTTGGGAGGCGACCGCCCCAGTCAAACTACCCACCTGACGCTGTCCCCAACCCGGATCACGGGTCTAGGTTAGAGCTCCGTCATACGCAGGGTGGTATTTCAAGGATGGCTCCACGCTGACTGGCGCCAACGCTTCCTAGCCTCCCACCTATCCTACACAACGCATAACAAAACCCAACATCAAGCTATAGTAAAGGTCCACGGGGTCTTTCCGTCCTTCTGCAGCTAACGAGCATCTTTACTCGTACTTCAATTTCGCTGGGCCTGTGGTTGAGACAGTGGGAAAGTCGTTACGCCATTCGTGCAGGTCGGAACTTACCCGACAAGGAATTTCGCTAC
>JBKGZW010000280.1:0-2894 GCA_046543225.1 Acidimicrobiales bacterium
GGGCCGCCCCGCAGGGCGAGCGCGTTGTCGATGGCGACGACCCCATCGCCCACAGCGACCGACGAGGAGTCACCGAGATCGGCGGCGGGAAGGTCGCTGACCCCATCGATCTCGAGGAGGGCGAGATCGCGCTCGGGATCGGTACCCACGACCCGGGCCTCTCGCGACTGGGGATCGCCCTCGAGGGTGACGCGAACGGTGGTCGCACCGTCGACGACGTGGGCGTTGGTGAGGACCTCGCCGTCGGGGGAGATCACGATGCCCGTCCCGGCGCCGGTTCCGGTACCGCCGAGCGGGGTCTGCACCTCGCTCTGGATGGTGGCCACCGATGGCCCGACCTGATCGACGATGGCGGCCACGTCGAGCGGCTCGCCCGAGACCGGCGGGCCTCCGGCGGCGACCGGATCCGAGGCCGCGAGATCGCCCGGACCTTCGTCGGAGGTGAGGGCGGCGCCGGCGACACCCCCGGCGGTGCCGGCGAGCAGCGCGGTCACCAGCACGGCCAGTGCCAACCTCCAGCGCGAGTGTCCCGACGCTGAGGGAGCGGCGGCCGCCTGATGCGACGAGGCGGGCGGAGCCGTCGTCGGTGGTGGTGGCGGGGCGGTGAGCACAGGGTCCTCGTTCATGTCGCGCCAGTGTCGGGGTTGATCCTTGGAGAATCCTGGGAGCGGCCTGAGGATCGGCGCCGAGGGTGCAGCTGCGTTCGTCAGGCGTCGGGTGCCCTCGGCAGCACCACGGTCACCGCGAACCCATCGCCGGGGGCGGTGCGCACCGACGCCTGGCCGCCGTGCGCCTCGGCCACCGACCGCACGATCGACAGTCCCAGACCGCTGCCGCCCGCCCCCTGGTTCCGGGCTCGTGACGGGTCGGCACGGAAGAAGCGCTCGAACACCTGCGCGGCTGCTGCCTCGTCCATCCCCGGCCCCGTGTCGCTGACGGTGAGTCGCGCCCACCGATCGTCGACGCTCACCTCGACGCTGACCGGAGTCCCCTCCGGGGTGTGCACCCGGGCGTTGGTCAACAGGTTGGCGATCACCTGACGGAGTGCGTCCTCGTCGCCGGTGACGACCGCCGGCTCCACCGCCACCTGGACCGGCCGGTCCGGGTCGACCGCCCGCGCGTCGTTCACCGCGTCGGCCACCAGCTCGTCGAGCCGCACCGGCCGGCGGTCGAACGGTCGATGCTCGTCGAGGCGCGCCAGCAGCATCAGGTCATCGACCATCAAGCCCATGCGTTTCGCTTCCTGGCCGAGCCGGCGCATGGCCTCTGCCAGCTGCTCGGGATCGCGCAGCCCCCCGGCCTCCCACAGCTCGGCGTAGCCGCGGATCGAGGTGAGCGGGGTCCTCAGCTCGTGGGAGGCGTCGGCGGCGAAGCGACGAACCCGTTCCTCGGAGCGGCGCTGGCGCTCGAAGGCGCCCTCGATCTCGTCGACCATGGTGTTGAACGCCTGGCCCAGCCGTCCGGCTTCGGTGCGGTCGTCGGTGCGTTCCACCCGCCGGGTGAGGTCGCCGGCCGCGATCTGGTCGGCGGTGGAGGCCACCTGGACGAGGGGACCGACGCCGAGCCGCAGCACCCACCAGGCCATGGCGGCGAGGGCGACGACCACCGTGGCCGAGCCGGCGATCTGGATCAGCCGGGCCCGATCGAGGGCGGCGTGGAGATCGGCGAGGTTGATGCCGACGACCAGCACTCTCGGTGCCCGGGGCCGGATGCTGACCGCCGCGAGCCGCCAGCGCGTGTCGCCGTCGGTGCTGCTCACCGTGAACGGGGCGATGGGCGCCTCGACCCGGGTGGCCCGGTCGGTGAGCGAGGAAGCATCGACCGAAGGGGGATCGACGTCGCGCAGACGGGTGCCGATCGGCACGAGCGTTCCGGCGTCGAGGTCGGCCACGGCGAGGAACAGGTCGGTGATCGGCTCGTCGCCGCCGGGGCGCCCGTCGAGTCCCTGTGCCCGACCGGCGAGGGCGGGGCGGTCGACGGTCTCGGCGAGGCGGTCGTCGACGCGGCCCATGAGGTAGCCCTCGAAGGTGGAGGCGAGGACGAGGTTCGAGGCCACCAGCACCACGACCACCGCCAACACGCCGAGCAGGATCCGACGGCGCAGCGACATCAGTCGACCCGCAGGGAGTAGCCGACCCCTCGCACCGTCTTGATCAGCGGCGGCCCGAGTGAGTCGATCTTCTTGCGCAGGTAGCTGATGTAGGTCTCGACGACGCTGGCGTTGCCGTCGAAGTCGTACTGCCACACGTGGTCGAGGATCTGGGCCTTGGTGAGGACCCGTCCGGCGTTGACGAGCAGGAAGCGCAACAGGTTGTACTCGGTCGGCGAGAGCTCGACGATCTGTCCGGCTCGGCGGACGACGTGGGCATCGTCGTCCATCTCCAGGTCGGCCAGTGCCAGGATCGACGAGCCGGTGTCCTCGCCCTTGCGACGGAGGATGGCTTCGACCCGGGCGGCCACCTCCTCGACGCTGAAGGGCTTGGTGACGTAGTCGTCGCCACCGAGGGTCAGCCCGCGCACCTTGTCCGAGGTCTCGTCGCGAGCGGTCAGGAACAGCACCGGGACCCGGTTGCCGTCGAACCGCAGCCGGCGCACGACCTCGAACCCGTCGAGATCGGGCAGCATCACGTCGAGCACGATCAGGTGCGGGTCGAGCTCGGCGACGGCGTCGAGCGCGGTCCGGCCGGTGTGTGCCACCTGGACCTCGTAGCCGAAGTGGCTGAGGGTGGCGTCGAGCAGGAAGGTGATGTTCTCCTCGTCGTCGACGACCAGGATCCGGCTGCTGGGCGCGTCTCCCATGGCGAAGACCTCCTCGGGCACAGGATCCACCCGGTTGCTGGGAGCTTCCTGTGAGTCTCCTGTGAGTATGCCCCGGGGAGGCCGCCGCCTCAGCC
>JBKGZW010000281.1:0-2880 GCA_046543225.1 Acidimicrobiales bacterium
AGCGACACCGGTGCGTTCGCTGACGGCGCCGATCGAGAGATCCGATGCCATCTCCGAGAACCTAGTCCGTCGAGAGCTCGACCTCACGTGAACTTCACACAGCCGGTGTCGTCCTCTTCAGACTGCTCCTGCGAGCTCGTCGCGGGCTCGACCGTCGGGCAGGTCCCAGCTGCGGCCCAGGCCGATCACCAGCTCGTCGTCACGGTGGGCGACCTCGACCCGCTGGAACAGCTCGCGGGCCTGTTCCAGCAACCAGGTGTCCACCACGGCGACACCGCCCACGGCACGTCCACGCAGCTCGACATCGACCCGACCGCTGGCGGCGGTGATGCGGACCGAGACGGGCGACCCCTCCTCGACCAGCCGATCCAGATGGCAGGCCATCTCGTGGACGATGCGACGCACAGGGATCAGCTCGACGACGTCCTGGGCGATGCAGGTCTCGCACGTTCCGACGAGCAGCTGAGCGATCGAGACCAGGTACTCGCCCGCGGGGTAGCTGGCGGTGACCACCACGGGTTGGGCCGCCGGCTGCACCCCCTCTGCCTGAGGTGGCGAGGACACGTCAGGGCTGCCCGCTCCTGTGCTCTCGGTCGTGGTCATGCCACGGCCCTACCCCGACTGGATCCGATCGAATCGCTGACCCTCCCGACCTGGCTCCCCAGGGGTGGTCGGCGGCCCCGAGGGATACGTGGCGGAGGCCCATGTGCCACGATCAGGGCGAGGGGGTCAGACCATGAGCGACCAGCAGTCGAATCGGCCCAGGCTCGTCACGGTGCTCGAGCCGTCCGACGAGCTCACCCACGAGCCGGACCCGGTCCCGAACTACAACGAGTCGATGTACCTCAACGCCTTCGATCCCGAAGCCGAGGTCGGAGGCTGGTTCCGGCTCGGCAACAGGGTCAACGAGGGCTACGCCGAGATGACGGTGTGCACCTACCTGCCTGGTGGGCGGGTCGGGTTCATGTACGGCCGTCCCCGCATCGAGACCAACGACGCCATGGACGCGGGCGGGTTGCGCATCGACGTTGTCGAGCCGTTCGAGCACCTGCGAGTCACCTACGACGGCACCGTCTGTCTGCTCGACGAGCCCGGTCAGATGGCCGATCCCCGCACCGCGTTCCGCGACAACCCCCACGTCGGGTGCCGGGTCGACCTCGACATCCGGGGCGCATCGCCGATGTATGGCGGTCGCCCCGTGCACGAGGACGGGACCGAACCCGAACTCGACGCCGAACGCAGCTTCGCCAAGGCCCACTACGAACAGCACACCACCTCCACCGGCACCATCCAGGTGGGCGACGAGGTGCTCGACATCGCCGGCATCGGGCTACGGGACAAGTCGTGGGGTCCCCGTTACTGGCAGGCCCTGTCGTGGTATCGGTGGTTGCCCATGTCGTTCGGCCCCGACTTCGCCATGATGCTGTCGGTCATCGGCGACGGAGAGCGTGGTGCCCGACGCAGCGGCATGGTGCTCGTCGACGGTGAGTACCACCAGATTCGCGACTGCGAGATCGTCACCGACTGGGACGACCGGGGCTATCAGACCGCCATGCGGGCCACGGCCCACACCGACCACGACACCTACGAGGTCGAGGGCGAGGTCATCTCGCTCATCCCGCTGCGCAACCGGCGCACCACCCCCGACGGCGACGAGCTCACCACCCGCATCACCGAGGCCATGACCCGCTACCGCTGCGGTGACCGGCGGGGCATCGGCATGAGCGAGTACCTCGACCAGGTGGTCGACGGGCGCCCGATCGGCCCCGACGTGGAGATGCCCGACCCCGCTCGATGAGCACCGACGATCTCTCAGCCGCGCTTGCCCAGGTACTGGAGCCCCAACTGGGACCGGTCGAGATCGAACACCTGGCGCGCCTGTCGGCCGGGGCCAGCCGCGAGACCTGGTCGTTCGACGCCGTCGAGTCGCGCGACGGTGGACCAGGCACTCGTCACCGCCTGATCCTCCAACGCGACCGGTCGGGTGCGGCCGGGGAGGCCTCGGCGCGCGAGGCCGAGCTGGTGGCCCATGCCCGGTCGGGTGGCGTGCCGGTGCCTCAGGTGGTGGCCAGTGGGCGGATGCCGAACCCCCTCGAACGGTCCTTCTCCATCACCCGCCGCCTCGCTGGTGAGAGCATCGCCCGCCGACTGCTTCGCGACGACGAGTACTCCGCTGCGCGGACCGGCCTCATCTCCGACTTCGGGCGCGCCCTGGCTGCGATCCACCGGCTCGATCCCGGCCCGATGAAGGGGGTCCTCCCGGTCATCGACGATCCGGTCCGCGCCATCCAGGAGTCGCTCGACGGCCTCACCGGCCGGCACCCCGTGTTCGAACTGGTGCTGCGCTGGCTCGCCGACCATCGCCCAGAGCCGAGCGCCATCCGCATCGTCCATGGCGACTTCCGCCTCGGCAACATGCTCGTCGACCGTGGCGGGCTGGTCGCGGTGCTGGACTGGGAACTGGCGCACCTGGGTGACCCCATCGAGGACCTCGGTTGGCTCTGCGTACGGGCGTGGAGGTTCGGCGAGCGACCCGCCGTGGCCGGGCTCGGCGACCGCGAGGACCTGACCGCCGTCTATCAGTCCGAGTCGGGCGTTGAGGTGAGCCTCGACGAGCTGCACTGGTGGGAGGTCTACGGCACGCTCAAGTGGGGACTCACCACCCTCGTGATGGGGACCATGTTCCAGCCCGGCGTGCCTGCGCTGCTCGAACAAGGGGTGATCGCCAGGCGGGTCGCCGAGACCGAGTACGACCTGTTCCTGTTGCTCCATCCCGAGCTGGTGGCCGATACCACTGAGGGACCTCCACCACCGCTCGATCACTCACCCCACGATCCTCCCGATGCCGGGCTCCTGCTCGACACCGTTCGAGCCTTCCTC
>JBKGZW010000282.1:0-2817 GCA_046543225.1 Acidimicrobiales bacterium
CTCAGCGGCCGAGGAACGCCAGGGGTTCGACGTCGGGCCACAGGCGGCCCAGCAGGTTGGCCTCTCCGATGAGCTCGTCGTAGTCGCCGAAGGTGGGGTGGTCGTACCAGTGGGCGCCGGGGTTCCAGTCGAGACGCAGCTCGTGGGCCCGGCCCTGGGGCGACCGCTGATCGAAGCGGGTCCAGGTGGCCGAGGTGTCGGGCCGCACCCAGGTGAACCAGTCGGTGATCCGCTGGTCGGCCGGCACCGAGTCGCCACCGTTGGTGCGCTTGATGCAGCGCAGCCACAGCCGGTCGTCGACCTCGCGGAACTCCCGGATCTCGATCGGGACCGTGCCCGACTGGTCGAAGCGGGTCACCCGGGCCTCGTGGCGGCCGAGGAGGCTGACCACGATCACCTGACCGCCGTCGCGGCGCACCGCGGCATAGGCCCGGCCGCTGAGGTGCGCCGAGTGGGCGACGTCGTCGGCGACCGGGTCGATGAGCCGCTGGCCGGCAGGGTCCCAGCCTCGCCCGTCGGCGCTGTAGCCGAGGAACGACGACGACAACAGGTCGATCGCCCCGGGCCGGTCGTCGCGGTCGTCGCGGTGTCGGCGCAGGCCCAGACGGGCAGCGATCGCCATCGGTGTGCTCCTCGTGGCTCGGTGTCGAAGGGGGACGTGGCGCCACTGTGGGTGTGGCTGTGGTCACCCTAGTAGGTCGAACGGCCCAGTGCCGGGACCGCCTCGCCGGGGCCGTCCGGGGACCACCTCCGATACCCTGACCCCGTGGGACGGGGCCGCACGACCACCTATCTGACCCAGGTGTTCGACACCGCCGAGGGCACCGTGTCGCGCGCCCCGGCCAACCTCGCGGTGGAGGAACCCCTCGAGATCCGTCTCGACGACCACCTCGTCGCCACCACCATGCGCACCCCCGGCCACGACTTCGACCTCGCCGTCGGCTGGTGCCACGCCGAGGGCCTCCTCGACGGGTTCGCGGTCGACACCGTCCGCTACTGCGCCACCGGCTCCGCGGTCGACACCAAGTTCAACGTCGTCTCGGTCTCCACCGGCGGCCGCGCCCCCGAACCCGTCGCCCGCCTCGGCTCGATCTCCAGCTCGTGTGGCCTGTGCGGATCGACCGCCATCGACGACCTGGTCGACCGCATCGCCCCGCTCGCCTCGCCCACCACCTTCTCCAGCGAGGTCCTCGCCGCCGTGCCCGACCGCGTGCGCGACGACCAGGACCTGTTCTCCGACACCGGTGCGGTGCACTGCGCCGCCGCCTTCGACATCGACGGGCAGCCGGTGCTGGTGCGCGAGGACATCGGCCGTCACAACGCGGTGGACAAGATCGTCGGCCGCCTCGTCCTCGAGGGGACCGTCCCCGCCGCCGGGCTCGGGCTGGCGGTCAGCGGGCGGGCGTCGTTCGAGATCGTCCAGAAGGCGTGGGCCGCCGGGTTCTCCACCGTCGTCGCCGTCAGCGCCCCCTCCGCCCTCGCCGTCGAGGTCGCCCGCCGGGCCGGCATCACCCTCGCCGGGTTCGCCCGGGGCGGCACCCTGCGCCTCTACGCCGGGTCGCTCGACGGCGAGACCGCCGGATGAGCGGGTCCGCCCGATGAGACGGCCCCGTGGGCTCACCGTCCGTCCCGAGCTGTGGGCCGGGCTCGCCCCCAACGGCATCGGCCAGCAGAAGCCCGACCACTACCGCGAGATGGCCGAGGTCGCCCTCGACAACCTGGCCCACCCCAAGCGGGCGCTCGACATCCTCCGCAAAGGGGTCTGCGACGGCTGCGCCCTCGGCGTCGCCGGGTTCCACGACTGGACCATCGACGGCGTGCACCTCTGCACCACCCGGCTGCGCCTCCTCGACCTCAACACCGCCGACCCGCTCGACCCCGCCATCCTCGCCGACGCCGAGGTCCTGCGGACGCGCACCGGTGAGGAGCTGCGCGGCCTCGGCCGGCTCGGCCACCCCATGCGTCGCCGGCGGGGCGACCGGGGCTTCCACCGCATCAGCTGGGACGAGGCCCTCGACGCGCTCGCCGGCGGCATCGCCGCGGCCGGAGGCGACCGCAGCGCGCTCTACCTCACCAGCCGGGGCCTCACCAACGAGACCTACTACGTGGCCGGCAAGGCAGCCCGGGCCATGGGCATCGCCTCGGTCGACTCCGCCGCCCGGGTCTGTCACGCCCCCTCCACCCTCGGGCTCAAGGCGTCGATCGGGGTGGCCGCCTCCACCTGCTCGCTCATCGACGTGATCGAGAGCGACCTGGTGGTGCTGTGGGGATCGAACCCGGCCAACAACCAGCCGGTGTTCATGAAGTACCTCTACCAGGCCCGCCGGCGCGGGTGCCGGGTCGTGGTCGTCAACCCCTACCTCGAACCCGGACTCGACCGCTACTGGGTGCCCTCCAGCCCCGAATCGGCCCTGTTCGGCACCAAGATGTGCGACCTGCACATCCCCGTGCGCCCCGGCGGCGACGTCGCCTTCGCCAACGCCGCCCTCAAGGTGCTGATCGAGCGCGACGGCATCGACCGGGCCTTCGTCGACGCCAACACCGACGGGTGGGACGAGACCGTCGCCGCCCTCGACGCCCAACCCCTCGACGACCTGCTGGAGGCCGCAGGGCTCACCCGCGCCCACGTCGAGTCCTTCGTCGACGAGTACGTCGCCGCCGACGCCGCCATCTTGTTGTGGTCGATGGGCATCACCCAGCACCGCGACAGCGTCGACGGGGTGCGAGCCATCGTGAACCTCGGCCTCGCCCGCGGCAACGTCGGGCGCGACGGGGCGGGGCTCATGCCCATCCGCGGCCACTCCGGCGTGCAGGGCG
>JBKGZW010000076.1:0-13501 GCA_046543225.1 Acidimicrobiales bacterium
CTGCGAACCTGGTCGACCCGACCGAGCGCGTCGTGTCCGACCAGCATCGCCGCGAGCAGCTGTGGGTCACCGAGGTCGCCGTCGACGATCACATGGGTCGTCTCCGCCAGGTCACCGCCGAACAGCTCGGACTGGGTTTCGAAGGTCCGGCCGATGTCGGAGTCCTCGGGCACGAAGTCACTGGTGTCGAAGGTGGTCTCGAGCTCCGAGGAGACGATCAGCGCCGACACGGCCAACACCGCACCGACCGCCAGCGCGACGACCGGGGCGCGGGAGGCCAGCCACACCGGCGCGGCGAACAGTCGGTCAGTGGCGTGGTGCCGGATCCGGGTGCTCACTGCCATGGTTCGCCGACCCCGGAGCGTGTTCACCGCCGAGACGAGCAGCGCCATGACCACGAACGCACAGATCACCCCGAAGGCGGTGAAGATCCCCACGTCGGCGATGACCGTGAGAGGCGCCGCGGCGTTCGACGCGAAGCCGAGCGCGGTCGCGGCGGTGGCGAGCACGAGCGCGGCGCCGACCGTGTGGAGCGAGCGAGAAGCCGCGACGCCCGGCGCGTCCCCGGCCGATCGCTGCTCGCGATGACGGAACACCAGATGGACCGTGTAGTCGATGCCGAGACCGACGAGCAGGACCGGGATCACGATGCCGATCTGGCTGAACTCGCCCCGCCAACCCAGGACCTGGGGCCCGAGGACGACAACCAGGCCGAGGGTCCACACCACGATCATGATCAGACCGGCCAGGCCAACGACCAGATCGGTGACCGAACGCAGGATGAACCACAGGAGCACCAGCACCACCAGCAGCGCCAGACCGAGCAGCGTCGGCATCTCCCGCTCGACCTCCTCGAGCAGCCCGTCCATGAGCAGGTCGGCGCTGAAGACCAGCGCCGAGGGTCCACCGGTTCCGACTTCCTCGCCGTGGCCATCCGAGAACATCGCCTCCACGTCGCGCATCGCGTCGAGGCTCTCCTCGTCGCTGAGACGAGGGGCGAGCTCGATGAGCACGAAGGTGGCCCGTGCCGACGGGACGTCCAGGTCGCGCTCGAAGCTGATGAACCGCGCCAGCTGCGGTCGGAGATCGAGGAGGTCGCCGAGGGCCCCGCGGACCTCCTGGTCACTCGCGCCAGCCAGCGAGGTCCCACGATCCTCCAGGGCATCGGCAGCGACCCCGGCGAGCGAACGAACCGCGGGGGAGCCGTCGGCCTCGAGTCGGATCCGGTCGCCCAGCTCCTCTTCGACCCGTTCCCGCACGGCCTCGACGACTCGTAGCCCATCAGCGTCGAGCACGTCGCCGCCGGGCCCAGCGTCGACCAGCACCTGGACGGCATCCTCGGCTACACCGAACTCGCGCTGGACCCGGTCGAGCGCGGCGACCACCTCGGAGTCGTCGTCGGCGAAGGCCGCCAGGTCGACCTCCATCTCGAGCTTGGTGGCAGACCAGCCCATCCCCATGGTGACCAACCCCAGCCCGACCAGGACCCACACCGGATGTCTGGTCGCGGGACGCGAGAACAGATCGAGCAGGCGACGCACAGATCTTGCAGGCTAGCCACCGACCGGGTGGTCAGCGGCTGGCCGGGGTGCAGCGTCAGCGAAGGAAGCGGAGCCACTCGGAGTCGGGCTGAAGCTGGAGGCGGCGGCGCAGCACGGGGTTGTCGGCCGCCTGGCTGGTGTGACATTCGATGGCGGCGACCTGCGCCCTGCGGTCGACGTCCACGGTGAGGTGGCACTCGTCGTCGTTGCGGCCGACGAAGGTCGTGTCGAGCTCGTGGTTCAGCGTGGCCGCGACCCGTGCCGGGATCGCCCATGCGAAGACGCGGAGGTCGGCCACGTCGGCGGCGGCCAGCGCGGCGTCGGTCGCAACCTGGTGATCGGGATGGCCGGTGATGCCACCGTGGTCGAAGACGAGGAGTCCCCCGACGTCGAGCTCGGTCGCGAGCCCCACGACGTGGTCGACGAGCACCTCGCATGGCTGATCGGCGAGTGCGCCGTCGGGGTAGTCGAGCAAGTGGACTCTGGCCACGCCGAGGTGGTCGCTGGCGGCGGCGAGCTCGGCGGCTCGGATGCTGGTCAGGTCGCCCTCGACGCCATGGAGCGTGGAAGCCTCGCCGTGGGTGAAGCAGAGGATCGTGACCTCGGTTCCTCCGGCCGCGAAGGCGTGGATGAGGGCGCCGAGGCCGAACGACTCGTCGTCGGGGTGGGCGCACACGACGAGCAGGCGGGCCAGGTCGGGTAGCGCACCGGTCATCGTGGGGCCTTGTCGATGCTGAGCACCTGGAACGCACCGAGGCCGGGGGCCACGCGGCCCAGCGCCTCGAGCACCGGTCCGATCACCGGGAGGCCCGGAAGGACGCCGGGCGCGTACAGCGAACTGCGGAGCGTGATCGTGTCGCCGGGCGCGGCGAGCTGGCGGAGCTCGCGTCGGGTGAGGAAGCGCGCCTGGCACCACATCCCGGAGCGGAGCCGTCGACGGTTGGCGAGCCCCCAGGGGCTCCGGGGGTTGAGGGCGCCGATGATGATGCGACCGCCGTCACGCGTGACGCGGGCGAGCTCCGCGGCCGCGGCGGCAGGGTCCGCCACGAACTCGAGGACGGTGATGGCGGCGGTGAGATCGAAGGTGCCGTCGGGGAAGGGGAGCGCCTCGACAGGGGCACAGGCGATGCGGTCACCGACGCGGGCGCGGGCGACCTCGAGCATGTCCGGGTCGGGGTCGCTTCCGAAGGTCGCTGCACCGGCGGCAGCGAGGACGGTGGTGAAGCGGCCGGTGCCGCAACCTGTGTCGAGGCTGCGTCGGGCCCCGATCCCCCGTGTCGACTTGGTGACCGCGGCGGCTTCGACGGTGAAGGCGTAGCGGCCCCAGGGGCCGTCGAACCACTGGTCGTAGCTCGTTGCGTGGTTCGGGGCTGGGTAGGTGACCGCGTCGTGGTCGCGCATCGGTGGGCCTCAGAAGGTGATGACCTTGTCTGCCCAGACGCTCCAGTCGGTCAGCTCATCGAGGGTGGAGCGGTGGGCACCGTCGGTGAGCTGGTCGTCGTCCATCCCGCGGGCGTCCATGCAGGTGCCGCAGCACCCGAACTCGGCACCGTGTCGGGCGGCGGACCCGAGCATGCGATCGAGGTGGTAGTAGCCGTCGGGCACCTTCTGGTTGGCGGCGGCGCACCCGACCGCGTCGCCCATGAGAAACACCCGCACCTCGCTGTCGTCGCGCTTGGCGAGCGAGCCGGCCAGCCGGAAGCCGTTGTAGGACCGTTCGGTCCCATACGGCGGGTCGTTGAGGATGAGCAGCGTCTTCATCGGTCGTCCCTTCGTCGCCACCAACGGTAGCAGAGATTCAAGAGATCAGTTGATGACTTGAACGGATCCTGTATGGTGTCGGTCGTGGCAGCACACACCAAGTCCGCGTTGTACGACCTGTTCGCACTGGTGGGGAAGGCGTTCTCCAACGGTCGGCGGGCCGAGCTCGTCGACGTGCTCGCCCAGGGCGAGCGATCGGTCGAGGCGCTGGCCGAACAGATCGACCAGTCGGTGGCGAACACCTCCCAGCACCTGCAGGTCCTGGCCCGCTCCGGCCTGGTGACCTCGCGCCGCGACGGGAACCGCGTCGTGTACCGGCTCGCGAGCGCGCAGGTGGAGGCACTGTGGGAGACGCTGAGGGCGGTCGCGACCGAGAACGTCGCCGGCGTGCACCAGGCGGCTGACGACTACCTGGGAGACCGCGCCGAGCTCGAGCAGGTGAGCCGAGACGAGCTCGCCCGGCGTCTGGGCCAGGGCGTTCTCGTGTGGGACGTCCGCCCAGGTGCCGAGTACGAGGCCGGGCACATCCCCGGCGCGGTGTCGGTGCCCCCCGAGGAGGTGCAGCGACGGCTCGATGACGTGCCCGCCGACGTCGAGATCGTGGCCTACTGCCGTGGCCGGTTCTGCGTGTTCGCCGACGAGGCCGTCCGCGCCCTGACCGCCCGCGATCGGCGGGCCATGCGACTCGAAGAGGGCTTCCCCGAATGGCGGCGGGCCGGGCTCCCGATCGCCATGGGCGCCGAGTGAAGGAGTACGAATGTCCGACGACGACATGATGATGCCGATCCAGCAGGTGAGCGAGGACCTCCCGATCCGAGCGGTCACCGACGAGGGTCTTGGCAACACCTCGTGGGTCCTGCGGGTCGGCGACGAGGCGCTCGTGGTCGACCCCGAGCGCGACCCGGTGCCCTACCAGCGGGCCGCCGAGCAGCTGGGCGGCCAGATCGTGCTCGCCGCCGAAACCCACCTGCACGCCGACTTCGTGACCGGGAGCCGCGAGCTGGCGGCCAACGGCGCCGCCGTCGCCGCCGCTGCCGACGGCAACCTCGAGTGGCCGCACCAGGCACTGGCCGATGGCGACGAGATCGACTTCGGCCGCCAGAAGCTGCAGGTGCTGGCCACGCCGGGTCACACGCCCGAGCACGTGGCCTTTCTGTTCGTCGACGACGGCCGGCCGCGCGCGGTGTTCACCGGGGGATCGCTCATGGTCGGCTCGGTCGCCCGGACCGATCTGATCGACCCTGACGACACCGAGGCGTTGACCAGGGCCCTCTGGCACTCGATCAACCACCGCCTGTTGGCGCTGCCCGACGACGTGGCCGTGCTCCCCACCCACGGTGCCGGGTCGTTCTGCGCGGCCGCCGGCGGGGGTCGGCGCTGGACGATGATCGGTGAGGAACGATCGTCGAACCCGCTGCTCCAGGCCGAGGACGAGGACGACTTCGTCCGGCGAGTCCTCGCCGGGTTCGGGAGCTACCCGCCGTACTTCGGTCGTCTCCGGGAGGTGAACCGCCTCGGTCCCCACGTCTACGGGCGCTTCCCCGGCCTCGCCGACCTCGACGCAGATCAGGTCGAGGAGCTGCGCGCCCAGGGCGCGATCGTCGTCGATGTCCGTTCGGTCGGCGACTACGCCTCCGGTCACGTGCCCGGTTCGCTGGCCAACACCCTGCGACCCCAGTTCGCCTCGTGGTTGGGCTGGGTGGTCGAGGACCCGTCGACGCCGCTGGTGTTCGTCACCGACCACCACACCGACCGTCGAGAGCTGGTCCGCCAGTGCTTGAACATCGGCTATGAGCGTCTCGCGGGCGAGATCACCGATCATGCCTGGACAGCCGCCGGCCGCCCGATGGCGACATCACCGCTGCTGCGGCCCGACCAGCTCGAGGACCACCAGATCCTCGACGTCCGTCAAGAGAGCGAGTTCCGCGCCGGCCACGTCCCCCACGCGACCCACCTCGAGCTCGGCGCCCTCCCCCACCAGCCCTCCGGCATCGGCGACGGACCCCTCGTCACGATGTGCGGCCACGGCGAACGTGCCGCCACCGCCGCCAGCATCCTCGAGGACGCGGGACACCCCGGCGTGGCGATCCTCGACGGCGGTCCCGACGACTGGGCGACCGCCACGAACCAGTCGCTGGAGCGATGATGAGCAACACCGCCTCACCGCCATCGGCGGGCACTGCGTCCACCGGCATCCAGCTCGGCCTGCGGGAGAACCTGCCCCAGTTCGGGCTGTTGGTCCTGATCAACGCCCTGGTCGGCGCCACCGTCGGCCAGGAGCGCACCGTGCTCCCGCTGCTGGCCGAGGACGTCTTCGGGCTGTCGGCCTACTCGGCGATGCTGAGCTTCATCGCGGTGTTCGGCGTGTCGAAGGCGATCACCAACCTCTTCGCCGGCACACTCGGTGACCGCTACGGGCGCAAGCCGGTGCTCATCGTCGGCTGGCTGATCGCCATCCCGGTGCCGCTGCTGTTGATCTGGGCGCCGACGTGGGGATGGGTGCTGTTCGCCAACGTCCTGCTCGGCATCAACCAGGGCCTGACCTGGTCGCTCACCGTCATCATGAAGATCGACCTCGTCGGCCCCGCGCGCCGTGGGCTGGCGATGGGACTCAACGAGGGTGCCGGCTACGGGGCCGTCGCCGCTGCTGCGTGGGCCACCGGGTGGATCGCGTCCGAGTACGGCCTGCGACCCGAGCCGTTCTACCTGGGCATCGCCCTGGTCCTCGTCGGTCTCGGCTTGTCGATGGTCTTCGTTCGCGAGACCTCCCACCACGTGGCCCACGAGGTCGCCAACCACGTCCAGCGGGACGATCACCCCGGCGGCGAGCTGACGTCGCGGCAGGTGTTCGCTCTGTCCACGTGGCGGAACCCGTCGTTGTCGGCGGCCAGCCAGGCGGGGCTGGTCAACAACCTCAACGAGGGCATGGCCTGGGGACTGTTCCCCCTGTACTTCGCCGCCGGAGGCGTCTCGGTGGGCAAGATCGGCGGACTCATCGCCATCGCTCCCGCCGTGTGGGGCGTCGGCCAGCTCTTCACCGGTGCCCTGTCCGACAAGGTCGGCCGCAAGTGGCTCATCGCCGGCGGCCAGTTCGCCGAGGCCACCGGGTTGACCATCATCGCCCTCGGCGACGGCTTCGGGGTGTGGGCACTCGGGAGCGTCGTCTTCGGCGCCGGCACCGCCATGGCCTACCCCACGCTGATCGCGGCCATCGGCGATGTCGCCCACCCCACCTGGCGGGCCAGCGCGGTCGGCGTCTACCGGCTCTGGCGCGACCTGGGCTTCGCGGTCGGTGCCGTGCTCGCCGGCGTCCTCGCCGACGTGGTCAGCATCGAGTTCGCCATCCTCATCATCGCCGGCATCACCGCCGCCAGCGGGCTCGACGTCTCGGCCCGCATGCGCGAGACCCTCCACCGCCCACCCCTGCCGGTCGTTCCCGACTGATGGGCCAGAATCGGTCCATGGGTGAGCTCACCACCGACGGAGTCGTTCGCCACGCCTGGCTCGTCCGCGGGGCGACGCCGTGACCGTCACCGCACCACCAGCGCACGCCGACACGCCCGACCACGAGGCATACCGGGCCTGGGCCCAGCGCAGGGTCCTGCGCGCCCTGGTCATCGCACAGGTCTTCGGCGGTGCCGGCCTCGCTGCTGGGGTCAGCGTCGGTGCCCTGCTGGCCAAGGACCTGCTCGGGTCGACCACCAGCGCCGGACTGCCGGCCGCTCTGTTCACCGCCGGTTCCGCCGGCGCAGCCGTCACCGTGGGGCGCGTGTCCCATCGCCACGGTCGCCGGATCGGCCTCACCGCGGGATATGCCGCCGGGGCGGTCGGCGGTGTCGGGGTCGTGCTCGCCGCGGTGACCGAGAACGTGCCGCTGCTGCTCCTGGCCCTGCTCGTCTATGGCTCCGGTACCGCCACCAACCTGCAGTGCCGCTACGCAGGCGCCGACCTCGCCGAGGGCTCCCGCCGAGGTCGAGCCATCAGCACCGTGCTGGTGGCCACCACCCTCGGCGCCGTCGCCGGACCGAACCTGTTGCAGCTCACCGGGAACCTGGCCGAGGCGATCGACCTTCCCCGCCTCAGCGGCCCGTTCATGCTCGCCTCCGCCGTGTACGCCACCGCCGGCATCGTGGTCGCCCTGCTCCTTCGCCCCGACCCGCTGCTCACAGCGCGAGCGCTCGCCGGCTCCGGTGGCGACATCCCGGCTGCCGCATCGGCCACCGCCGGCGACGCGCCGCTCGACCCGGCACCCGCCGATCCCATGGCGTGGTGGGCGCGCAACGGCCCCCTCGTCCTCGCCGCCTCCGGCATGGTCCTCGCCCAAGCAGTCATGGTCGCGGTGATGACCATGACACCGGTGCACCTGGAGGACCACCAGCACGGCCTCGACGCCGTCGGACTCATCATCGGACTCCACATCGGCGCCATGTACCTGCCCTCACCGCTCACCGGCCGCCTCGTCGACCGGTTCTCACCAGCGGCGATCACCGTCGCGGGCGGCGCCGTGCTGGCCGCCGCCGCCCTGACCGCCGCGGCCGCCGGGCCGAGCGCGACGACCCTCGCCATCGCGCTGGTGTTGCTCGGGCTCGGCTGGAACCTCTCACTCGTCGGCGGCACCACCCTGGTCACGAACCTCACCACCCTCGACGACCGGGCGAGAACGCAGGGGACCGTCGATCTTGCCGTCGCCCTCGCCGGTGCCGCCGGCGGCCTCTCCAGCGGCGCCGTCGTGGCCGTCGCCAGCTTCGAGGCACTCGGGTTCCTGACCGCCGGCCTCGCCGTGCTGATCGTCCTCGGCGTGGCCCGCGCCCGCCAGCAGACCCTGGCGACGACCTGAGCGATCCGCAGCGATCCGCCTCATCTGGCCATGGTCGCGGCCGATGTAGAGCGAGGCGGTCCAAGAGGAGTGGCCCCATGGTCGACGACGTGCAGCAGCACCGGTATCCCGTGACCGCCCGAGACGGTGGGTCGATCCCGCGGCCCGGCGGCGTGGCGACGGTGCCCGGCGGGAACGGTCGAGACGACGCCTCGAGGGGCTCGGGGTGACCCAGAGCCTGCAACAACTCCCAGATGACACCCCCGACCTCGGCAACGCCGTCGAGCTCGCACCCCGCGTGTGGTGGGTCGGGTCGATGCTGCCTGGCGATGACTTCCAGTGCCACGTGTACCTGATCGAACCAGTCGGTCCTCGTCGACCCCGGCTCGGCGTTGACCCTCGACGAAGTGGCCTCCAAGGTCGCCTCGGTGGTGCCTCTCGACCACATCCGTTGGCTGATCTGCTCCCACTCCGACCCCGACGATCCACGATCCCCTCACCGGGCTCCACAACCGGGTGATCCTCGACGACGTGCTGGCGCGGTCGTGTGCCACCGACGACCGGAACGGCGGTGGACGGCTCGCCACGCTGATGATCGACATCGACCACTTCAAGGCGGTCAACGACGAGCACGGCCATCAGGTCGGCGACCAGATCCTGTCCGGGGTCGCCGCGGCGATCGAACGCTGCATCCGTCCCGCCGATCTGGCCGTGCGCTGTGGAGGTGAGGAGTTCCTGGTGCTGCTCGACGGGATCGACCTGGAGTCAGCGTCGGAGATCGCCGAGCGCCTGCGAGCAGAGATCGCGACCCGGGTGACCGATCTGCCTGGTGTCACCACCAGCATCGGCCTCGCCCTCCACCGTGTCGGTGAGGACCCCCACCATCTCATCGAGCGGGCCGACCGGGCCCTGTACCGCGCCAAGGAGGCCGGAAGGGACCGAACCGTCGTCGCCTGAGGCCGGGCGCAGGTCCGTCAAGGGACACTTCCCGTCGTATGCTTCGGTGAGTCCGCCGGGCTCGGGGGACAAGAGGGGATCGGCTCATGGTGAGGTGCTGGCGACAGGCCGGGAACTGGCTGAGCGGTCACACCGGGACCGTCCTCGTGGCAGGGGTCCTGGTCACCGTGGTGCTCGGCTTCGGGTTGACCCGCCTCGAGTTCGCGACTGGTCAGGACAGCTACCTCGATCCCGACTCGCGCGCCGCGGTCGAGAACGAGGCCTATCAAGACCTCTTCGGTGGTGAGACGATGGTCGTGCTCTTCACCATGGACGAGGGCCGCACCGTCGAAGACCTCTTCACCCCGGCCAACGTGGAGGCGTTCGAGGCGATCGAGGCCGAGCTGCGTGCGAACGACACCATCGAGTCGGTGGTCAGCCCGCTCACCGCCCTCGAGTTCACCGCGAACCTGGTGACCTCGGGCGTGGCCACCGAGGTGCTGGTCGAGGCGATCGAGCGTGAGCCCGATCCCGCAGGAGTCGAGGCCCGCCAGGCCGATCTGGGGATCACTGCTGCGCGCTTGGGAGCCGCCGGCGACCAGGATCTGTCCAATCCCGAGTGGGTCCGGTTCTTGCTCTTCGACAACTCCGGCTTCTCGGTCGACGCGGACGGCACCCTGCTCGAGGCCGCATCCGACGAGCTGCGGATCCGAGAGTCCTTGCGCGGCTTCCTGCCCAACAGTGGCAACGCCATCCTCGCGGCGGTGCTGCAGGGCAACGCCAGCCTCGACGAGTTGGCGCGAGGCAACGATCTGGTCCTCGAGGCCATGGAGGGCCGCGCCTTCGAGAACGCCTCGACCATCGTCACCGGCACCCCGACCTTCCTCACCGACATCAACAACTACCTCCAGGGCGGCATGCTCTCCCTCGGGCTGCTCGCACTGGTGGTGATGGCGGTCATCCTCGTACTGGCCTTCCGGGTGCGGTGGCGTCTGGCTCCGCTGGTCATGGTGATCGTAGGCGTCATCTGGGCGTTCGGGCTGGTGGGATACAGCGGGCTCGACCTGTCGCTCGTCACCATCTCGGGTCTGCCGATCCTCATTGGAATCGGCATCGACTTCGCCATCCAGGTCCACAACCGCATCGAGGAGGAGATCGGGATCGACAGGGACGAGGTGCCCTTCGCCGAGACGTCCCACCGCCTGGCTCCCTGGTTGGTCGTCGCCACCGTCGGCGCTGCGATCGCCTTCTTGACCATGCTCGTGTCGCGTGTCCCGATGGTGCGCGACTTCGGGGTGCTGTTGGCCATCGGCATCGTGGCGCTCCTCGTGGCCGGCTATGTGCTCCCCATGGCGCTGCTTGGCTTCAGGGAACGTCGGTGGCCGACCGAGACCGCCGCGGTCAGCCCCCGCATCGAAGCGGTCGTGTCGTGGTTCGGGTCGGCTCCTGGCTGGGTGGTGGTCCCGTTCCTGGTGCTGGCCGTCTGCATCCCCGTCGTCGGTGTCGCCCTGGAAGGCAGGGTGGAGATCGAGAGCGATCCGATCAATTGGGCCAACCCCGACACCGACACCATCCGCAACGCCCGCACCCTGGAAGCAGAGACCGGGTTCGCGACCACCCTCGGCATCTTCATGGAGGTCGAGAGCGAGGGATCCGGAGGCATCTTCACCGACGAGCTCAGCGCATTCGTGCACGACTTCACCCTCGAGCAGCTCGCGGCCGAGCCCGACCTGGCTGCCGCCTCGAGCTTGGTCACCACGGTGTCGTTCCTCATCGCCGTTCCCGATGCCACTCCGCTGGCTCCCCGCGGGATCGACGTGCTCAGGACCTTCGAGCAGGCACCGTCGGACATCCAGCAGCTCCTCGTCGCCGACGACGGCAACGCCGCCCAGATCAATCTGCGGGTGGGTCCCTCCTCGCTCGAGGACCGCGCCGAGCTCATCGAGCGCCTCGAGGCGGCGATCGTCGCGCCCCCTGGCGACCGAGCGGTCCTTCCCGCAAACGCGAGTGCGACACCGGCAGGGCTCGCAGTGGTCGGTGTCGGGCTGTTGGAGAACATCACCGCCAACCGGGCGGCCCTCACCTACCTCGCGATCGCCCTGGTGGGCGTGTGGTTGCTGATCCGGCTCCAGAACCTGCCGAGGGCACTCCTCGCGCTGGTGCCGATCCTCATCGCGGTGGGCTCCACGGCGGTGCTCGTCGCACTGCTCGGGATCACCCTCAGCCCGCTCACCACCGTCAGTGGCCCCCTGGTGGCCGCCATCGCCGGTGAGTTCACCGTCTTGATCCTCGGTCGCTACCTCGAAGAGCGCGGGAAAGGCCTGGCGCCCCGGGAGGCCACGAGGGTGGCCTCGGCCCGAACGGGGCGGGCGTTCTTCGTGTCGGCGCTCACCACCGCCGGTGGCTTCGGGGTGCTGATCTTCTCGGCGCTGCCTCTGCTCTCGGACTTCGGCCTGATCGTGGCCATCAACGTGAGCGTGGCGCTCCTCAGCACCCTCGTCGTGCTCCCGCCGCTGCTGGTGTGGGCCGACACCTATGGACTGCTTGGCCTTGCTCCCGATGGAACCTGGGCGGCGACCTCGAGGACGTCGCGGTCGCGTGTGGTCGCAGTCGCCGCCGCGGTGGTGCTCGCCGGGTCGAGCGGCGTGGTCATCGCCGACGCGACCCGCTCCGTCGACGACGAGCTGCCCCCACCGGTGACGGTGCCCGCCGGCAGTCCGGTCACCTTTCCGCCGGACTGACCGAGCGGGTCGCCCACCCCGACCTCACCAGACCTCGGGAGTCCACGACCGGCACATCGGGAGATCCGCATTCGATGCAGCGCCCTGCTCAGGAGGTGGCGATCACCTCGTCGAACCCCTCGGTCAAGCAGCCCATGAACATCTCGGGATCGGCGATCGCGGCCGGATCGGACGTCACCCCGATGTGGCAGCGCCCGTTGTAGGACAGCAGTCCGATGTTGGCCGACGCGCCGATCGTCGGCGCATACGGATACAGCGCCTCGATCATGGCTCCACCCATGTAGACCGGCTCGGGGAATGCCGGCACGTTGGTCGCCACCAGGTCAACGTGCTTGAGCATGCTTCCGGTGACGCTCGGAGGAAGCAGGTTGAGCGCGCTGGCGATTCCCTCGGAGTAGCGAAGTGCCGGCTCGTCGCGCGCCCGTCTGACCAGATCGCTGATCCTGTCCATCCGTTCCACCGGATCGATCACCGCCACCGGCATCTCGATCCGGATCAGGGTGACCCTGTTGCCGCCGACGCTGTCGTTCTCGTTGCGGGTGCTGATCGGAAGCGTCAACCGCAGGGACCCCACCGGCGCGCCGTGGTGCTCGTGGTACCGGCGCATCGCGCCGAGGACACCCGCCAGGAACGCATCATTGAGCGTCGCCCCTGCAGCCTGGGCCGCGGACCGCAGGCCAGCCAGCTCGACATCCGAGCGCGAGAAATGGCGGTTCAGACTCCTCCGGGTCATCACCGTTGATGATGTCGAGGTGACCGGCTGCAGGAAGCGGGCGATGGAGTTGGCGGTGGCGGTCATCCCGCTCATGGCGTCCCCCGGATCACGCATCGCGTGGACCAACCCGGAGGGGACCGACCGGGCAGCTGAACCGGCCAGACGGCTCCAGCGGCCGATGGCAAAGGCGCCTGCGTCGATCAGGTCGTGCCCCGAACGGCTGCGAACCGGTGGTGCGGGGACGGGGGGCAGTGGCCCGAGGTCGTGGGGCTCTCGGGTGAGGTCGACCACGTTCGCGGCGAGCGCGATACCGCCGACCCCGTCGGTCAAGGCGTGGTGCACCTTCATGACCAGTGCCGCCTTTCCGCCCTCGAGCCCCTCGAACAGCGTGAACCGCCAGAGCGGTCGGGCTGGATCGAACGCGGTGGTCGCGGCCACCTGCGCTCGTTCGAACACGACGTCGACGGGCTGGTTCGGTGGACCCTCGATTCGGCGGAGGTGCCAGCCGATGTCGAAGTCGGGGTCGACGATCCAGCGGGGTGGTGCCAGGTGCAACGGGCTGGGAACGAGGAGGGAACGAAACGATGGCACCAGGCGAGTGGCGCGCTCGACACGATCAACCAGCAGACCCCAGTCCGGTGAGCGGTCGAACACGGCCACGGCAGTGATCGTCGAGCGCAGCTGTGGATCACGCTCCATGCGGAACGTGAATGCGTCGGTCTCCCGGACATGGGAGTCGATCCTGTCGCTCACGGCCTGTCCTCGCGTCGCTGGCTGATTCCCAGCATCCGCCCGCGGGGCGGGTGTCGCCAGGGTCCTTTGACCAGAAGCTTCAGCGGTGGCATGCCGGCAGCTATGCCGTCAAGACCGCAGACCAGCCTCGTCAACCCGATGAAAGGCTGGCTATGGGTATTCTTCCTGCATCGGGCATCGTTGGTGCGATGACGACGGCTGAACGACGGTGGTCCGAGCTCGACGACGCGTGGCGGTT
>JBKGZW010000077.1:0-13437 GCA_046543225.1 Acidimicrobiales bacterium
CGGGTGAGGTTGCCGCAGGCTGTGCATCGGTATCTGGTCGTGCTCACGTGAGCCGAGCGTACCGTGCGACCTGCGACGAGGCCGCACAGCTCAGGGGTCAACCTCCCGTTGGCGCGTCCCGGATGGAGACGAGTCGGTCGATCCCGCTGATCTGAAGAGTCTTGGCCACCGGAACGGTCGGTGCCTCGATGACCAGCGGCGCCGCCTCGGCATCACCGCCCGCGTCCAGGCGACCGACCAGGCGCACGATGGCGCTGAGGCCGGTCGAGTCCAGGAAGCTCGTGCCCGACAGGTCGATCACCACTGGGCCGCCCGAGTCGATGGCTTCGAGCACCCGCTGCTCGAACTGCTCGGCGGTCGCGATGTCGATCTCGCCCCGCACGACGACCCGAGCCCCCGACGGTTCGCGATGGACCGCCGCCTCGAAGCTCGGGCGGGTGTCCCGGTGCTTGTTCATGACGCCGCCTTCCCGTCGTGGCACAGGGTTGAGGCTCCGAACGATGCGGTACGCCTCGATCCACCCACCTGGCAAGTCTCGCCCGACAGGGACGCGGCTGCAACCCGGAACTTGCAGACGAACGCGTGTTCGACTACACCGGGATGATGGCCCGCCCGACACCGGCCCGGAACATCCAGCGCTCCTTCGACGATCTCGGCCAGCCCCTGCACGAGGTCACCTTCTGTGTGATCGACCTCGAGACGACCGGTGGTTCACCGAGCACCTGTGGCATCACCGAGATCGGGGCGGTGAAACTGCGCGGTGGCGAGTGCGTCGGCACCTTCCAGACCCTGGTGAACCCCGGGATGGCCGTTCCCCCCGAGATCACGGTGCTGACCGGCATCACCACCGCCATGGTCGTCCCGGCCCCGCGCATCGAGGCGGTGCTGCCCGCGCTGCTCGAGTTCATCGGCGATGCGGTGCTGGTCGGGCACAACGTGCGATTCGACACCGGGTTCCTCGATGCCGCGCTCACCCGATCCGGGCGCGCTCGGCTGGCGAACCGGCGGGTCGACACCGTGGCGCTCGCCCGCCGGCTCCTGCGCGACGAGGTCCCGAACTGTCGCCTCGGCACCCTCGCCGAGCGCTTGCGGCTCCCCCATCGCCCGAGCCATCGGGCGCTCGACGATGCCTTGGCCACCGGCGACCTGTTGCATCTGCTGATCGAGCGCGTGGGGCGGCTCGGGGTGACCGGCCTCGACGACCTGTTGTCCCTCCCCAAGCTGGCCGGCCACCCACAGGTGGCCAAGCTCGCCCTCACCGACTCGCTCCCCCGCGCTCCGGGCGTCTATCTCTTTCGCGACGTCAACGGGCAGGTCCTCTATGTCGGCAAAGCATCCAACCTGCGCCAGCGGGTGCGCTCGTACTTCTCCGGCGATCATCGGCGCAAGGTGCCCCAGATGCTTCGTGAGACCCACCGCATCGACCACCGACGCTGTGTCAACGACCTCGAGGCAGCGGTGTCGGAGATCCGCCTCATCCAGGTGCACCAGCCCCGCTTCAACTCCCAGCTCAAGCGGTGGAAGCGCTACACCTACCTCAAGCTCACCACCGAACGCTTCCCCCGCCTGTCCATCACCAAGCAGGTCCGCGACGACGCCGCGATCTACCTCGGGCCGCTCAGCTCGACAGCGGCGGCCCGCCAGGTGGCCGAGGCCATCGAGACGGCGGTTCCCATCCGCCGCTGCACCGCACGACCCGGAGCCAACCCGCGCTCGGCCCCGTGCGCCGCGGCGCAGCTCGGCGTCGCCACCTGTCCCTGCGCCGGCGCGGTCACCGAGTCCGAGTACGCGCCACTGGTCGATCGCGTGGTCGCGGGCATCACCTCCGAACCGGCGCTGCTGCTGGAGCCGCTCGCGACCAAGATGCACGAGCTGGCTCGGGCCGAGCGCTACGAGGAGGCTGCCGACATGCGCGACCGTGCCGCCGCCTTGGCCAGCGCCCTCGAGCGACGACGCAGCGTCGAGCGTCTCCGCTCCACCGGGCACCTGCTGATCGAGCTGGCCGACGGGGGCGTGGCCCTTCGCGACGGGCACTTCCTCGCAGCGTGGAGCGGCCCACCACCTCCAGACCCGCTACCCGGGTTGGAGCCAGCGCTGCCCCCGGCCCAGCTCGATGGTCCTCGGACGGTTCCAGGGCGCGACGAGATCGACGAGCTGCTGGCGGTCGCACGCTGGCTCGATGCCAACACAGCGCGGATCCGCATCGTCGGCGGCGACCTCACCGTCACCGAGCTGCCCGAACCGCTCCCCCGGTTCCGACCCACCGGCACCACACTCTCGGCGACCTCCCGCCACCACTAGACAGCGGCGGCGCCCGACACCTTCACCACCCGTTCGAGGGTGGCCGCAGCGCGACCGTCGTCGATCGCGGCCGCGGCTGCGTCGACCCCGGCGGCGATGTCGTCGACCGCTCCGCCGACCCACAGGCCCGCGGCAGCGTTGAGCACGACGATGTCGCGTACCGGGCCGGGTTCGCCGGCCAGCATCCTGCGCGCCAGCTCAGCGTTGGCGGCGGGATCGCCGCCGCGCAGCTCCTCGGCTGGCCTGACCGCGAGGCCGACCGTCGCCGGATACAGGTCCCACACCCGAACGTCGCCGTCGCGGACCTCGTGGATGGTGGTCGGCCCGGTGAGCGTGATCTCGTCGAGGCCGTCGGAACCGTGCACCACCAGCGCACGCTCAGCTCCACGAGCGGCCAGCACCCCCGCCACGAGGTCGATGACCCGGTGGTCGCCGACCCCGATCACCTGGCGGGTGATGCCGCCGGGGTGTGACAGCGGGCCGAGGAGGTTGAACACCGTGGGGATGCCGAGCTCGGCGCGCACCGGTCCGGCGAAGCGCATGGCTGGATGGAACGCCCGGGCGAAGGCGAACCCGACGCCCGCGTCGCGGACGCACTGGGCCACCGCTGCCCCGTCGAGCTCGATGGCGATGCCCAGTTCGTCGAGGAGGTCGAACGAACCCGATGTGGAGGAGGCCTTGCGGTTGCCGTGCTTGCAGACCGGGACACCGGCGGCCGATGTGACGATCGCCGCCATCGTCGACACGTTGAGGGCGTGGATGCGCCGGGTCGGCGAACCCCCGGTGCCGACGATGTCGACCGCACCGGGCGGGAGATCGAGCGGCTCGGAGGCGTCGAGCATCGCGTCCACCATGCCGCTGACCTCCTCGACCGTCTCGCCCTTGAGACGCAATGCCACGATGAACGCCGCGATGCGGGCATCGCTGGCGTTTCCGGCGAGGATCTCCCGCAGGGTTGCGTGGGCCTGGTCGGCGGTGAGGTGGGTCCCGGTGGACAGCGGCCCCAGCACCGCTGGCCAGCCGCCGAGCTCCTCGAGGGTCGGACGGCTCATGTCGTCACCCTTGCGGGGGTCAGGCGGTGCGGCGGCGCTGCCGGATGATGCGACGACGTTCCTTCTCGGTGGCACCGCCCCAGACGCCGTCGCGTTCGCGTCGACTGAGCGCGTGTTCGAGGCAGGCCTGGCGGACCGGACACACCGCGCACACCGCCTTGGCCGGATCGGCATCGGCTTCTTCGTCGATCGCCGGGTAGAAGATGTTCGGATCGAGTCCTCGGCATGCGGCCTGCTGCCGCCAGGACTGGCTCATGATGGACAACTCGATGGGTTGGGAACGGATCGGGCCGCCAGTGGTCCGGTCCATCGGGACAGATGGCGGCGGAACGGCGAGTATGGCCCCGCAGGCACGGGGCTGTCCAGATCAATGCATCCACGCTCACCACCGCCCTATCCGGTTGATCTCACCCGATTCCAGTGCCTGTCGTCGCACTGCTGCCGGGCGGCCGAGGTGCGCCAGCGTCGAGCGGTCGAGGGTCTGTTCCACCCGGCCGTCGTCGTCGATGACCTTGTGGGCGTCCACGACCGAGGCGAACGGTCCGATCGCGTCCAGTTCGGGGGCCGCCTGGAGGCGAGCGACGAGCGATTCCATGGCCTCGTGGGTGAGCTGTCCGGGGTCGTCATCGGACAACACGATGACGATCGTGGGGTCGTGACTGGGTTGTTGCCTCACCACCAGAGCTCCCGTCGCCAGGTACGGTGCGGGCATGGGTGCCGAGGGGTCACGGGTCGCTGCGGTGCTGTTGGCCGGCGGATCGGGAACGCGGTTGAGCGCCGACGCCCGGGCCGGTCGGCCGCGCTCCAACAAGGTCTATCTGACGATCGGGGGGCGTGCGCTGCTCGCATGGTCGCTACTGACCCTAGACGCCCACCCTGACGTCGTCTCGATCGTCGTCGCCGTGCGCGCCGGCGATGAAGCCGCCTTCGGTGAGGTGCGGCGTCAGCTCGACCTCGGCACCACCGTCCACACCGTGACCGGCGGAGCCAGCCGAGCCGCCAGCGAACAGGCAGCGTTCGAACTGCTGCGACCGACGGTGGAGGTGGGCGGCCTCGACGTGGTGGTGGTGCACGACGGGGCCCGCCCGTTCGCCTCGTTCGCACTGGTCGACCGGGTGATCGCTGCCGCAGTCGACCACGGTGCGGCGATCCCTGGCCTCGAGCCGGCGCGACCGGTGTACCAGGTGGCCGGCGACGGGGCGACGGCGCAACGTCTCGACCCCGCGACGCTCCGCCGGGTGCAGACCCCGCAGGCCTTCGCCGCGGGGCCGTTGCTGGCGGCCTACCGCGATGCGACCGACGAGGGCTTCGACGGCGTCGACACCGCGGAGGTGGTCGCCCGATTCGCCGGTCTGTCGGCACGGGTCGTCCCCGGCGAATCCGACAACATCAAGCTCACCACCGCCGGCGACGTGGAGCTGGCGGAACAGATCGCGGCGACGATCAGTCGCGAAGGTCGCTGAGCAGCTCGTCCACGGTCTCGGGGGCGAGCGGGGTCGAGTGCTGGTAGTGATCGTGGTCGATCACCACCGAGACCGGCCCGGTTGCGAACCGCTCGATCTGGTCGGGAGTGAGCTGGAACCAGATGTAGTGGACCGAGGCGGTGGTCTCCTCGCGGGTGAGCTGAGCCTCGTGGGACGCTTCGGGGATGCAGCTCACCTCGACGGCGTCGTCTCCCTCGCCGATGCGCAGCTTCACGGCCCGCTCGATCCCCACCAGCTTGGGGAGCCACTCGCGCAGCTGCTCCTCCTCGGTCAGCTCCAGGAACAGGGTGGCGCACAGCATGCCGGGGTCGGGGACGAGCGGGTTGTAGACCTTGAGCTCGCCCTCGATGGCCTCGTCGCTGATGAGCTTCTCGACCCTGGCCATCTCCTGGATCTGGAAGCGGATGGTGTCGCGGTTCTCGAACAACAGGGTGACCACGGGTCCGACCGAGACACGCCGCGTGCGCTTGAGGGCCACGATCTGGCGACGGAACTCGTCGCGCTCACGCTCATAGGCGCGCTGGTCGGCGATGTCGGCAAGGGTGAGCTTGCGGGAACTGGTCGAGGTGCTCATCTGGCTTCCTCCTCTGGGATGCCGTAGGCGCGGGCCATGACCTGCAGCGGGTGCAGCGGCGCACGGCCGGTCTCCTGCACGATGCCGCCATTGGCCAGGTTGCAGTCGCCCGAGACGACCTCGCTGTCGGCTTTGTCGATGGCGGTCGCCATCTTCTTGGCGATCTTGCGGGACATCTCGTAGTTCTCGGCCCTCAGGCCCCACGTGCCGTCGATCGCCGAGCACTCCGCCACCAGCGAGATCTTGGTGCCGGTGAGCTTGAGCAGGTCGCGGCTCTTGAGCCCGATGTTCTGGGCTCTCAGGTGGCACGGGGCGTGGTAGGTGAGGGTCTCGGGAACCGGGCCGGGGAACTCCCGATCGAGTCCGTCCTCGGTCTCCTTGTGCAGCTTCATGAGGTACTCGGCGGCATCGAAGGTGTGCGCGGCCACCATCTCGGCGTCGGTCCCGCCGATGTAGTCGCGGTAGTCGAACTTGATGATGTAGCTGCACGTGGGCTGGGGCACCACGACGTCGCGACCGGCGCGGACCGCCTTGGCCAGCACCTCGACGTTCTTGCGACCCTGCTTGACGAAGGCGTCGACGTCGCCCTGGTGCAACAGCGGTGCCCCACAGCACTGCTGGCCCTCGGGGAGCGAGCACTCGACCCCGTTGTGCTCGTACACCTTGACCATGTCGTGGCCCACCGCGGCGTTCTGGTACTCGACGATGCAGGTCGGGAAGAGGGCGACCGTGCCCTTGGGATCGCCCCGCAGCTGCGAGGCCCGCTTCTTGAACCACGTGCTGAAGCGCTGTCGGTTGTAGGGCGGCAGGACCCGCTCGGATGCGATGCCGACGGTCTTCTCGATGGCCTTGCGCACCGGCGAGCCCGGCTTGGCGATGGCCTTGTTGGCGATGGGGGCCAAGGTGGTGTTGACCTTGCCCACCAGGTCGGTGCGACCGAGGGCCTGATCGGTGAGTCTGGTGCCGACCGTCTTGTTGTTGGTGCGGTGGAGGGTCTGCTCGGCCCGCATCATCAGCCTCGGGAAGTCGATCTTCCACTCGCTCTGGCCCGGGATGTAGGGGCAGTTCACGTAGCAGAGCTTGCACTGGAAGCACTCGTGGACGACCCGATCCTGCTGTTCGGGGGTGAGCTTGGCCGCGTCCTGATCGTCGTGCTCGTCGATCATCTCGAACAGCGACGGGAACGCGTCGCAGAACTTGAAGCACAGCCGACAGCCGTGGCAGAGGTCGTAGACCCGGGTCATCTCCTCCCGGAGGTCGGCTTCGTCGAAGTACCGGGGGTGGAACGGGTCATACGTGGTGGTCACGAGAACGTGCTCCTAGCGCGTCGGGTCGAGGGCAGCAGGCAGGCCGGAGGTGGACCGGCGCCGCCGCCAACTCGGGCGGCGGCACCAGACGACGTCAGGAGATGTTGTTGAGGCCCTCGGTGAAGCGGCCGGCGTGGCTCTTCTCGGCGCGGGCCAAGGTCTCGAGCCACTCCGAGATCTCGTCGAAGCCCTCTTCGCGTGCGGTCTTGGCGAAGCCGGGGTACATCTCGGTGTACTCGTAGGTCTCGCCCTCGACGGCCGACTTGAGGTTGTCCTCGGTCGAGCCGACGGCCACATCGGTCACGGGATCGCCGGCCTCGGCCAGGAAGTCGAAGTGGCCGAACGCGTGGCCGGTCTCACCCTCGGCGACCGAGCGGAACAGCGCGGCGACATCGGGGTAGCCCTCGACGTCGGCCTTCTGGGCGAAGTAGAGGTAGCGCCGGTTCGCCTGGCTCTCGCCGGCGAAGGCCTCCTTCAGGTTCTCGTGGGTCTTGGTGCCCTTCAGGTCAGGCATGGCTG
The DNA here is from genome assembly GCA_046543225.1 of Acidimicrobiales bacterium. GTDB lineage: Bacteria > Actinomycetota > Acidimicrobiia > Acidimicrobiales > SKKL01 > SKKL01. The sequence continues at coordinate 7,238 of JBKGZW010000077.1, forward strand.
GTGTTCTCCTTGGGGAGGCGGGTGGATGACAGATGCTCGGAGTCGGCGCAGGTGGCGCACCGGCCCCGGAAGACGATGTCGGTCGACGACACCGTGAACCCCTCGAGGATGCCCTCGTCGAGGTCGATGGTCGTGAAGTCGACCACGACGTCACGAACCGCACCACAGCGATCGCACACCAGATGCTGGTGCGTGTCGAGGTTGGTGTCGAAGCGTGCCGAGCCGGTGCCAAGGTCGATGTGTGTGATCTCGCCCATGGCGGTGAGGTCGTTGAGCGTCTGGTAGACGGTCCGCAGCGACATGGTCGGCATCTCGGCGCTCGTCCTGGCGTACACCGCATCGGCGGTGGGGTGGGCGAGCTGGTCGTGCAGGACCCGGAAGATCAGCTGCCGTTGGGGCGTGACCTTGAGGCCCCGTGCCCGGAACAGGTCGGTGAGCTCGTCGGGTGACTTCACGGTCATCAACCTAGCGCCGACCGACCTAATCTGCAAACGTTGTCATTTGGCACTTCCTGCTGATTGCTGAACCGGGCAGGTGGCGCAATAGGCTCGGGGCGTTCGGCGCCACCCCCCGCCAGGAGCACTCCCCCCATGGGCCCCGGTACCTTCGATCGAGCCACCGCCCTCGACCGTCTTCGCGACACCTCCTTCGACGTGGTGGTCGTCGGTGGCGGGATCACCGGCGCCGGTGTCGCCCTCGACGCCGCGTCGCGTGGGCTGCGGACCGCGCTGGTCGAGCGCGACGACTTCGCCTCCGGCACCTCGTCGAAGTCCTCGAAGTTGGTGCACGGTGGGCTGAGATACCTGCAGCAGGGAGACATCCGGCTGGTGTACGAGGCCCTCGCCGAGCGCCAACGCCTCCGTCGCAACGCACCTCATCTGGTGCGGGTGCTGCCCTTCCTGTTGCCGATCTTCACCCGCGACGGACTGTTCAACCGCAAGCTGGCGTGGGCACTGGGCAAGGCGATGTGGATGTACGACCTCACCGGAGGCGCCCGCATCGGCAAGCTCCACAAGCGGCTCTCGACCGAGGAGGCGCTCGAGCACATGCCGACCCTTCCCGCCGACCGGCTTGCCGGGGCCTACCTCTACTACGACGCCGCCACCGACGATGCCCGCCTGACCCTCACCGTCGCCCGGACCGCGGCGCTCGATCACGGCGCGGTGGTGGTGAACCGGGCCGGGGTCGTGGGGCTGAGCGTCGGCGACGGCGGCCGGCTCGACGGCGTCTCCGTCGAGGTCGACGGCGAGGTCATCGAGGTGAGGACGGACACGGTGGTGAGCGCCACCGGCGTATGGGCCGACGAGCTCCGGGGACTCGGCCAGAGCGATCCGCCGGACACGATCCGACCGGCGAAGGGGATCCACATCACGGTGCCGTGGGACAAGATCCGCAACGAGATCGCGGCGGTGGTACCGGTCCCCGGCGACCGGCGTTCGGTGTTCGTGGTGCCGTGCGGCGACCAGACCTACATCGGCACGACCGACACCGACTACGACGGCCCCCTCGACGACCCTCGGTGCACCCCCGACGACATCGCCTACCTGCTCCGCGCCATCAACGGTTCCATCCAGGACCCGATCACCGCCGACGACATCACCGGCACCTGGGCGGGGCTGCGGCCGCTGGTGAAGACCGGGGGCAGCGGCCGCACGGCAGATCTGTCCCGTCGCCACCGGGTCCAGGTCGACGACGACGGTCTGGTCTCGATCACCGGCGGCAAGCTCACCACCTATCGCGAGATGGCCGCCGACACCGTCGATGCCGTCGTCTCCCAGCTCGGCGAGCGGGTTCGTGGGCGGATCGCCAAGCGCTCTCGGACCAGCAAGCTCGCGCTGCGCGGCGCCGAGGGCTTCGACGCGGCCCGCGACGACGCCGACGATCCGGTCTCTGCCCACCTGGTGGAACGCTATGGGGGTGAAGCCCGGACCCTCATCGCGATGATCGACCACGATCCCAGCCTCGGCCACCGACTCAGCCCCGACCATCCCTTCGTCCGGGCCGAGGTTCGCTACGCCGTCCGATACGAGATGGCGACCTGCGTGGATGATGTGCTCACCCGGCGGGTGCCGCTGCGCTTGCGGGACGCGGCCGCTTCGGTCGCGGTGGCGGACGAGGTGGCCGAGCTGATGGGCGACGACCTCGGCTGGACCAGCGACGAGCGCCACACAGCAGCCGAGGCCCATCGGGCCGCGGTGGCTGCCGAGCGTCGATCCGCCGCCCTCCCCGCGGTCGACTCCACTGCGGTGGGGTCGTGACCCGCTTCCCCACGCCGTTGCCCGACCCGGGCTCGGGCGCACCCACCCCACCCATCGACCTTCCCGATGCCGCCACCAGCACTGCACGGGTACGGACCCGACCGGTCGAGGTCGACGAACCCACCCTGGTGCGCCTCGGCGATGCGTGCGCTGACGTGTCGGTCGACGCCACGACGCGCAGCGAGGCATCGAGGGACTGGTGGCCCCTGGCGATGATGTGGGCGCTCGAGAACCAGGTACCGGCCCTGGCCGCGGTGGTGGCCAGGCCCAGCACCCCTGAGGAGGTGGCGGCGGTGTTGAGGATCTGCGACCAGGCCCGGGTGCCGGTCACCGCCACCGCTGGTCGCAGCGGCGTGTGCGGGGCATCGGTTCCGATCCACGGCGGTGTCGCACTCGATCTGACCGGGTTGTCCGGGGTCCACGACGTCGACAGCAGCTCCCTGACCGCCGACGTCGCCGCCGGCACCTTCGGCGACCACCTCGAGACCCGGCTGCGCGACGACCACGGGCTCACCCTCGGGCACTGGCCACAGTCGGTGTCGCTGTCCACGGTGGGCGGGTGGCTTGCGTGCCGATCCGCCGGCCAGTTGTCGAACCGCTACGGCAAGATCGAGGACCTCGTCGTCGGCCTCGACGTGGCGCTGGCCGACGGGACGATCATCTCCACCGGGGGCGCCCCCCGTGCGGCGGTCGGTCCCGACCTCACCCAGCTCTTCGTGGGGTCCGAGGGGACGCTGGGGGTCATCACCGGTGCGCGCCTGCGGCTGCGTCCGGCACCGGAGGTCGAAGCCCACCGCGCCTACGGGTTCGCGACGTGGGACGAGGGGATGGAGGCCTGCCGCCGGATCCTGCGCCGCGGCGCCGACCCCGCGGTGCTGCGGCTCTACGACGCCGTCGAGTCCGATCGCAGCTACCAGACCGGCCAAGCCAACGTGGCCCTCATCCTCGACGAAGGCGACCCGGTCACCGTCGAGGCCAACATGGCCATCGTCGCCGCCGAGTGCGCCGACGCCGAGGTGCTCGACGAGTCGCTGGTCGAACGGTGGCTCGACCACCGCAACGAGGTCTCGGCGCTGGAGAGCCTCATCGGCAACCACTTCGTCGTCGACACCATGGAGATCTCGGCGCCGTGGTCGGCCCTTCCCGGGATCTACCGGGCCACCATGGATGCCCTCCAACAGATCGACGGGGTCCGGGCAGCATCGGCACACCAGTCCCACGCCTATGTCGACGGCGCCTGCCTCTACTTCACCTTCGCCGGCCGTCCACCCGACGGCGACCGCGACGCCATGTACCGGCGCTGCTGGGATGCCGGCACCCGGGCTGTGCTGGCCGGCGGGGGCGCGCTCAGCCATCATCACGGCGTGGGGCTCAACCGGGCCCGGTTCATGGCCGAAGCACTGGGGCCGGCCCACACGGTGCTGGCCGCGGTGAAGTCATCGCTCGACCCCAACGGGATCCTGAACCCCGGCAAGCTCGGGTTGCCCGATCCCTTCGGAGAGGTGGAGTGGCCCTGATCTCTTCGAGGAGGACCGCGATGCAGGTGTTGGTGATCGATGTGGGGACCAGCGGCATCCGCGCCGCGGCCGTCGACCCCGACGGCACGATCATCAGCGAGCGCCACGTCCGGGCGGTGCCGTCGACCCCGATGCCCGGCCTGGTCGAGTTCGATGCCTCACACATGGCCCACGCCGCACTCGAGACGGCCCAGGCGGTCCTGGCCGAGGTGGGCGAGGTCGCAGCAGTGGGCATCGCCAACCAGCGAGCGTCGACGGTGGTCTGGGAGCGGGACAGCGGCCGACCGGTCGGCCCCGGAATCGGGTGGCAGGACCTCCGCACCGTCGGCGAGTGCCTCACGCTGCAGGCCGACGACATCCGTCTGGCGCCGAACCAGTCGGCCACCAAGCTCGCCCACCTGCTCGACGCCGCCGATCCGGATCGTTCGGGCGACCTGTGCTTCGGGACCGTCGACTCGTGGCTGGTGTGGCACCTCACCGGCGGCACCCACCACGTGACCGACCGGACCAACGCCGCGGTCACCGGGCTCCTCACCGGCGACGCCGGCCGCTGGAACCAGCGCGTGCTCGACGCGCTCCGGATCCCCGAGTCATGTCTGCCGACGGTGGTCGACTCGGCCGGGGGCGTCGGTCCCGCCACCGTGCTGGCCGGCGCGCCACCGATCACCGGCATCGCCGGTGATCAACAGGCGTCACTGATCGGACAGGGATGCGTCCGGCCGGGGATGACCAAGATCACCTTCGGCACCGGTGGCATGCTCGACATGTGGCTCGGCGACGACGCTCCCGCATCTGCCGAGCGTGGCCCCGCGGGTACGTTCCCCATCGTCGCCATGTCGCGCGACGACACCACCTCGTGGGGGCTCGAGGCGATCATGTTGTCGGCGGGGTCCAACGTCGACTGGCTGGTCGAGGACCTGGGGTTGCTCTCGGACGCGGCCGAGTCGCACGAGGTGGCGGCCTCGTGCGCGGACAGCGGCGGCGTGGTGTACGTGCCGGCGCTGCTCGGCTTGGGGACCCCCCGGTGGGACTACGGGGCTCGCGGGACCCTGCTCGGCATCACCCGGGGTTCGGACCGGTCCCACATCGTTCGAGCCGTGCTCGAAGGGATCGCCCACCGTGGTGCCGACCTCGTGGAGGCGGCCGAGGCCGAGTCGGGCCGCACCATCGACCAGCTACGGGTCGACGGGGGGATGAGCGCCAACCCGACGTTCGTCCAGGCCCTCGCCGACGCAACGGGCAAGGTCGTCGAGGTCTCGCCGGTGCTCGAGGCCACCACCCTCGGCGCCGCCTATCTCGCCGCGCTGGGCGCCGGTCTCATCGAGGACGAAGGTGCCATCGCGCAGCGATGGGAGCCACGCGAGCGGGTGGAGCCGACCGGCCGCCTCGATCGTGACCAGTGGCGCAGCGCGGTGGAACGAGCCGCCGGGTGGCACGGCGAGCTGTCGGCGCTCGACTTCTGAGCCGGGTCGGAGGCGCGTACGGCGCCTGGCTCGGGCCTGACTACAAGCGCCCCACCGATCGCGCCTACAGTGTGACTGTCGTCACGACAGGAGGTGTTGGGGGGAACCAGTGCCTCGATCCAGGAACACCAACGTATTGAGGAGTCACATGGCACGTCGTCGGATCGGATCGGTTCAGCTGGCGGGCGTGGTCGCGGTGGCCGCGTTGCTCGTGGCGGGTTGCAGTGGCGAGGGCGGGAACTCAGCGGCCGGCGACGGCGGGGGCGGCGGCGATGACAGCACCGGGATCACGATCACCCCGGGTGGCGATCCCGACCCTGGCGAAGCCGACATCGAGATCCACAACTTCCGCTTCGAGCCCGAGGAGGCCACCGTGTCGGCGGGCGACTCGGTGACCTGGGTCAACGAGGGCTCCGCGCCCCACACCGTGACCTTCAGCGAAGAGCTCAACTCGGGCACCATCCGCACCGGAAACGGGTTCACCCACACCTTCGAGGAACCGGGCGAGTACGAGTACTGGTGCAATAACCACCCGGGCATGGAGGGCACCCTCATCGTCGAGTAGCCGCGGTGGCCGCGAGCGGGCACACTGGTGGCGACGGTGAGTCGGCCGGGTGACCGCGGCCTGGCATCGACCAGGTCGAGGAAGGTCGGGACTCCACAGGGCAGGGTGCTGGCGAGATGCCAGTCGGGGCGACCCGCAGGAAAGTGCCACAGAGAACAGACCGCCGATGGCCCGGTTCGCCGGGCACAGGCAAGGGTGAAACGGTGCGGTAAGAGCGCACCAGCGCCCGGGGCGACCCGGGCGGCTCGGCAAACCCCACCCGGAGCAAGGCCAAGTCGTGGGTATGGGCGGCCCGTCCGTCCCGTCAGGGACAGCCCACAGGTAGGCCGCACAGATGGATGGTCACCCATCGGGACCCCGGCAACGGACCCGAGGACAGAATCCCGCCTACAGGCCG
>JBKGZW010000283.1:0-2795 GCA_046543225.1 Acidimicrobiales bacterium
GTGCAGGTCTGCGAGGGCACCGGCCGCGACCTGCTTGACCGGGAGATCGGCCACGACCGAGGTGCCGAGCTCCCAGGTCCGCAGTGTCGGGCGATAGCGGCCCGAGTCCTGCTCCTGTTCGACATAGCCGAGCTCGCCGAGCTCGGCCAGCACCCGGTGGACGGTGCTCTTGCCGAGCCCGAGCTCGTCGGCCAGCGTCGAGAGCCGCAGCGGCCCCCGCGTCGAGAGCGCCTCGAGGATGTGGAAGCTCTTGGCGACGGCGCTGTTCACCCGCGCTATTCTGGCAGACCGAACTCCGTTCCGTGTGATGGAACGCCAGGGGGGGGTGCAGATGGTGCCAGACGAGTCGGTCGACAGCCCGATCGTGACGACCGCCGACGGCCAGGTCCGAGGAGCGGTGCGCGACGGCATCAGCATCTATCGTGGGATCCCCTACGGTGCCCCCACCAGTGGCGCGAACCGGTTCCGCCCGCCCCAGCCACCAGATCCCTGGACCGGCGTGCGCGATGCCCGCCTCTACGGCGACACCGCACCCCAGCCCCGTACCTGGCTGGCCAAGGGCGGCTTCGAGGGCAACCGCCCCGAGATCGGCGAGGACTGCCTCGTGCTCAACGTCTGGACCCCGGGTCCCGCCGATGCCTCCCGTCCGGTGTTGGTCTGGCTCCATGGCGGCGGCTTCGAGGCCGGCACCGGATCGATGATGCTCTACGACGGAGTGAACATGGCCCGGCGCGGCGACGTCGTCGTCGTCACGATCAACCACCGCCTGGGGTTGATGGGACACCTACACCTCGCCGACATCATCGGTGACGACTTCGACAGATCGGTCAACGCCGGGTTCCTCGACATCGTCGCCGCCTTGAAGTGGGTGCAGACGAACATCGCGGCGTTCGGCGGCGACCCCGGCAACGTGACGATCTGTGGCCAGTCCGGCGGCGGTCGCAAGGTCAGCCTGGCCACCGCCTCCCCGCTTGCGTCCGGGCTGGTTCACCGGGGCATCGTCCAGAGCGGCTCACACCTGCGACTGATCACCCGAGAGCGGGCCAACGAGCTGGCCGAACGGCTCCTGCACAAGCTCGAGATCCCGGCCGATCAGGCCAGGCGACTCCAGGACCTCCCGATGAAGGACCTCCTGCGAGCAGGACGGGCGGTGGGTCGCCGCTTCTCACCCGCAGTCGACGACGTCGTCTTCGGCCGCCACCCGTGGGACCCCGACGCGCCCCCGACGGCCGCGTCGGTGCCGATGATGATCGGCACCTGCCGCACCGAGCTGTCCAACCAGCTCGGCACCATGGACCCCGCCACCTTCGACATCGGAGACGACGAGCTGCCCGACAGACTCGAGCGGTTCATCGATCGCAGCGACGTCGATGAAGCCGTCCGCATCGTGCGGAGCTCGACCCCGAACGCCCCGGCCTCCGAGGTGCTGTTCACCATCGCCACCGCCCGCGGTTACTGGCGCGACAGCGTGCTGCAGACCGAACGCAAGGCCGCCCAGGCCGCCGGCGGTGGTGCGCCGGTGTGGTCCTATCGTGTGATGTGGCGCACTCCCGTCGAGGATGGTCGCCGGGTCACGCCGCACTCGCTCGACCTGCCCTTCATGTTCGACAACGTGGACATGGCCCCCGACATGGTGGGCCCCGCCACCGACGAGACCTCGGCCATGGCCGATGCGATGAGCGAGTCGTGGCTCGCCTTCGCCCGCACCGGCGACCCCAACTGCGGCGCAGTGCCCGAGTGGGCTCCCTATGACCTCGAGCGCCGCACGGTCATGCACTTCGACGTGCCACCGCTCGCGGTCGAGGATCCCCACCGCGACGAACGGCTGTTCATGGAGCGCTATCCGAGCCAGCAGGAAGGGCGTCGCGGCGTCCTTCATCGCTGAGCTGGCTCCAGAGGCAGAGGCCCACATGGAGATCACCGCCGACACGACCGCCGCCGGCATCCGCAGCCGCACCTTCGAGCTCGTCCGCGACGGCCAGACGGTGCCGGGGGTGGTCTGGACGCCGGTCGGCGCGGACACGCCTCGCCCGAAGGTGCTCTTCGGTCACGGCGGCACCCAGGATCGGTTCGCCCCCAACCTCGTCGCGCTCGCCCGGACCCTGGTGGCCGCCCACGGCTACGCGTGCGTGTCGATCGACGCGCCCGGACACGGTGAGCGCGTCACCCCGGAACAGCGCGAGGCCTTCCGGCGGCGCGCCACCAAGACCGACATGTCCAAGCCCCGCCACCGGGGTGAGCCCGGCGATCCCTACTCGTCGCTGTTCGTGCGTGGGGTGGAGGACTGGCGCGTCGTGCTCGACGTGGTCGAGCAGCTCGACGGCGTCGGCGCCGGACCGACCGGCTGGTGGGGCGTGTCGATGGGGACCAGCATCGGCCTTCCCTTCGTGGCGACCGAACCCCGTATCACCTGCGCCGTGCTCGGTCTGGCCAGCACCGTGTCCCGTCCCGGCCACGACGAGTACCTCCGATGGGCGCGCCAGCTCACCGCTCCGCTGCTGTTCTTGTGCCAGCGCGACGACGGCGGCCACCCGATCGAGCGGGCCTTCGAGCTGTTCGACCTCTTCGGGTCCGAGCACAAGACCATGCACCTGAACCCAGGCCCCCACCTCGGCATCCCAGCGTTCGAACGAGACGAGTGCAGCCGCTTCTTCGCCCGCAGTCTCGGCCCGGCCCCTCGTCGAGGGTGAGCGAACGCGGGGTCACCTCAGCAAGACTGGGCACATGCAGGTCCACCTGATCGACGGCACCTACGAGCTGTTCCGCCACTTCTACGCGGTGCCGTCGCACGTGAC
>JBKGZW010000284.1:0-2782 GCA_046543225.1 Acidimicrobiales bacterium
CTCACGCCGTTGGCGGTCTCGAGCACCCAGAAGTGGCCGAACGGCGCCGGTGGCGGCAGCCCGAGCAGCTCGGCAGCCCACCGGGCCGATCCTTCGGCATCGCGTGCGGCGACGATCGTGTGGTTGAGCGCGACGGCCACGGTGACCCCTCCGTTTCCCGTGAGTGGATCCAGTCTGCCGCGCCGTCCCATGAGTTGTGCTGCCCCGATGCCCGATCGAGAGGACCTATCGGTGGCATCCCCACAATCAATCGTCATGACCAATGGAAACGTCAGATCCCATATATGGTGACGATCACGAATCAGAAGCGATCGACATCCCCCGGAGGACCATTCAGATGGCGACCATCAACACCGAGATCCAGCCCTTCACCGCCACCGCCTTCCACAACGGCGAGTTCGTCGAGGTCAGCGACGACGACCTCCGAGGCAGGTGGTCGGTCGTGTTCTTCTACCCGGCCGACTTCACCTTCGTGTGCCCCACCGAGCTCGGCGACCTGGCCGACTACTACTCCGAGCTGCAGGGCATGGGGGCCGAGGTGTACTCGGTCTCGACCGACACCCACTTCACCCACAAGGCCTGGCACGACACCTCAGCCACGATCTCCAAGATCCAGTACCCGATGCTCGGTGACCCCACCGGCGTGGTCACCAACAACTTCGGGGTCATGCGAGAGGGCGAGGGCCTGGCCGACCGGGCCACCTTCCTCGTCGATCCCGACGGGGTGATCCAGTACGTGGAGATGACCGCCGAGGGCATCGGCCGCAGCGCCGAGGAGCTGCTCCGCAAGGTCAGGGCCGCCCAGTACGTGCGCGAGCACCCGGGCGAGGTCTGCCCCGCCAAGTGGGAGGAGGGCGAGGACACCCTGGCCCCGTCGCTCGACCTCGTCGGCAAGATCTGACCGGCCTGCCGCCGCCAGCCCCCGCACCCGCCCGCACCCATCTGCACAAGGAGCGCCCCGACATGCTCGAACCATCCCTCGTCGCGCAACTGAGGACCCACCTGGCCAACGTCGACCGGCCCGTCGAGCTCGTCGCTCACCTCGACGACAGCCCCAAGTCGGCCGAGCTGGCCGAACTGCTCGATGAGCTCGCCTCGCTGTCCGAGCACCTCACCGTGATCGAGGAGCGCGACCCCGCCCGGGTCGAGCGGCGGCCGTCGTTCGACATCGTGCGGGCGGGCACCGATGTCTCGGTCACCTTCGCCGGCATCCCCCTCGGCCACGAGTTCACCTCGTTGGTGCTGGCGCTGCTGCAGGTGGGCGGTCACCCGCCCAAGGTGTCGGCCGAGGTGGTCGAACAGATCCAGGCGCTCGACGGCGAGCTCGCCTTCGAGACCTTCTTCTCCTTGTCGTGCCAGAACTGCCCCGACGTGGTCCAGGCGTTGAACACCATGAGCGTGCTCAACCCCAACATCGGCCACATCGCGATCGACGGGGCCCTGTTCCAGGACGAGGTCGAGGACCGCAAGGTGAAGGCCGTGCCCGCGGTGTTCTTGAACGGCGAGCCGTTCGAGCAGGGGCGGATGAGCCTCGAACAGATCATCGCCAAGCTCAACACCGGATCGGCCGAGCGGGAGGCCGCCACGATCGACGGGAAGGACACCTTCGACGTGCTGGTCGTCGGCGGTGGGCCTGCCGGTGCCTCGGCGGCGGTGTACGCGGCCCGGAAGGGGATCGACACCGGTGTCGTGGCCGAGCGCTTCGGTGGCCAGGTCCTCGACACGATGGCGATCGAGAACTTCGTCTCGGTGCCCTACACCGAGGGCCCGAAGCTGGCAGCGGCGCTGGAGCAGCACGTGCACGAGTACGACGTGGACGTGATGAACCGGCAGCGGGCCACGCGGCTCGTCCCGGCAACGGGGCCGGGCGAGCCGGTGGCCGTCGAGCTCGAGTCCGGCGCCACCGTGTCGGCCCGCACGGTGGTGCTGTCCACCGGCGCCCGGTGGCGGTCGATGGGCGTGCCCGGCGAGGCCGAGTACCGCAACAAGGGCGTCACCTACTGCCCCCACTGCGACGGGCCGCTGTTCAAGAACAAGCGGGTGGCGGTGATCGGTGGCGGCAACTCCGGTGTGGAGGCCGCCATCGACCTCGCCGGAGTGGTCAGCCACGTCACCCTCATCGAGTTCGACGACGAGCTGCGGGCCGACGACGTGCTCCAGCGCAAGCTGGCGAGCCTGCCCAACGTCGACATCATCGTCAGCGCCATGACCACCGAGGTCTTCGGCGACGGCGAGGAGGTCACCGGCCTGATCTACGAGGACCGCACCACCGGCGACGTCCACACCGTCGAGCTCGAAGGGGTGTTCGTCCAGATCGGTCTGTTGCCCAACACCGAGTGGTTGCAGGGCACCGTCGAGCTGTCGCCGCGAGGTGAGATCGTGATCGACGAACGGGGACGGACCTCGGTGCCGGGGGTCTTCGCCGCCGGCGACGCCACGACCGTTCCCTACAAGCAGATCGTGATCGCCATGGGTGCGGGCTCGACCGCTGCTCTGTCTGCCTTCGACCACCTGATCCGCACCAGCGCACCGTCCGAGCCGGCCCCAACGGAGCGGGTCCAGGCGGTCGCCTGACCGGTCGGGTGGCGTTCCACCACTAGCCTCGGCGCGCATGTTCGACACCATGCGCGCGAGGCGACCGATGGCGGCCGGCTTCGTCGTGGGACTGCTCCTGGTGGGCGCGGCCTGTGGCGACGACGACACCGACGAGGCGGCAGCGACCACGACCACCACCGAGGCTGGCGACGGTACCGACGAGCTGGACACCACCACCAGCACGGGT
>JBKGZW010000078.1:0-13154 GCA_046543225.1 Acidimicrobiales bacterium
CTTCGCCTTCTTCGACCGCGAGCGGCCGGGCTCGGCTCCTTCGGCGCCCCGATCGGTGGACCCGATGGGAACGGCCTTGCCCGGCACTCGGGACCGACCGGAGGTGCGGGCGCCGTCGCGTCTGGGTCTCGGCCCCACTAGCCCCCCGACACCGGCGGGAGCACCGCGATCTCGTCCTGGTCCGACACCGCCGACCCGAGATCGGCGGTGTCGCCGTTCAGCCACACGTTGGACCCGTCGAGCACCTCGGCGAAGTGGTCACCGAACACCCGGCAGGCCTCGTCGAGCACCTCGGTGACGGTGGATCCGGCCAGCTCGCACCGGCCGGTGCCGGCGGCCTCCCGGGCAGACGCGAAGAGTCGGACGATCGCCACGTCCCGAAGTGTAGAGGAGCGATCGCGACCGCCCCTGGAGGGTCAGGAGGCAGGGAGCTCCTCCGCCAGGAGATCGAGCAGCAGGTTGTCGCCCCACGTGCCGTCGGCTCTCCGCTCGTACCGGCGCATGACGCCGACCTCGCGAAAGCCGATCGAGGTGTAGACGGCGATCGCCCGTTCGTTGGCGACCGGTGGGTCGATGACGATCCGGTGGTGCCCCCGGTCGTCGGCGAGGTGGCGGGCGAGGGTGATGATGGCGTCGCGCCCCAGTCCCCGGCCGTGGTGGTCCGGGTCGACGAAGAGATCGAGACCGGCGTGGCGGTAGTCCGGATCGTCCTGCTCGTAGTACTGGATGAACCCGACGAGCCGTCCGGCGTCGTCGCCCTCCAGCGGTTCGATGGCGAAGGACCCTCCATCGCCCTCGGCCACCAGTTCGTCGGCGACGCGCTCGCGGTCATAGCCCTCCCACCACCGTGCGACATCGGGGTGGGCCAGGATGCGGGTGAGCTCGTCGATGTCGTCCTCGGTCACGGGACGCAGGCGGACCAGTCGACCACTCAAGCTGGAGGGCATGACGCCAGTCTCGCCCATCGGGGCAGCCCGCGTATACCGTCGCAGCTCATGACCGAGTTCCTCCTGGTCCGGCACGGCCAATCCACCTGGAACGCCGCCGGGAAGTGGCAGGGCCAGGCCGACCCGCCCCTGTCGGCGCTGGGGCGCCTCCAGGCCGAGCACGCAGGCCGGTCGGTGGGGTCGGTCGACCTCATCGTGACCTCGGACCTCGAGCGGGCGCACCACACCGGGCTGATCATCGGTGAAGCGATCGGGGTCGGCCCGGTGGTGGTCGAGCCGGCCCTTCGCGAGCGCGACGCCGGCGAGTGGTCCGGGAAGACCCGCGACGAGATCGAGGTGGAGTGGCCCGGATACCTCGCCGCGGGTGACCGTCCTCCGGGGTGGGAACCCCAGGACCAGCTCATGGAGCGCGCTCTCGACGCCCTGCACCGTCTCGAGGCGAAGCACCCGAGCGCCGAGGTGCTGGTGATCACCCACGGCGGTGTGGTGTACGCGATCGAGGAGCACCACGGCGAACCGTGGTCCCGGATCGGCAACCTGGAGGCTCGACGGCTCCGGGTCGAGCGGGGAACGACCACCTTGGGCGATCGCGTCGAGCTCATCGACCACGACGAGATCACCGTCCCCGAGCAGCTCTGACCGCCCCGGTGCCTACCATCGGCCGCACGACTCGAGGGGGACACGATGCCTGATCTGTTGGGGCTGTCTGCACGCATCATCGACGGAGGGGTGGCCGACGAACCCGTCAACCGGGTGACCCAGGAGCTCTCCGAGATCACCGACGGGATCTGCCTCGTCGAGTCGTTCTCCCACGTGGTCGCGGTCCGAACCGACGATGGTCTGGTCTGCTTCGACACGAGCGGCGCCCGGACGGGGCCCGCGGTCGTCGACGCACTGCGAGCCTGGTCCGACGATCCGTTCCACATGCTCGTCTACACCCACGGGCACGTGGACCACGTGGGGGGCAGCGGGGCGTTCATGGCCGACGCCGACGAGCGTGGCGCGGGAGCACCCGACGTGCTCGGCCACGAGAACGTCCTCGCCCGCATGGACCGCTACGACCTCACCAACGGCTACAACGTGACCATCAACGCCCGTCAGTTCGGTGGTCGCCGGGGTGCCGACGCGCTGGGCCTCGGTGACCAGGCCAGGTTCCTCGCCGAGGACGTGGCCCGACCGTCGAGCACCGTCGGCGATGCACTCAGCATCCGGATCGGCGGCGTCGACATCGAGCTCCGCCACGCGAAGGGCGAGACCGACGACCACCTCTGGGCATGGCTGCCCCAGCACCGCGCCATCTGCTCGGGCGACTTCTTGATCTGGAACTTCCCCAACGCCGGCAACCCCCAGAAGGTGCAGCGATACCCGCTCGAGTGGGCTCGGGCGCTGCGCGACATGATCGCCATCGAGCCCGAGCTGCTGCTGCCCGCGCACGGCCTGCCCATCGCGGGGCGCGACCGCATCGCCACGGTGCTCGACGACGTGGCCACCGCGCTCGAAGCGTTGGTGTCGGACACGCTGGCGCTGATGAACGAGGGCGCCACCCTCGACCACATCGTGAACACGGTGACGGTCGACCCGGACCTGTTGGCGAAGCCCTACCTCCGACCGCTCTACGACGAGCCCGAGTTCGTCGTCCGCAACATCTGGCGGCTGTACGGGGGCTGGTACGACGGCAATCCGTCGCGGCTCAAGCCGGCTCCCGACGCGGTGTTCGCCACCGAGCTCACGTCGCTGGTCGGCGGCGTGGCACCGCTGGTCGAACGGGCCCGCACCCTGGCCGACGCAGGCGATCTCCGCCTCGCGTGCCAGCTGGTGGAGCTGGCGACCCAGGCCGCCCCCGACGATCGCGACGCCCACGGGGCCAGGGCCGAGATCTACCAGGCACGGCGGCGGGCGGAGTCGTCGCTCATGGCCAAGGGCATCTACGGGTGGGCCGCCCGCCAGTCCCACGAGGTCGCTGGCGACACCTGACCCACCGAGAGGCCATCATCGGGGGGAGATGACCTCCACGCTGGCCGACCACATCCCCGCCCCCGGCTCGGGAACCGACCCCGACGACCTGCTCGACGCCTTCACCTCCTGGGTGGGGACCCAGGGCATGACGCTGTACCCCGCCCAGGAGGAGGCGATCCTCGAGATCTACGCCGGGTCGAACGTCATCCTGGCCACCCCGACCGGGTCGGGGAAGTCGTTGGTGGCTCTCGCCGCCCACGCCGCCGCGCTCGCCGACGGCCGCCGCACCTTCTACACGGCTCCGATCAAGGCGCTGGTGTCGGAGAAGTTCTTCGACCTCTGCCGCGAGCTGGGGCGCGAGCACGTGGGGATGATGACCGGCGACGCCGCGGTGAACCCCGACGCCCCGGTCATCTGCGCCACCGCGGAGATCCTCGCCAATCTGGCGCTGCGCGAGGGCGAGGCCACCGACGTGGGTCAGGTGGTGATGGACGAGTTCCACTTCTACGCCGAGCCCGACCGTGGGTGGGCGTGGCAGGTTCCGCTGCTCACCCTCCCCCACACCCAGTTCGTGCTGATGTCGGCCACCCTGGGCGACACCAGGCGGTTCCAGACCGACCTGAGCCGGCGCACCGGCCGGTCCACGGTCGAGGTGGCCCACACCGAACGGCCGGTACCCCTGCACTACGAGTACAAGCGCACGGCCATGCACGACATCGTCGACGAGCTCCTCGAACGGGACCTGGCCCCCGCCTACGTCGTGCACTTCACCCAGGCCTCCGCGGTCGAGCGGGCTCAGGCGCTGATGAGCATCAACCTGTGCTCGCGGGAGGAGAAGGACGCCATCTCCGACGCGCTCGGCGGGTTCCGGTTCGGGCCGGGGTTCGGCAAGTCGCTCAACCGCTATCTGCGCCACGGCATCGGCGTGCACCACGCGGGGATGCTCCCCAAGTACCGGCGCCTGGTCGAGCGACTGGCCCAGGACGGCCACCTCAAGGTGATCTGTGGCACCGACACGTTGGGCGTCGGGATCAACGTGCCCATCCGCACGGTGCTGTTCACCCAGCTCTGCAAGTACGACGGTGTCAGCACCCGGCTCCTGACCGCCCGGGAGTTCCACCAGATCGCCGGTCGGGCCGGTCGGGCCGGCTACGACACCGCGGGCATGGTCTGGGCCCAGGCGCCTGACCACGTGATCGAGAACGACAAGGCGTTGGCCAAGGTGGGCGACGACCCCAAGAAGAAGCGCAAGGTCGTGCGCAAGAAACCACCCACCCGGGGCTTCGTGCCGTGGAGCGAGGACACCTTCGACAAGCTCATCGCCGCCCCGCCCGAGGTGCTGACCTCGAGCTTCAAGGTCAGCCACTCGATGCTGCTCAACGTGCTGGACCGTCCAGGAGATGGCTGCGGGGCGATGCGCGAGCTGCTGGTCGACAACCACGAGCCCCGGGCGGCACAGCGCCAGCACATCCGGCGGGCGATCTCGATGTACCGGTCGATGCTCGGGTCGGGGGTGGTCGAGGTCCTCGACGAACCCGACGACGAGGGTCGCCTGGTGCGGGTCACCGTCGAGCTGCAGGCCGACTTCGCGCTCAACCAGCCGTTGTCGCCGTTCGTGCTCGAGGCTGTTCCGCTGCTCGACCGCGAGGCCGACACCTATCCGCTCGACGTGCTGTCGCTGGTCGAGGCCGTGCTGGAGAACCCCGGAGTGATCCTGGCCGCCCAGCTCGACAAGCTGCGGGGCGAGCTGGTCGCCCGCCTCAAGTCCGAGGGGGTCGAGTACGACCAGCGGATGGAGGAGCTCGACCGCCTCGAGTACCCCAAGCCGCTGCGGGACTTCACCTACGACCTCTTCAACGCCTACGCCACCCGGCACCCGTGGGTGGCCGACCACAACATCAACCCCAAGTCGGTGGCTCGCGAGCTCTACGAACGGGCGATGACCTTTCACGACTACGTCGCCCACTACGGCCTGGCCCGCAGCGAGGGGCTCCTCCTCCGCTACCTGTCCGACACCTACAAGGGGCTGGTGCAGAACGTGCCCGAGGAGGCCAAGACCGACGAGGTGTACGACCTCACCGAGTGGCTGGGCGAGATGGTCCGCCAGGTCGACTCGAGCCTGCTCGAGGAGTGGGAAGCCCTCCAGCACCCCGAGGATCTCGACGAGCTCGCGGCGACCCCGGTCCCGACCGAGCAGGTCGGCGCGGCCCGCAACGTGGTCACCGCCAACGACCGGGCGTTCCGGGTCATGGTGCGCAACGAGGCGTTCCGCTGGGTCGAGCTGCTGGCTCGCCGGGCCTATGGCGAGCTGGTGGAGCGGGACGCCTCGGGCGAGTGGAGGGTCGAATCGATCACCGAGGCCATGGCGCCGTACTGGACCGAACACGACTCGATCGGCATCGGGGCCGAGGCGCGGAGCGGGGCGCGGTTCCACCTCGCGCCGACAGGACGGACCTGGGAGGTGCGCCAGGTGCTCGACGACCCCGCCGGAGACGGCGACTGGGCGATCGTCGCCACCGTCGACCTCGACGCCAGCGACGACGAGGGCGTTCCGGTCATGTCGCTGGTGGGTGTCGAACAGCTCGGCTGACCCAGCGAGCCACCCCACCCTGGGATTCTGTGAAGACTTCCCGACCCATGCGGTGCGAAACTCTTCACAGAATCCGGCGGGGCGTTCGAGAGCTCGGTGACAGTGTCGTACCGCCGTCATAGGATCGTCCCGTGGCCACGACGCAGGGAACCGACACCACCGCCGCGACCTTCGAGCAGTACCGCAGCGAGCTGACCGGCTACTGCTACCGCATGCTCGGAGCCATCTCCGATGCCGAGGACGCCGTCCAGGAGACCATGGTCCGGGCGTGGCGGGCACACGACCGCTTCGAGGGCCGGTCGTCGCTGCGATCGTGGCTCTACCGCATCGCCCACAACGTGTGCATGGACAGCCTGAACGGCCGCAACCGCCGGGCCCGTCCGATGGACATGGTGTCGGTCGGCAGCTCCGACGACGACGTCCCGGCACCGCTACCGGAGCACGTGTGGCTCCAACCCGCTCCCGACGGGCGGGTGCTGCGGGCCGAGTCCGATCCGGGCGAGCTGGCGGCCGAACGACACTCGATCCGCCTCGCGTTCGTCGCCGCGCTCCAGCACCTCCCGACCCGTCAGCGGGCGGTGCTCATCCTGCGCGAGGTGCTGCGGTGGCACGCCGACGAGGTCGCCGAGCTGCTCGACACCTCGGTGGCGTCGGTCAACAGTGCGCTCCAGCGGGCCCGGGCCAGGCTGGCCGCCGCGAACCTGTCCGACACCGACGCCTTCGATCCCACCGACGAGGCCCAGCGCCAGTTGCTCGACCGCTACCTCGACGCCTTCGAGCGCTACGACCTCGATGCACTCGTCGCCCTGCTGCACAACGAGGTGGTGCAGTCCATGCCGCCGATCCCGCTCTGGCTCCAGGGCGCCACGGAGGTCAAGGCCTGGATGCTCGGCACCGGCTCCGGCTGCCGGGGGTCTCGGGTGCTGCCGGCTCCCGCCGCCAACGGCATGCCCGCGTTCGGCCAGTACCGGCCACCCACCGCTGCGGGCGAACCGTACCGGCCGTGGGCGCTCCAGGTCCTGGAGATCTCCGAGGGCGAGATCGTCGGGCTCAACTTCTTCCTCGACACCGACACGCTGTTCCCCCTGTTCGGGCTGCCGCCCCACCTCGACCCCTGAGCCGGCCGTTGCCGGCTCGAAGGCGGGACACCCCCGAGTCGACACCAGGCCGTCGCGGTTGGAATCGAACCATCCCAACGGCGATCCTGGCGCGATGGCCGAACGAAACGTCCTCGGTGGCGAGCTCGAAGAGTGCGGTACCGATCCCATGACCGGGTTCTTCCGCGATGGCTGCTGCAACACCCGCGGGGACGAGCGGGTGGTGCACACGATCTGTGCGGTCGTCAGCGAGGACTTCCTCGCCCATCAGCGCAGCATCGGCAACGACTTGTCCACCCCGCAGCCCCAGTTCGGGTTCGCGGGACTCAAGCCGGGTGACCGGTGGTGTGTGACCGCCCCGAACTGGCTCAGGGCCCACGAGGCGGGCGTCGCCGCGCCCGTGGTGCTCGCGTCGACCAACGAGGCCGTCCTCGGGCTCATTCCGTTGGAGGTTCTCGAGCAGTACGCGGTCGACGTGCCGCCCGACCTGAGCGCCCTCGAGGACTGATCCCGCCGTCGGGGTCGCCAGCCGATCAGGGGGTGACGATCGGGAACCAGGCGGCGAAGCGATCGAGGTGGGCGAACATCTCGGCAAGAGCATCGACGTCGCCGTCGATGGCGGCCGAGCCGGCGGCGACCTGGTCGGCGAAGGTCGTGGCCCCGCCCATGATCTGGGCGAGGAGCGTCCGCGAGATGGTGACCGTCGCCGCGGCCTGGTCGCTGTGGCGACCGGCGACGTGGTGCAGCGCACCGTTCTCCAGCCCCAGGACGTGGTCCTCGCCGAGGTCGGTGAACCGCCAGTTGATGGTGATCCGCTTGCCCACCGCCGCGGGGGCGTTGAGCCGGACGCCCAACGCGTCGAAGATCTGCTCGACGCTCAGCGCCGCCATCAGGCCGGCACCGGCGCCACGGCCCTGACCCGGTTCGGGCGGACCATCGGCTCGCAGCTCCATGGCGCCGGTGAGGTAGAAGTTCCGCCACGGTCCCGACTCGGCCTGGTAGCCCATCTGCTCGAGCGCGTCGGCCTGGAGGTGGCGGGCCTCGACGTTGTCGGGCTCGGCGAACACCAGATGGTTCACCAGCTCTGCGACCCATCGGTACTCGCCCGCATCGAACGCCGACCGGCCGGCGGCGATGACCGCCTCGGCGCCACCCATCAGCTCGACGTAGCGGTGCCCCGTCTCGACCGGGGGCAGCGTGTGCAGGTTCGCGGGGTTGGCGTCGAACCAGCCCAGATAGCGCTGGTAGACCGCCTTCACGTTGTGGTTGATCGTGCCGTAGTAGCCGCGGGCGTGGAACTCGTCGGCGAGCTCGAGCGGGAACGAATCGAGCTCCTCGGCGATCTCGACGGCGGTCAACCCGTGGTTCGCAAGGCGCATGGTCTGGTCGTGCAGCCAGCGGTAGAGGTCGCGCTGCTGGGTGAGGAACCGATGGACCTCCTCGGCTCCCCACCGTGGCCAGTGATGGCTGGCGAAGCACGCGTCGGCCTCGTCACCGAACAGCTCGATGGCCTCGCCGATGTACTTGCTCCATGCCAGCGCGTCGCGCACCTGGGCGCCTCGGGGCGTGTACACGTTGTGCATGTTGGCGGTGCAGTTCTCGGCCATGCAGAGAAGCCGCAGGTCAGGGAAGAGGAAGTTCATCTCGGCGGGAGCTTCGGTGCCCGGTGTGTACTGGAACACCAGCCGCACGCCGTTGATCACCAGCTCGGTGCCGGTCTCGGCGATCTCCTCGGTGGGAGGAATGAGTCCGACCGTGCCCTTCGGTGTGGTCTTGCCGAGCCCGGCATCGACGTGGCCGGTCGGGCCGGCCGGCAGGAGCCCGCCGTACATGTACTGCGCCCGCCGCGACATGGCCGGTCCGGCGATCACGTTCTCGCTGACCGCTTCGGCCATGAAACCGGTCGGGGCGATGATGCGGACCCGACCTGCCGCCACGTCGGTCTCGTCGACCACCCCGTGCACCCCACCGAAGTGGTCGACGTGGCTGTGGGTGTAGATGACCGCGACGACGGGGCGAGCGCCGAGGTGCTCGTCGGCCAGCGCCAGGCAGGCGGCGGCGGTCTCGGCCGTGGTGAGCGGATCGATCACGATCCAGCCGGTGTCGCCGGCGACGAAGGTGACGTTGGAGAGGTCGTACCCCCGGGCCTGCCACACCCCTGGCACGACCTCGAACAAGCCGTGGATCGAGTTGAGCTCCGCCTGGCGCCACAGGCTGGGGTTGACGGTGTCGGGCGCAGCGCCGGCGTCACGCACGAAGTCGTGGGCCGAGGTGTCCCACACCGCACGCCCGTCGGCGCGGTCGATGCGGCCGGTGGGGTGGGTTGCGACCAGTCCCCGGGTGGCCAGTTCGTGGTCGGTCGGGTCCTCCAGCGGCAACGACGCCGCAACCGCCGCGTTGGCGAGGCGGGTTGCCTCGCTGGCCGGTTGCGGATCGGCGCTCACGTGCCCGCCAACCGGGCGACCACCGGAGCCATCGCCTCCCACGCTCCGCCGGACACGACGATGTAGCTGAACCCGAACTCCTCGCGCCGCTGCACGAGGGCGTCACAGATCTGGTCGATCGAGCCCACGAGGATGTGGGGCAGGTCGTAGCCGCCGGCCAGGTCGACGCCGAAGCCGGGAGCCACCTGCTCCATCAGCTTGTCGGGATCATCGGTGACCGCCGCGAAGAACACCGTCACCGACAACTCGAGGTCGTCGAACCGCTCGGCGGCCGCCTCCTTCATCCACTCCAGCTTCTGCCGGGTCGCATCGCCGGTGCCGGTGATGAGCGCGTCGGGCCCCACCGCGCCCGATGACAGGTCGAAGTTCACGCTGACGATGTCGGCCTCTCGGGCGGCGACACCGAGCATGCGCTTGGCCCCGGCTCCGATCATGATCGGTGGGCCACCGACCTGGACCGGCAGCGGGTAGCCGGTGTGGTCGGTGATCGTGTAGTGCTCGCCGGCGAACGAGAACGGCTCACCCGAGAAGCAGCCCCGGATCACCGACAGGCCTTCGAGCATGCGGTCGATGCGCACGCCGGGCCGGTCATAGGCGATACCCGACTGCTCGTAGTCGCTGCGCATCCAGCCAGCGCCGATCCCCAGCTCGACCCGTCCGCCGGAGAGCACGTCGAGGCTGGCCATCTCCTTGGCCAGCACCAGGGGGTGACGGTAGTCGTTGTCGAACACCAGGGCTCCGACGCGCAGGTCGGTGGTGGCCTCTGCCGCGGTGGTGAGCGCGCTGATGGGGGCGAGCTGGCGGTCGAAGTGGTCGGGCATCAACAGCGTCGAGTACCCCAGCTCCTCGACCTTGCGGGCCTGGTCCTGCCACCTGCCGGCCTCTGGCGCGTCGCCGATCTGTGCCGCGAAGCGAAACGGTCGATGGCCTGCCATGAACACCCCCTGGGGTCGACTGGCCCCGAGTCTCGCCCCCCGAGAACCGGACAGTCCAGCAGGCGCCTCGCGCGCTCACCTGCCCGACCCCAGGAAATGGTTCCGGATCGCCGTCGAACCGAAGGACCTCAGCCGACGGTGAGGGGGACCTCGGTGACACCGACGCGTGATCCGTCGCGGGCCGACACGTCATAGGCCAGCAAGACGATCGACTCGGGCGTGTCGTCGGGCAGCTCGAGGGTCTCGTCGAAGTCGCCGGGGGTGCCCGTCCCCGACGTGGCCATGGCGTAGGTCTCCTCGACCACCACGTCGCCGTCGCCGTCGACGATCTCGAAGTACAGGGCGGCCTCGAAGGTGTTCGACCGGCCGGTCACCCGGATCGAGTCGCTCACCTGCTCCCCCGGTCGCGGGGTCTCGACGAGGATGGCGGGCGTGAGGTGGTAGATGTCGCCCTCGAACTCGAAGTCGGTGCGGGTGAGCGGGTCGTCGATCAGCAGTCCCTCGCCACCGAGCGCTTCCACCGGTTCACCGTCGAGATGGATGACGACCTCGTCGACCGAGGGGAACTGGCTGGTGGTGAACACCACCTGGGCGAGCCGGGCGCTCATCGAGAGGGTGCCACCACCGGACTCGAACTCGCCGGAGAGATCGACCGTGGCCTGGTTGTCGACGATGTCGACGCCCAGCAGTTCGGTGCCGTCGGGGATCTCGGTGTGGAGCCCGAGCGACTCATCGTCGGCGTCGGGGCCGGCGAGGAGGGCCTCGAGGGCTTCGGCGGCCACGCCCAGCCCCTCGGCCTCACGCACGTAGCCGACCTTCAGCTCCTCCCCGTCGAGGAAGTAGACCGACACCGGCGTGGTCTCCACCTCGGTGGTGGTCGTGGTCTCCGCCTCGGTGGTCGTGGTGGTGGTGGTGGGATCGGTGCCCGCCGCGGTGGTGTCGGGCGCGGCATCCTCGTCGTTGCCGCACGCGCCGGCGATCACGACCAGGACGGCCACCACGGCCAGGCGGAGCATCGAGCGCTTCATGAGGAGTGTGTTTCCCATGGAAGCAGTCTCCCAGAACGCGGGGGCGAGCACAGGGCGGGCCGTGTCGGTACGCTCGCCCGATGGAACTGCGCGGCAAGCGAGTACTGGTCACCGGGGCGTCGAGAGGCATCGGGGTTGGCTTGGCTCGACGCTTCGCGGTCGAGGGGGCCCAGCTGGCGCTGGTCGCCAGATCGGCTCCGGCCCTCGAGGCTCTGGCCGACGAGCTCGGGGGTGACGCCTACGTGGCCGACCTCGCCAACGCCGAGGAGCGACGTTCGGTGTGGGACCGGATCATCACCGACGGTCCGGTGGATGTGCTGGTCAACAACGCGGGGACCGATGCACCGAGCCCCATCCTGGGTTCGGACGGCAACACCAACGACCAGATCCTCTCGCTCAACCTCAACGCTCCGGTCGACCTGTGCCGCCTGGCGCTGCCGGGGATGCTCGCCAGCGACGGTGGACACATCGTGAACATGTCATCGATGGCCGCGGTCGCACCGATGCCGGGCTACTCGGTGTACGCCGCCTCCAAGGCGGGGCTGTCGCACTTCACCGCCGGGTTGCGCAGCGATCTCCGGGGCCGGCCGATCGGCACCACCCTCGTGGAGGTCGGGCCGGTCAGTGCCACCGACATGGCCGACAACATGCGCTCCCTTCCCGCATCGGGTCGAGCCCTGCGGCGTCTCGAACAACTGCAGCTGATCGCCGATGTCGACGCGCCGACGTTGGTGGACGCGACCGTCGAGGCGGTGATCCGGGGGCGTCGCCATGTGCGCCTCCCGCGCCGGGCCGCAGCCTTTTCGGCCATGGTCGAGCTCCCTCGCCGAGTCGTCGAGCTCGCCTTGACCGGGATCAGGGTCTGATCCCGCCTCCTCCGAGGGCGACCGGCCTCGTGGGTCAGTCGTCCACCAGCTCGGGTGGGAACCCGCCGGTGGCGATGGGGCCCCACCGGTCGATCGTGATCCGGATGAGGCATTTGCCTTGCTCGAGCATGGCCGCGCGGTACTCGCCCCAGTCGGGGTGCTCGCCCGAGATCGACCGGTAGTAGTCGACGAGCGGCTCGACGGCATCGGGGAGGTCGATCACCTCGGCGGTTCCGTCGACCTGGACCCACGGCCCGTTCCACTCGTCGGAGACGACACAGACCGACACCTGGGGCCGGGCACGGAGGTTGACCACCTTGGCCCGTGTCGGATAGGTCGAGATGACCAGGCGTCCCTCGGCGTCGACGCCCCCGGTGACCGGCGACATCTGCGGGCGTCCGTCGGCCCGGGTGGTGGACAGCACCAGGCGGTGGCGGGGGCGGATGAACTCCACCAGATCGGCACGGTCGACACGGGTGTTGGTCGCGATCTTGCGGGCCATGTGTCCCAGTCTGCCCTGCGGATCGCAGCGTCGCTCATCCCACCGATTCCGCCGATCGGCACAACCAGAGCCACTCGACGCCGCGGGGTCAGGCGACACCGTCGTGGAGTTGCTTGAATGGCTCCCACGAAGCTCAACAATGTGAGGTCTGCCATGTCTCTTCCAAGCATCGTCCGTCGCAGCACCACCGCCCTCGGCCTGATCCTGGCCGCCGGGCTCGTCGCCGCCGGGCCGGCCGCCGCGCATCCCGCCGACGACCCACGCCTCGGTGGCTGGCTCGACGGGTTCCTCCACCCGTTCCTCGGCCTCGACCACCTGGCCGCGATGCTGGCCGTGGGTGCCATCGCCGCCCTCGCCGTCCGCAGACTGCCGCTGTGGTCGACACCGGCAGCCTTCGTGGGTGCCATGGTCGCCGGTGGTGCCGTCGGCGTCGCCGGTGCCGAGCTCGGTGGGGTCGAGACCATCATCGCCGCGTCGGTCCTGATCGGTGGATTGGTGCTCCTGGCGGCCAAACAGGCCCCGATCGGCTGGTGGCTGCTTCCCCTCGTCGCGGTGGCCGGCGTCGCCCACGGCAACGCCCACGGTCTAGAAGCACCAGCCGCCGCGGCACCGGCCGCCTATGTCGTCGGGTTCGTGCTCGCCACCTCGATCCTGCACGCGGCGGGCGCGATCGCCGGTGTCGCCATGCGCCGCGTCGACCTCGGCCGGATCGTCGGCGGTGTGGTGCTCGCCGGATTCGGCACCGCCCTCATCGCCGCCTGATCGAACGGCGGCACGCGCGGTGGCGGG
>JBKGZW010000285.1:0-2750 GCA_046543225.1 Acidimicrobiales bacterium
CGCCCCTGGACCTTCTCGGCCCGCAGACGGAAGCCGTCGACCTCGACGCACTCTCCCTCGACGGGCACGTGGCCCAACAGGTCGAAGACCAGGCCACCGACGGTGTCCCAGTCGCCCTCGGGCAGCTCCGCGTCGAGCATCTCGTTGAGCTCGTCGACCGGGAGTCGGGCGTTGACCCGCAGGTTGCCTCCTCCGAGCGGCTCGATCATGGGGTCCTCGACGTCGAACTCGTCGACGATCTCGCCGACCAGCTCCTCGATCAGGTCCTCGAGGGTGACCAGCCCCGCGGTGGCGCCGTACTCGTCGACCACCACGGCGATGTGGTACTGCTCGGCCTGCATCTCGCGCAGCAGCGAGGCCACCCGCTTGGACTCGGGGACGAAGTGGGCCGGTCGCAGCACGGTGCGAACGGGCTCGTCGGCTCGACCGTCGAGGTCGGCGCGCATGAGGTCCTTCGCATAGGCGACACCGACGATGTCGTCGATCCCGTCGCCGTAGGCGGGCACGCGACTGAAGCCGTTCATGACCACGATCTCCATCACGTCCGCGATGCGGAACTCGGCCTGCACGCTGATCATGTCGGGGCGCGGGACCATGACCTCGCGCACGACGGTGTCGCCGAACTCGATGATCGACTCGATCAGCTCTTGCTCCTCGGAGTCGATCACGGCCTCGTCGGCGGCGACGCCGGCCATGGCCAACAGCTCCTCCTCGGAGACCGCCGGCCCCTGGCTGCGGGTGCGGCCGGGGACGAGGAAGCGGGCGATGGCGACGAGCAGGCCGGTGATCCACCGCAGTGGGGGCACCGCGGCGAGCCCCCGCACGAGGGGTGCGGCCACGATCGCGGACCGGCCCGGGTCCTGCAGGGCCCAGGTCTTGGGGGCGGCTTCGCCCACGACGAAGATGGTGACGACCTCGACGCCCAGCGCGACGAGCACCCCCTGGGTTCCCCACTGGTGGTCGGCCAGCACGGCGATGATGGTGGCCGCGCCCAGGTGGCAGATGAGCACCAGCAGCAACACCGGGTTGAGGTGCTGCTCGCGGTCATCGAGCATGCGGGTGAGGTGACGGGCCCCCTTGGCTCCCTCCTCCTCGAGGGCGCGGGCCCGGCCGCGGCTGAGGTGGGTGAGGCTGGTCTCGGCCATGGCCAGCACCGCGGCGGACGACACCAGCACCGCGGCGGCGATGAGGCCGTAGACGACTTGGTCGCTCACGAGGGTGGAACCTTTCGGGACGCGGCGGCGAGGATCTGTCGTTCGGCGGCCCACATGGCCTCGGCGTCGCCGGGTTCGGCGTGGTCGTGGCCGGTCACGTGGAGCACCCCGTGGACCACCAGCAGGGCCAGCTCGTCCTCCAGGCTGCCGTCGTGGGTCGGGTGGCCGGGATGGGGTTCGGTGCCCGGACGGCCGGCGGCGTTGCCCTCGGCGACCGCGGGGCAGACGACGACGTCGCCGAGCAGGACCGGAACCCCGTCGGTGGGACGCTCGTCGGGGGCGAGCCCGGCGTCGAGGGGGAACGACAACACGTCGGTGGGACCATCGCTGCCCATGTGGGCGGCGTTGAACTCGGCGATGGTCGGCTCGTCGACGAAGGTGATGGTGAGCTCACCGTGGGTGACGCCCTGGTGGGCGAGGGCGAGCTCGGCGAGGTGCGCCCAACGGTCGGTGTCGATCGCGTGGTCGGACTGTTCGTCGGCGACGGTGACCACGACCCCGGTACCGGTGTCCGCGGGGCGCGTCGGACTGGGAGGCTCGCTCACCGGGGGGTGCCACCTCCCCGTTCGGTGGTGTCGGCCTTGGCGTAGGCGTCGACGATGTCCTGCACGATGCGGTGGCGCACCACGTCGCGGCTGTCGAGGTGCACCCAGGCCAGCCCGGTGATGCCCGACAGCACCCGCTCGAGCCCGTCGAGGCCGCTGCGACCGCCGGCGACGTCGACCTGGGTGGTGTCGCCGGTGATGACCGCCTTGGAGCCGAACCCGATGCGGGTGAGGAACATCTTCATCTGTTCGGGGGTGGTGTTCTGGGCCTCGTCGAGGATGATGAAGCTGTGGTTGAGGGTGCGCCCCCGCATGAAGGCGAGGGGTGCGACCTCGACGGTGGTGCGGTCGAGCAGCTTCTGGGCGCCTTCGGCGTCGACCATGTCGTAGAGGGCGTCGTAGAGGGGCCGCAGGTAGGGGTCGACCTTGGCCATCAGGTCGCCGGGGAGGAACCCGAGGCGTTCGCCGGCTTCGACCGCGGGCCGGGTGAGGATGATCCGCTCGACCTGCTTGGTCTGCAGGGCGTGCACCGCGGCGGCCACCGCCAGCCACGACTTGCCGGTGCCGGCCGGGCCGATGCCGAAGGTGATGACGTTGTCGGTGATCGCCTGCACGTAGCGGCCCTGGCCGCTGGACTTGGGACGTATCGATCGGCCCCGTGCGGTGCGCACCACCTCGTGGGTGAGGACCTGCGAGGGGCTCTCGTCGGCGCGGATCATGTCGATGGTCCGGATGATGCTGCCGGGGTCGAGGGCCTGGCCCTGTTCGAGCAGCAGCACCAGCTCTTCGAAGATACGGCCGATCTCGTCGGCGTCGGGACCGTCGACGGTGATCTCGTTGCCCCGCACGTGGATGGCCGCGGCGCTGAACGCGTCCTCGACGACCCGTAGCAGTTCGTCCCGTTGCCCCAGAAGCCCCACCATGAGGTGGTTGCCCGGGACGCTGATCTTGACCTGTGGTTCTGACATCGACGCTTTCATCCGGTGTGACA
>JBKGZW010000079.1:0-13097 GCA_046543225.1 Acidimicrobiales bacterium
GACCGATTGCGAGGACGCATCGCCGAGCTGGTGACCCCGCTCGAGGCGGGCGATCGCACCGTCCTCGCCGACGGATTCGTCCTGTCGGCCGAGGTGCTCCGCCACCTGCAGGCCGATCCGCTCCTCCCCGACCAGCTGCTCCCCGACCGGTGGCCAGGCGCCGGGTTGCGGGCCGACTACGAGCGGTACGACGCGGCCTACCGGGGCGTGCTCCGGGCTTGGTTCGCCGAGCACCGTTGAGCAGCGCCTAGCGTGGTGGCGTGCCGAACGAGACGGGGTGTCGACCGTGGCGGATGTGACCTTCGAGGCGGTCTCCAAGCACTTCGGTGACGTGGTGGCGGTCGACGATCTGACCCTGGCCGCCGGCGACGACGACTTCTTGGTGCTGCTCGGTCCGTCGGGGTGCGGCAAGTCGACCGCACTGCGGATGCTGGCCGGGCTCGAGACCCCGACGGCGGGCACGATCCGCATCGGCGGTGAGGTGGTCAACCACATCGAGCCCAAGCAGCGCGACGTGTCGATGGTGTTCCAGAGCTACGCGCTCTATCCCCACAAGAGCGTGTTCGCCAACATCGCGTTCCCCCTCCGGGCCCGCGGCGCGTCCAAGGACGAGCAACGGGTCCAGGTCGAGTCCGCCGCCACCATGCTCGGCCTCGACGAGCTGCTCGACCGCAGACCCGGCCAGCTGTCGGGCGGTCAGCGCCAGCGGGTCGCGCTGGCCCGAGCCATCGTCCGCCACCCGCAGGTGTTCCTCATGGACGAGCCGCTGTCCAACCTCGACGCCAAGATGCGGACCCAGACCCGCGCCGAGCTCGTCGAGCTGCACCAGCGGCTGCGCACCACCTTCATCTACGTGACCCACGACCAGGTCGAGGCCATGACCATGGGTACCAAGGTCGCGGTGATGGAGTCCGGACGACTGCAACAGCTCGGGCCGCCCCAAGAGGTGTACGAGCGCCCGGCCAACGTGTTCGTCGCCCGCTTCATCGGCAGCCCACCGATGAACACCCTGGGCGGAGCGATCATCGACCGTGACGGCCGGCGCTCGCTCGTGCTCCCCTCCTTCGAGATCGCCCTCCCGGATGAACTGGCCCGCCAGCTCGAGGTGGGCGACCACGCCGAGGTGATCGTGGGGGTGCGGCCCGAGCACCTCCGGATCGCGGACGAGGGGCTTCCCGCCAAGCTGCGGGTGGTCGAGTCGCTCGGCCACGAACGCCACCTGGTGTGCGAGTCCGGCGACGGCGAGATGCTGATCGCCCGCGTCCCCGCCGACGCGGCGCTGCCCGCCGAGGGCACCACCGTGCACCTGGCCACCACCGTCGAAGCGCTCCACCTCTTCGACGCCGCGACCGGCGACCGGATCATCTCGTGAGCACCACCGGCTCCTCGATCCCCGCCACGGCTCCGCTCCGGGGCACCGGTGGGATCGAGGACCGCTCCGTCTCCCCGGCGGGGACGAAGCCTCACCGCGAGTGGCCGCTGGCGCTGCTCATGCTGTCGCCGTCGACCGCCGTCTTCGGCGTCTTCATCTTCTACCCCCTCGTGCGCACGATCTGGCTGGGCTTCTACGACGTCAACATCTTCGGCGACGCCCGATGGGTGGGGTTCTCCCAGTACGCCGAGGTGCTCACCTCTTCCCAGTTCCGCGACAGCCTGTGGGCCACCGTCCTGTTCACCTTTCTGACGGTCCCGCTGGGCATGGTCGCCGGGCTGGCGCTGGCGGTGCTGGCCCACCAGCGCCTCCGCGGGATCGGGGTGTTCCGCACGATGTTCTCCTCCACCGTCGCCACCTCGGTCGCGGTGGCGTCGCTGATGTGGCTCACGCTGCTGAACCCCTCGGTCGGCATCATCAACCAAGCCCTGCGCGGCATCGGCCAGGACCCGATCAACTTCCTCCAGCACCCCACCTGGGCGTTGCCGTCGGTGGCGCTGGCCACCGTGTGGCTGCACCTCGGGTTCACCTTCATCATCATGAGCGCGGGCCTGCAGTCGGTCCCCGACGAGCTGCTCGAGAGCGCCGTCGTCGACGGCGCCAGCCCCTGGATGCGCTTCCGCGAGGTCACCCTCCCACTGCTGTCGCCCACCATGTTGTTCGCCCTGGTCGTGCTGACGATCAACGCCTTCCAGTCGTTCGGCCAGATCGACCTGCTCACCCAGGGCGGGCCCCTGGGTCGCACCAACGTGTTGGTGTACTCGATCTTCCGTCAGGTGCCCACCAACCCAGGCGTGGCATCGGTGCAGGCCTTCGCCCTCTTCGGGATCGTGCTCACCCTCACCCTCGTCCAGTTCAAGGTGCTCGAACGGCGGGTGTTCTATGGCGACTGACGTCGAGGACCTGCCCCCGCCGTTGCCGATGTCGGCCAGGTGGCGGATCGCCGGTCGCTACGCGCTCCTCGTCGTGGCGGCGGTGGTGGTCGTCTTTCCGATCTACGTCGCGATCGCGGTGGCCATCCAACCGTCCTACCGGTTGCTCGACTTCCCCGCGGTCCTGTTCCCCAGCGACATCGACCTCAGGGTGTTCGAGCGGGCCTTCTCCCAGGCGAACCTGGGCGGCTACCTGATGAACAGCGCGATCGTGGCGGTGGTCATCACCGCCGGCCAGGTCGTCACCTCGATCCTCGCGGCCTATGCGTTCGCCTTCCTGCGGTTCCCGGCGAAGAACGTGATCTTCGTGGCGTTCCTCGCCACGCTCATGGTGCCGACCGAGGTCACGATCGTCGCCAACTTCGAGACCATCCAGCACCTCGGCTGGCTCGACTCGTACCAGGCGCTCACCGTGCCGTTCCTCGCGTTCGCCTTCGGCACGTTCCTGCTGCGCCAGACGTTCCTGCAGGTGCCCCAGGATCTGCGCGACGCCGCCGCGCTCGACGGATACGGCCACTGGGGGTTCCTCTTCGGGGTCGCGGTCCCCCTCGCCCGCCCCATGATCGCCGCCCTGTCGGTCTTTTCGTTCCTCATGGCGTGGAACCAGTACCTGTGGCCACTGCTGGTCACCAACGACGACCGCTACCGCACCGTGCAGATCGGGCTGAAGGCGCTGTCATCGGCCAACATCGACCAGCTCAACCTCATCATGGCCGGCACGATCGTGGCGGCGGTGCCCATCTTCGTGCTCCTGATCGCCTTCCAGCGACAGCTCGTCCGGGGTCTGACCTCGGGGGCGGTCAAGGGCTGAGTAGCGTTCGTCCCACCACCCTGGTCACCAAGGAGTCCCACGTGCTTCGACCCAGCAACGCCCGGCGAACGCTCGCCGTCGTCTCAGCGCTCACGCTCGCGCTGGTCGCGTGCAGCAACGACGACGCCGACGGTGACGCCGCCCCGCCCGCCGACGGCGACGGCTCCACGACCACCGAGGCGACCGTCGACCCCGAGCGGTGCCCGGTCGACGCGCTCGACGACGCCTCGGGCCCCGTCACCATCGACTTCTGGCACGGCATGACCGCCGAGAACGAGACCACCCTCGAAGCGCTCACCGACGAGTACAACGCGTCGCAGGATCGGGTGCAGGTCAACCTCGTCTACCAGGGCAGCTACGACGAGACCGCCCAGCAGTACTTCGCCGCCGCCCGCGGTGGCGAGCTCCCGTCGCTGGTGCAGATGGAGGAGACCCGCCTGCAGATGGCGATCGACAGCCAGACGATGCTCCCGGTGCAGGCCTGCATCGAAGCCGACGACTACGACACCTCCGACCACCTCCCGGTGGTGATCGACCAGTACACCGTCGAGGGCCAGCTCTGGCCGATGCCGTTCAACACCTCGGGGCCGGTGCTCTACTACAACACCACCATGTTCGACTCGATCGGGCTGACCGAGGACGACGTGCCCACCAGCCTCGACGAGCTCCGCACCGTGTCCGAACAGGTCGTGAGCTCGGGCTCCGCCCCCTACGGGTTCGCGCTCGAGCTCTCGCCCTGGTACCTCGAGCAGTGGTTCGCCATGGATGGCGAACCACTGGTCGACAACGACAACGGCCGCACCGGTCGCGCCACCACCACCAACCTCGACAGCGAGACCGGCCAGATGATCTTCGCCTTCGTCGACGACATGGTCGAAGACGGGTTGGCCACCAACATCGGTCGCAACACCTCGGCGGTCGACGCGCTCCTCGCCATCGCCAACGAGGACGTGGCCATGACCTTCGGCACCTCGGCCGCCCTCGGCTCGATCCTCTCGGTGCTCGAGTCCGGTCAGTTCCCCGACGTGGGCGTCGGCGTCGCCCCCCTCCCCGGCCCGACCGGCGGCGGCATCCTGGTCGGTGGCGCCGCCATCTGGCTGGTCGAGCGCGAGCAGACCGACGCCGAGCGAGCCGCGGCGTGGGACTACGTCCGCTTCCTCAACGAGCCCGAGCAGCAGGCCACCTGGCACACCGGCACCGGCTACATGCCCATCCGTCAGGCGGCCATCGAGCTGCCCGAGGTCGCCGAGCTGTGGGCCGACCAACCGTTCTTCCGGGTCGCCTACGACCAGCTCCTCGCCTCCGAAGCCGACTTCGGCGGCCCGGTCGTCGGCGACTACGCGGGCATGCGAGACGCCATCGTCCAGGGCCTGGAACGCATGCTGTTGCAGGACATCGCTCCCGAGGTGGTCACCGCCGAGGTCGCCGAGGAGGCCGAGGCCGCCATCGAGGCCTACAACAGCAGCGTGGACCGCTGACCACGAGTGGCCGACTGCTAGGTTGCCGGTCGTCGAGGCGCCGTTGCGTCCAGCGAGCGGCGAGGTCGACGGCGGGAAGGAGCCACAGCGTTGAGCGACAATCCCATGGGACCCGACTGGTGGCTGGCCTCGGACGGCAAGTGGTACCCACCGACCTCGCGGCCCGGTGCCAGCCCCACTCCGGTGGTCGAGCAGGGTCCCGCCGATTCGCCGCCCTCGCCCGACTGGTGGTTGGCATCGGACGGCAAGTGGTACCCGCCGTCGCTGCGTCCCGGCGCGTCGTCGCCGGGCTACGGGGCGCCGGTCTCGGTGAACCCGATGCTGGCGGGCTGGCTCCAGGGCCTGCTCTACGCCTCGGCCGCGCTGGCGGTGCTGGCCCTGGTCTTCACCCTGCGTGCCCTGTCGACCTTCAACGACCACCAGGATGGCCAGAGCCGGTTCCGCGCCTGGTCCGAGGCCCACGACGACCAGGTGGCCGGCCTGGGACTGCTCTACCTCGCGATGCTCGCCACCGGCATCCTCATGATCATCTGGACCTACAAGGCGAGCCAGACCGCCGACCGGCTGGGGCCCGGTGGCCGCACCTGGGGACCGGGGTGGGCCATCGGTGGCTGGTTCATCCCCTTCGCCAGCCTGGTCATCCCCAAGCTGGTCCTCAACGAGATCGAGCGCGTCGCCACCGCTCCCCGCTCGGGTGCTCAGGTCGTGGCCGCGTGGCGTCGACAGTCGACCTCGGCCCTCGGTTGGATCTGGTGGCTCACCTTCGTGGCCGGCTCGGTCCTGATGGCCGCCTCGTTCGCCTTCGAGGACCCCGACACCCTCCTGCGCAGTGCCTCGGACATCCGTGCCGGCTACACCCTCGCCGCCCTGGCGACGGTGTGCTTCGCGGTGTCGGGGGTGCTCGGCGCCCTGTTCGTGCGCAAGCTCAGCCAGTACCTCTCGCCACACTCCCTCGATCCCTCCGACGACTACTGGTACTGACCCGCCCGGCGGGTGAAGGTCATGGGGCCGGTGGGACCTTCGGCCCGTTCTCGACTCGAAGGTCATCGGCCTCTCGGCCCGGCCGATCGTCCTAGCGATGACCTCCGCGCCGTCTCCGACACGATCGGGCCGATTCGTCCCGCATGCCCGTTCGACGCGGGTCGGGGCCGCCCTTCCACTGATCGCCGGTGTCGCCATCATGGCGCTGGCCGTGATCGTCAGCCTCGTGGTGGGCCGCTCGAACCTCGAGTCGGCCAAGGAGACACGGCTCGACGACCGCGCGGCACTCGTCGAGCGCTTCGCCGCTACCGGTTCCGCCGGCTACCAGCGGGTCCTGAGCGAGCGGATCGAGGACGGGGCGCCGTTCTCCCCCGTCGATGCCGACTGGAACGAGACGGTTCTCGATGGTGTCGGGCTCGGCCCGACCGGCCAGAGGTTGATCGGCGCGACGGTGATCGACGCCAGCGGCGAGACCGTCGGGGCCAGACCCGACGATCTGGTGATCCCATCCGAGGTCGTCGACGAGTTCCTCGACACCGCGATCGAGGACCGTGCCGTGGTCAGCAACGTCTTCCAGCTCGACGGAGAGCCCGTCTGGGCGGTCTTCAACGTCATCGGCGGTGACGAGCCCTGGGGGGCGCTGGTCATGGTCGAGCCCCTGAGCGACGGCTGGCTCCACCAGCTGTACTCGGCTCTGGGACCGGCCGGACCGGGCGAGGGGGGCCTGACCACCATTGACCGCAACGGGATCGTGTCGGGCTCGTGGGACCAGGATCGGATCGGAACGCCACTCGCCGAGGTCCCGCCGGCGGGCGCCACCTCGGCGATCGTGTCGGAGTCGGTCGTCGACGGTGAGACGGTCGTGCGGATCGCGATCAAGCGTGATGACGACGCATCGATCCTCATGTACGAGGAGAGTGAAGCGGCGCTCTACGCGGATCTCGTGGATGCGCAGGGTCTGCGCGATCGGCTGGTCGTCGCCGCTGCGGTGGCCGCGATCCTCCTGCTCGTCGCCTTCAGCGCGCTGCGACATCGCGCGGTCCGGCGGTCCGAGGATCGCACCGTCGAGCTGCTCAGCCACGCGCGCGACCTGGTGGTCGTGGTCGATCGCTCCGGCGACGTGACCTTCGTGAGCCCTGCGGTGAGCACCATGCTCAGCTATGACGCCGACACCATCGTCGGGTCCAACCTCGACAGGCTGCTGACCGCCGAGAGCGCCTCCGCGTCCCGGGAAGGAGTCGCCCGTGCGGTCGAGGACGGCGCCAGCTCGGTGCTCGGAGTCCAGCTGCCCCATGCCAACGGGACCCTGCTCTGGTTCGACCTCCACATGGTCCACCGCCCCCATCCCGACATCGACGGTGTCCTGGTCACCTGCCACGAGGTCGGCGATCGACGCGAGCTCGAACACGAGCTGCACCGGCGTGCCCGCCACGACGGACTGACCCGCCTCGGCAATCGACTGGCCTTCGACGAAGCCCTGAAGGTCGCGGCAGCACACGACGGGTCGGTGGCCGTGATGATGATCGACCTCGACAACTTCAAGCCCCTCAACGACAGCCTCGGCCACGACGCCGGCGATGCCGCGCTGAGGATGGTCGCCCGCACGATGGACCACCAGATCCGCCAGGGCGACGTCGTGTGCCGGCTCGGTGGCGACGAGTTCGGCGTGATCGCTCCCGACATCGACCTGGACGCAGCGACCCAGCTCGCGGAGCGGCTCGTCGAGCGGATCACCGAGGCGTGGATGGCCAACGACAACACCATCCCTCTCGGAGCGAGTGCCGGCGTCGCGGTCGGCACTGGCCCGATGGACCGACCCGAACACCTGCTCCGCGAAGCAGACAGTGCCATGTACCAGGCCAAGCTGGCCGGCGGAAGCCGGGTCGTGGCAGTTCGAGTCTCGGGTGCCGCCGACGAGGCCCACACGACATCGATCACCCATGGTGAGCGACCGGCTGACACCCCACAACCGGACGAGGCCGTGATGGTGACCCCCGCGACCGCTCCGGCATCGAACCGTGTGAGCGAATCGGTCACCGTGCCGCAGCGACGGTGGCAGAGCGCGACGACGTGGCTGTTCACCGCGTCGATCATCGTCGGCTTGGCCCTGGGCGGTGCCCACCTGAACGAGCAGCGCATCCGTGAGCTGGAGGACGAGCGGATCGCCAGCCGGACCCAGGTGGTGGACTCGATCTCGGACAACGTCGCCGAGCTGGTCGACCTCTCCTCCCTGCCGGAGACAGCGGCGAGCGGCGCGTGGCCGATCGAGGAGGCACCCGAGGTCGTCGAGTTCATCCTCAGTCGCTGGGCGAACAGCGGAGCGCTCGGCGACGCGGCGCTGGCAGCGGTCACCGACCGCGAGGGGAACGTGCTGGTCTCCCATCCCGCGGGCGTCGACCTGGCCATCGGGCCCGACGACCCCGACTGGCAGGACGCGCTGGACGGGCGTCCGTTCATGAGCAACCTCATCGACGACGGCGAACGGCTGCGGATCTACTACGTCATCCCGCTTCGTATCGACGGAGCGGTCGACCATGCCCTGGTACTGAGTGCCGACCCGCGTGAGACCACGTGGTCGGAGAGCTTCGCCAACCTCGGTGCCCTCACCCCAGGACCGGGTGGATTGTCGACCGTCGACGCCCAGGGCGTCGCCTACAGCGCCTGGGACCCTGATCTGATCGGACGACAACTCGTCGACCCCGCCGCGCTGGCTGAGGTCGACAGCGAGGAGTTCTACGTCGACCGCGACGCCGGCGAGCACGATGACCAGGTCCTCATCGCCCAACAGATCCCCGGTTCACACCGCCCGACCTTCGTGATCTGGAGCCAGAGCCAGGCCGCGATGTTCGCGGACCTGAGGGCCGGTCAGACCACCCGGGACCTCGCGCTGTTCGCCGTGGTGATGGTGGCGCTGGCCGGACTCGCCGTGGTGAACCATCGCCGGGAGGTGTTGCTGCGGCGGAACGAACGCCTCACCGACACCTTGCTCCAGCAAGCCCACGACGTGGTCATCGTGACCGGCGACGACCTGAGGGTGCGCTTCGTGAGCGATGCGGCCACCCGCCACCTCGGCCTCGACCGCGCCTCGGGCATCGGTAGACCACTCAGTGAGGTGCTCGGGAGCGCGGCGGGCGAGAGGGTCGCCGAGCGTCTTGCCGAGGCAGGCCCCGGGCAAGCGACGAGCATCGATCGAGTCGCCATCCCGGCTCGCGACGGAAGCATCCGACAGTTCGACATCGACATCGCCGATCTCCGACGGCACCGAAGCATCGCCGGCTACCTGCTCACCTGCCACGAGACCAGCGATCGCGCCCGGCTCGAGTCCCTGCTCACCAGCCAGGCCGACAGCGATCCACTGACCGGACTCGCCAACCGAGCGCACTTCGGGGTCCGACTCGACGAGCTGGCCGAGCGTCGATCCCACCAGGCCGGGGCCGATGCCGTGGTGTTCATCGACCTCGACCACTTCAAGCCGGTGAACGACGAGTTCGGGCACCAGGCGGGCGATCGACTCCTCCAGATCCTCGCCCAGCGCCTCCAGGACTCGGTTCGCGACACCGACATCGTGTGCCGGCTCGGCGGCGACGAGTTCGCGCTGCTCCTCGCCGATTGCGACCTCGAGACCGCCGAGGCCACCGTCGAGCGGCTGCTCGGCGCCATCCGCCAGCCGGTGACCCTGCCCGAGGGAGTGGTCGCGCTCGACGCATCGATCGGGGTCGCCCTGTCGAGGAGCGAGGTCACCAACCCCGAACAACTCGTGCGAGAAGCGGACCAGGCGATGTACGCGGCGAAACAGGCCGGCCGGGGGCGCTACGTGCTCGAGCCAGAGCGAGACGGCGTCTGAGCGAGCCACCCCGCCAGGTGTCGTATCGTGAGGCGATGGCCCCAGAGCTGAACCGGCTTCCCGACGACGAGCGACCCGATGTCGCCGATCCCGACGAGTCTCTCGAATCGTTCCGGGCCAGCATCGACAACATCGACGCGGCGATCATCCACCTGCTGGCCGAGCGGTTCAAGATCACCCGTCGGGTGGGCGACTACAAGCGTCGCCACGACCTGCCGCCCGCCGATCCCGACCGTGAGACCCAACAGATCGAACGGCTCCGTGCCTTGGCCCAAGATGCCGACCTCGACCCCGAGTTCGGCGAAGCGGTGATTCGCTTCATCATCTCCGAGGTGATCCGCCACCACGAGAAGGCCCGCTCCTGAGCCGGAACCGACCACGTTGCCGAGTGGGGATCAGGCTGCGGCATCCACCGGCGGGGCGATGCGACCACTGATGTCTGCACAGTCGGCACAGATCGCGTCGGGGACGACGCCGAGACGCATCAGCACCGCGAAGATCCGACAGCCCAGGCAGAAGGCGAACACCGCTTCGAGCCCGGCTGCGGCGAGGAGCCCGACGACGAGCACGGTGGCCAGACCGGTGGCCCCGGCGAGGTGCGCGACCAGCGCGCCCACGCTGAACACCGCACCGATCGACTGGGCGAAGCGCTTGGGTGGCCCGGGCACCAGCTTGGCGCGATGCGCCAGGCGGGGAGCGACCACCCGGGTCGCGAGCTGTCCCAACGGGCTGAACCGGGGTCCGCTGGCCACGCGGGCGACGAAGCCGTAGGCCAACACCACCAGCACGGCGGGGTGGCCCGTGGCCAGGTAGAGCACCGACATGGCGACCACCCCCGCGGCGACGGCGCGAGCCGCGACCTCGTTGACCGGGTCGGGGAAGGTGAGGAGTCGAGCCACGACTAAACCTTACCAAGATGGTCGGGATTTCGCACTCAGAGGTCGCGACCGGGAACCGGCTCGTCTCCGGTGATGATCGAACGTCGGGCGGCCCGGGCGATGCGACGGCACGCACCATGGGCCCGGCGCAGACCCTCGACGAGCTCGACCTCGACGCTGTAGGCCGCGACCCGCTGGGGTTCGGATGTGCTCAGACGCTCGGCCAGGTGGCTGATCATGACCGCTTCGAGGTCCTTGAACCGGGCCTTGGAGTCCACCACCCGATCGGCGGCTGCCGCGTCGCGCTCGCCGAGAGCCGCCAGCGAGTCGTCGATGGCGCCGACCACGACCTCGTGCAGCTCTCCCAGGATCGCCATGGTCTGCTCGCTGACCGACACCCCATCTCCCAGCCGTGCCCGACCGGTCGCCACCAGGTTGGTCTCGACCAGATCGGCCAGCTGCTCGAGCTCGTTGGCCACCTCCAGCAGGCCGAGCAGCTCTCCCCGCTGGTCGTCGTCGAGCGGTCCGCGACTGACCTCGCGCAGGTAGTCGACCAGCGCGGCGTGGGACTCGTCGACCCAGTCATCCATGGCTTCGAGGTCGTCGAGCTGGTGCCTGGTGCCGTCGGTGGCGACCGGCAGCGCTCGTTCGACCATGTCACGGACCCACATCCCCACCTGCAGCGTCGCCCGTCGGGCGCTCTCGAGCGCCAGCACCGGCGTGCCGGCGGCCGCCCAGTCGAGCGCGAGCGGTTCGTGCACCTCGGGAGCGGCAGGCCCGACGGTCTCGGGGACCACCCGGCGGGCGAAGCGGACGACGGGACCGAGCAGCACCAGGAACACCACGGTGTTGACGGCGTGGAAGACGGTGGCCGCGTGAGCGATCTGGCGGGGCGTGGCCCCTGAGGCCCCTCCCCCCGACGCCGCCGGCGACGGGCTCAACCAGGTGACCGCCGAGGCGATCTGGGCGATCAGCACCACTGCGACGAGGGCCCCGACGGTGTTGACGACCACGTGCACCACCGCGGCGCGCACCGCGTCGGGCGGACGGCCGATCGCAGCCAGCAGCGCGGTGACACAGGTTCCGATGGCGGCGCCGAGCACGATGGCGATGCCGGTCTCGAGCCCGACCAGGCCCTGGGCGGCCATCACCACGACGATGCCGGTGGTGGCGCTCGACGACTGCACGAGTGCGGTGAAGCCTGCTCCCGCCAACAGTGCGATGAGTGGGGTGTGGTCGTCGGCCAACAGATCGAGGAACGGCTGGTAGGACCCGAGGGGCTCCATCGCCTCGGACATGACCCCCAGTCCGAAGAAGACGAACCCGAGGCCGGCGACCATTGCTCCGAGCTGGCGCCACCGCTCACGGTCGGCCACCGCGCCGACGAGGGCTCCGATGCCGAGCATCCCGAGGGCGTAGCGGGTGACGTCGAACGCGATGACCTGGGCGGTGACGGTGGTGCCGAGGTGCGAGCCGACGATGACCGACGACGCCTGGGTGAGCGACAGCAGGTTCGCCGAGACGAAGCCGACGACCAGGACGCTGGTGACCGACGACGACTGGATCACCGCGGTCACCCCCGCGCCCGTCGCGGCGCCGGCGACCCGGTTCGAGGACAGGCGAGCGAGGGCCCCCCGGAGCCGGTCCCCCGCGATCGTCTTGAGCGAGGCCGTGACCCGTCCCATGCCGATGAGGAACAGGGCCAGCCCTCCGGTGAGCCCCATGGCGAGGGACAACCAATCGAGCTGGGAGGCGGTGGCGGGCACGGGTCAATCGTGCCATCCGGCGGCGCGGATGGCTCAGGAGCGGGCGAGCAGCGTCCGGTCACCGAGCGGTGCGTCGAGCTCGATGGTGTGGGCGACCTCGACAGCCCTGGCGACACAGACCTCGTCGAGGGCGTCGGGTGGCGTTCCCGCGAGGACCTCGACCACCACGGTGCTGTCGTCCTCGGTGACGGTGACCGAGTGCAGCACCCAGCAGGGCTCGACCCCACCCCACAGGTGCAGCTCGATGGTGGCCTCCCCCACCAGCAGTGCCCGGTGCGGCACGACGGGATGCTGCTGGACCGCCTCGGGATCGATCCGCGCACGAGACACGTCGAAGCCGTTCGGCGCCACGACGTCGATCTC
This sequence comes from Acidimicrobiales bacterium, assembly GCA_046543225.1. GTDB lineage: Bacteria > Actinomycetota > Acidimicrobiia > Acidimicrobiales > SKKL01 > SKKL01. The sequence continues at coordinate 12,486 of JBKGZW010000079.1, forward strand.
TTCCTCGGTGGCCGCGGGGGGATCACCTTCGGCGGTGGTCGGCGGCGGGGCAGGTTCGGACAAGGTGGGCTGCAACCCGTCGGGGCCGCGCCGATGCCCGGTGAGCACCACCGGGTCGTCGGACCAGGAGACCGAGCCCTCGCGGGAGAGCTCGTCGCCGGCCGCCCGAAGCTGATCGAGCATGGCGGCGTCGTCGACGATGAACATCACCTCACCCGCGCACTGGGGCGGATGCGACTCGGCCAGCTCCGAACAGAGCCGGTAGGCGTCGCCGTCGGAGTGCTCGCCGACGACGTGCGCCTCGACGCTGACCACGGTGCCGTCGGGGACCTCGAGCGCGTCGACGATGCCGAGCACGTCCGATGCCGGATCGTCGGCAGTCGCGTCGTCGGTCGGTCGGTCTTCGTCAGGATCGGCCGTGTCAGGATCGGGGCCACCGCACCCCGCGGCGACCGACACGACGGCCAGGCCGATGGCCACCATCCGGATCGGGCCACGGGTGGGCATGCGTTCGCTCCTGCACGGCGGGTCGTTGCCCACACCGTAGCCAGGGTCGACCGCTCGCCGGCTCCGCGCCACCACGCCGGCCGCGCAGTAGGTTCCCTCGGATGG
>JBKGZW010000080.1:0-13068 GCA_046543225.1 Acidimicrobiales bacterium
CCGACGCGGCAAGATCTACCGATGCAGATCACGATCCCGAGTCGCTTCCAGGGCCCCCCGACCATGGGCCACGGCGGCTACGTGGCGGGGCTGTTCGCCAACCGCACTCCGGGTGCGGTCCAGATCACCCTCCGCCAGCCCACGCCGCTCGATCAACCACTCGAGCTCACCGCCCTCGGCGACGACCGCTGGGCGCTCATGAGCGGACCAGAGGTGATCGCCGAGTCCGAGCCTCGGGAGCTGAGCCTCGACGTTCCTCCGCCACCGACGCTGGAAGCGACGCGAGCGGCCGAAGCCGGCTCTCCTGCGTTCTATGACGAGCGTGGGGTGCACCCCACCTGCTTCGGGTGCGGCAACCGCCGCGAGCCCGGCGATGGGCTCCGCATCTTCGTCGGACCCACCGAGGCGGCCGGTCGTCGCCAGGTGGCCGGCGTGTGGCACCCGGGACCAGCCTTCGCCGAGGCCGACCGCACGGTCAGCACCCAGCTGGTGCTCGCGGCGCTCGACTGTCCCGGTGCGTTCGCGTTCATCGCCGACGACACGCGGGCGGGCCTGCTCGGACGGATCGTGTTCGAGCAGTACGGGGTGGTGCGGTCCGACGCCGACCACATCGTCACGGGCTGGCAGGAAGGTCAGGACGGACGCAAGCTGTTCGCGGGCACCGCGGTGTTCTCGGCCGAGGGCTCCCTCCTGGCTGCGGCCAGGGCCACCTGGTTCCAGATGACCGTCGTGGGATGATGCGCGCCACCGGCGAGCGACTCCGACCGGTGCTCGCCCTGGTGCTGGCCACAGCCCTGCTCGCTGTGGGGTCCTGCGCCGCTGGGGAGGGCACCGACACAGACGGTGACGGGACCTCGGATCCCAGCACCTCGATCGATGCCGCCGCCGACGCCGCTGGGGAGGGCGCCGACACAGACCGTGGCGTCGACGTCCCCGGCGTGGCAGACGACTGCGCTCCAGTCGCCGACGCCAGTGTCGAGGTGGCCCCGTCGTGGTCGGGGCCGAGGTTGCGGGCGACCACCGGCGGACCCCCGCTGCGGATCGACCTCACCGAGGCCATCACCGCCGACTGCATCGTCCTCGCCGACACCTACTCGGCCGCGCTCGACATCGCGACACCAGCGCTGGGCTCGGTCACCCACGAGGGGTTCGTCCTCACCTTCGAGCCGGCGCCACCGCCCCCGGACCCCGACGCCCCCGACGCCCCCTGGTGGGGTGAGGATCGAGTCCGGGCGTGCGTCCCCATCGACGACGGCCGTCTGAGCTGCACCAACATCGACATCGACGTCGTGCGCTCCGAGGTCGCCGAGCTGGCCGAAGGGTTCGACACCGACACGCTCCCGAAGATGCTCGCTCCGCTGTCACGAGCCGCACCCAGCGATGGTGGTGCCACACCAGCAGCCGTTGCCCGGCTCCAGGACGCGCTGGCGGCGGAGTGGGCACTGGGACTCGTCGCCGCGGGGCTGGAGAACCCGCAGGCACCGCCGGCATTCGCGGACGCGTGCGACCCCGCGGCGAACGACCTCGACGCGCTGCAGGAGCGAGGACGCCGGATCATCGATCAGCATCCGGTGCTGTCGGACCTCGGGGGTCTCGAGCTGAGCGTGGTCATGGGGACCGAGCCCGACCCGACCCTGTCCGCTCAGGCCAACGCTGTACTGGCCGAGGTCGCCGACTGGGTCGACTGCCGGCCCTGACCCCGTCGCGGCCCGAGGCCTGCCGCCGACGGCCGGTGGGCGGGGAACCCCGTCCCACCCACCGACCGAGGTTGGGGGATCAGTTGACGATCAGCGCGGTGACCATGCCGAACATCCCCTCTTCGCGCTCCACATGGGTGAGGATGTGGCAGTGCCAGACCCAGACGCCGGGATCGGTGACCTGGACCAGGACCGAGTAGCGCTCGCCGGGAGCGACGTTGATGGTGTCCATCCAGTAGGGCGACTCGAGGGGCACGCCGTCCTTGGCCACCACCAGCTGCCGGAACCCGTGCAGATGCATCGGATGGACCTGGAGCCCCTCGTTCAGGTAGTGGACGAGCATCCAGTCGCCCTGGTCGAGCTCGATCGGTGCGGTCGCCGGGAACGACTTGCCGTTGAGCGAGTAGCCGATCACACCGGCGTCGTTGAGCACCATCGGGAGCTCCAGCGCGAGCTCGAGATCCTCGGGGATGGTCACGTCGTTGATGGTCTGTCCCCGCGGTAGCTCCACGTCGCCGACGGTGAAGGCGCCGAACATCCCGTTGGGCACCGACACCTGGCTGTGGGCGTGCGCGTGGTACATCCCGATCATGGGCTCCTCCACGGTGAACTCGTAGGTGTAGGTCTCACCGGAGCGCACCAGTTCCTGGGTGAAGGGGGCCACCCCGTCCATCTCGTTCGGGACGGTGATCCCGTGCCAGTGGATGTCGGTGCCGAGCGGCGTGTCGTTGGTGAGGATGAACCGGGCGGTGTCGCCGACCTCGAGGTCGATCCACGGTGCCGGCACCTGGCCGTTGTAGGTCCAGGCGTCGACGAACTTGCCCGGTTCGACCTCCCACTCGGTGATCTCGGCGGTGAGCTCGAACACCTTGGTCCCGTCGTCCTCCACGCTCACCGGCTCGAGCTTCTGGTTCCCGACACCCTCGGTCTCGGCGGGGAAGGCCGACATCGAGTCCATCATGATCTGATCGAGCTCGGCTGCCTCTTCAGGGGTCATCTCGGCGCCGTGGGAGCCGTGATCTGCGGCGACGTCCTCGGTGGGTGCCGATGCGGACTCGCTGATGGTGATCTCGGTGACCATGCCCGACGATTCGTGGCCGGCGACGGTGCAGAGGAGCTCGTAGGTCCCCGCGGGCAGGCTGGAGAGGTCGAGCGTCGCCGTCTCGCCCGAAGCGATCAGCGGAGTGGCGAGGTCGGTGCCACGCACGGACACGTCGTGTTCGACGTTGCCGGTGTTGGTGACATCGAGCGTCGCTCCCACAGGGATCTCGGCGGGGACGTCGATGGCGAACTCGCTCAGCTCGGCGCTCACCTGTGCCGCCTCATCGCCGCCACCGGATGGGGCGGCGGCCGCGGTGGTGGAGTCGTCGTCGGTGATCGACACGATCACCACGGCCAGGGCAGCCAGAGCGAAGCCGGTGATGCCGGCCAGGGCGGCGAAGATCGAGAACGCGTTGACGCGCTCGCGAGACGCAGGGACTGCCACGGGGTTCTCCTCGATGCTCGGGATTCGATGGGGTGTCGAGACATCGTCCCCGGCGGAACCCCGTCGCTGACAGGGCAACCCGTCCCACGCGCGAGGGACTTTGGTCCCGACGACGAGAGCCCTGTTCCCCTGCTCGGGACCGACAGGTTGGACGACCATCGACCCATGTCACAGGGTCCGGGGGGACCGACCGGGCCGATCGGATCACGAACCAGGGAGGCGCGACATGCGCGTGCTCGTCGTCGAAGGAGAACCCGGAGCAGGTGCAGACGCGGTGGCGGCGCTGACCGCCGCCGGCCACGAGACCACGAGCTGCCACGACGAGGGATCATCGTTCCCCTGTCACGGTCTGGCCGGTGGCAGCGGATGCCCGCTCGAAGAGGACGGGCCGGTGGACGTGGCGCTGTTGGTCCGCGACACCCCGAACACCGAGCCCACCCCCACCGAGGACGGTCTTCGCTGCGCACTGCGGCGCCACGTCCCGCTGGCGATCGTCGGCGCACTGGACGGCAATCCCTACCAGCGGTTCGCCGCGGCCACCTCCACCTCTGTGGGCGACTCGGTCGCGGCGACCGAGCAGGCAGCGAACAGTCCGCTGGCCGCCCACGCCGGCGTCGCCCGGACGGCCCTGCAGGCGATGCTGCGGAGCGAGGGGCTCGACGAGTCCAACGCCGATGCCGTCGTGACCCGCAACGGTTCGGCGCTGTGGGTTCTGCTCCGCCCCGGGCTGGCGCTCGACCCGATGCTGGTCGAGGTGGCATCGGTCCGGGTGCTCGCCGCGGTCCGCGCACATGACCGGGCGGCGTCGATCATCGACGTCTCGGTCGCCGACACCGACACTGCGCCCGCGCCCGCCCCCGCCTGACAGCGAGGCGACGTCCGGCTCGCCGTGGACGGGCTGGCCGGTCACGCCCCGCTGAGGGAAGACGCCGACCATCGGGGGCGCGAGACGACGCTGTCGCTCGCGCCCCCGCAACCGGATTCACAGGTTGGTCAGGCTTCGTCGCACCAGGTCGCAGCCACAGTGCCCAGGCCGGGAACGACCACCGAGACTCCGCCGGTCTGGAAGAGCTCGGGGGCGGAGCGATGGAGGGAGAGGACCGTTCGGAACGGAACGGTGCCGACCCCCACGACCTCGATGCCGTCCTTGGCCACCGCGGACAGCAGACCGAGCGACTGCAGGGTACCGATGCCAGCTTGCTGACATGCGATCCCGGAAGGCTTGCCGCCCTGGCCGGCGCCGGCAGGTGGACCAGCAGCAGCGGTGCTCGCGCCCAAACCGAGGACGAGTGCGGATGCGGCGATGACGGTGAGGAACTTGCGCTTCATGTCGAAACTCCCTGTCACGTTGTCGGGTGGTGCTCACCGTCGTTTCGCCGGCGGGACTGGCTTCGGATGCAGTCCCCCGCACACGACGGCCACGTACCGGCCACCGAGCTGGCACCGGTAGGATGCGGCTCGATCGCCAGCCTCCCGGGGGGACCCACATGAGCATCCTTGGCAACCGCGTGCTACGGACCGAGGACCCGAAGTTCTTGACCACCGGCGGCACCTATGTCGCCGACGTCGAGCTGCCCGACGGCGCCGCCCACGTCGTGTTCGTCCGGTCCACGATGGCCCACGCCGAGCTCACCTCCGTCGACGTCGACGAGGCCAAGACAATGCCCGGTGTCATCGACGTGGCGACCGGGGCCGACATCGACGTCGACCCGATGGCTCCGTCCATCGGGCTGATCAACTCGGCCATGGGGCAGCCGCTCCTCGCCACCGACCGGGTCCGCCACGTCGGCGAGCCGGTGGCGGCGGTCGTCGCCGAGTCGGTCGCCCAGGGCCTCGACGCGGCCGAGATGGTGTTGGTCGACTACGAGCCGCTCGACGCGTTGATCGACCCCGAAGCCTCCCTCGAGGATCGCCAGCTGCTGTTTCCCGACGCCGAGACCAACGTGGCGGTCGACCTCGAGCGGCGCAAGCTGGTGGCCGACTTCACCGACTGTGAGGTCACCGTCAGCCAGCGCATCCTCAACCAGCGCGTGGCCCCGGTGCCGATCGAACCACGGGTCGCCGCCGCGTACTGGACCGACGACGACACGCTCGTCCACTACGCCAGCTCACAGGGCGCCCACCCGGTCCGCGACACCCTCTGCTCGGTGCTCGGGCTCGAACAGGACCGGGTGCGGGTCATCTCCCCAGACGTCGGCGGTGGGTTCGGAGCGAAGGGCCGTACCTACACCGAGGAGGTGCTGGTCGCCTGGCTCAGCCGCCGCGCCGGACGGCCCTTGCTGTGGGCCGAGACCCGCTCGGAGAACCTCGTCGGCATGGGCCACGGTCGGGCCCAGATCCAAGAGGTCGAGATCGGCGGTCGCCGCGACGGCACCATCACCGCCTACCGGTTGCGGGTCGTCCAGGACGCCGGCGCCTACCCCAGCATGGGTGCGGTTCTGCCGTTCATGACCCGCACCATGCTCACCGGCGTCTACGACATCACCAACGCCGAGTTCAGCTCCAAGTCGGTGGTCACCAACACCACCGCAACCGCCGCCTACCGGGGTGCGGGACGACCCGAGGCGGCCGCTGCCATCGAACGCGCCGTCGACCTGTTCGCCGCCGAGATCGGCATGGACCCGGCCGAGGTCCGCTTCAAGAACGTGCTCAGCCCCGACATGTTCCCCCACACCACCGTCACCAAGACCCAGTACGACTCGGGCGACTACGCCACCGCCTTGTCCAAGGTGCTCGATGCCGCCGGCTACGACCAGCTCCGCGCCGAGCAGCGGGCACGTCGCGAGCACGGCGACCGGATCCAGCTCGGTGTCGGCATCTCGGTGTACGTCGAGATCACCGGCGGAGGCGGCGGCGGCGAGTACGGGTCGGTCGAGCTGTTGCCCGATGGCAAGGTGCTGGCCAAGACCGGATCCTCGCCCTATGGCCAGGGTCACCACACGGCCTGGGCGATGCTGGTCGCCGACCGGCTCGGTCTCGACATCGACGACGTCACCGTCGTGCACGGCGACACCGACGAGGTCCCCACCGGCAGTGTCACCGGCGGTTCACGCTCGGTCCAGATCGCCGGCTCGTCCATCCACGAGGCGGCCGGTCGCCTGTCCGACCTGGCACGCGAGAAGGCCGCCGACCTGCTCGAGGCCTCGGTCGACGACGTGGTGCACGACACCGCCGAACGTCGCTTCCACGTGGCCGGGACCCCGGCCCGGTCGGTGACCTGGTCCGAGGTGGCCGAAGCCGCCGCGGACGACGTCAACCCGCTGGTGGGCATCTCCGAGTTCTCCCAGGGTGGGGCGACGTTTCCCTTCGGCGCCCATCTGGCGGCCGTCGAGGTCGACACCGAGACCGGCAAGACCGAGCTGCGCCGCCTCGTCGCCTGCGACGATGCCGGGACCATCCTCAACCCGATGCTGGCCGACGGCCAGGTCCACGGCGGCCTGGCCCAAGGGGCGGCCCAGGCCCTGCTCGAGGAGGTCCGCTACGACGAGGACGGCAACCCGCTGACCGCGAGCCTGGCCGACTACGCCATCGTCACCGCCACCGAGCTTCCCATGTTCGAGCGCATCCAGATGGAGACCCCCACCCATCTCAACCCGCTCGGGGCCAAGGGCATCGGCGAGTCGGGGACCATCGGGGCCACCCCCGCGGTGCAGAACGCGGTGTGCGACGCGGTGGCCCACCTGGGTGTCAGCCACATCGACATGCCCTGCACCCCGGAGAAGGTCTGGCAGGCCATCCAGGACGCCACCGGCGCTTGACCGGCGCTCAGCTGCGCTGGCGGACCACCTCGAAGCAGGCGACGGCCCCGGCGGCGGCAACGTTGAGCGAGTTGAGCCGACCGCGGAGAGGGATGGCGGCCACGGCGTCGCTGCGCTGGCGGACCAGACGGCTCAGCCCCCGCCCCTCGGCACCGAGCACCAGACACACCGGTTGGGTGAGGTCGAGCGCGTCGAGGCGGGTGTCGCCGGCTTCGTCCAGGCCGACGACCCACACCCCCGCGCTCTTCATGTCGGCCACCGCCTTCGGTAGCCCCGCGACCAGGCCGAGGGAGAGGTGCTCGACCGCGCCGGCCGCGGTCTTGGTGACGGTGGGGGTCACATGGACCGCCCGATGCCGTGGCAGCACCACCCCGGTGACCCCGGCGCACTCGGCGGTGCGCAGCAGCGCACCGAGGTTGCCGGGGTCGGTCACACCGTCGAGCGCGATCAGGAAGGGCACGGTTCCGTCATCAGGGGAGACGAGCGAGTCGAGGTCGTGCTCGACGAGGGGTGCCGCCTCGGCCAGCACCCCCTGAGCCGCCTCTGTCCGTGCGAGGGAATCGAACTTCGACCGGCTGATCTCACGGACCGGCACCTTGAGCTCGTGGGCCAGTTCGATGATGTCGTCGACGATGTCGGCTGGGTCCATGCCCGCCGACAGCACGACCTCGCGGGTGCGTCGGTGCCCGGCCAACAGCAGCTCGCGGACCGCGTGACGGCCCTCGACCCGCTCGCCGCCGAGGCCGCGTGGCTTGGACCGGCGCGCTGGTTCGCCACCGCCCTTGGCCGCTGCCGACCGGCGCGGGCCCGGCTTGGGCGGCCCACCCTGGCTCCGCTGATCACGACGCTGCCCCTTGCCGGCGCCGGCGCCGCGACCGCCACCGGCGGGACGACCCGGGCGATCCGGGCGGCCCGGCTTCGCTCGTTTGCGTGCCACTCAGTGCTCCTCACGTCGTTGGATGAGCGCCACCGCGTGGCACTCGATGCCCTCGTTGCGTCCGATCGGACCGAGGCCCTCGCCGCGGGTGGCCTTGACCGTCACGGGCGCGCCGACCGCGTCGGACAACCGTCGCTGCATCTCCTGGCGCTGGGGAGCGACCTTCGGCGCTTCGAGCACCACGGTGCAGTCGATGTTCACCACCTGCCACCCGGCCTCGGCGACCCGCTGGGCGGCGGTCGCGAGCAGTTCGATGCTGTCGACGCCCTCGAGGGACGGGTCGGTGTCGGGGAAGTTCGAACCGACGTCTCCCAACCCGGCCCCTCCGAGGATCGCATCGGCGCAGGCATGCGCGATCGGATCGGCGTCGCTGTGTCCGACCAGACCGGGCGCACCGTCGAAGGCGACTCCACCGAGCACCAGCACGCGGGCGGGATCACCGCTGAGTGGGTGTATGTCATAGCCCTGACCGACTCGGATCTGCACGTCGCAAGGTTGCCACGCCCGGACCGGTCACCGGACAACGCTGCTCGCGGTCGCCGCGCTCGGTACGCTCCCTGTCATGATTGACATCGAACTGCTCGGTTCGGTCGAGATGCTGGCCAAGCTGACCGAAGACGAGCTCAACCGCCTCAGCGGCACCGCCGAGGTACGCGAGCTGCGCCGGGGAGACACGCTCTTCGTCGAAGGTGACCCCTCGACCGAACTGTTCGTCGTCTCCACGGGGCGCATCGCCATCGCCAAACGTTCCGGCGACGGGCGCGAATCGCTCATCGCACTCATGGAGCACGGAGACCTCTTCGGTGAGATGCCCTTGTTCGACAGCCAGGGACGCTCCGCCGAGGCCCGGGCACTCGAACCGTCCGGGGTCATCGCCATCCCCTACACCGGGCTGCGAGAGATCTATGAGTCCCGCCCCGACCTGTTGTGGGGCGTCGCCGAGATGCTCACCCAGCGTCTGCGCATCCTCGACGAGGCCCTGGCCGACACCATGTTCCTCGACGTGACCGGCCGCACCGCCAAGCGGCTGCTGGAGCTGGCCGGCGATGCCCAGGAGTTCTCGCTCCCCATCACCCAGGAGGAGCTCGCCGGCATGGTGGGCGCCTCACGGGAGCGGGTCAACAAGGCGATCGCCTCGTTCATCCGACTGGGGTGGATCGAACAACACGAGCGTCGCTACCAGATCCTCGACCGCGAACAGCTCGAACGCCGCGCGATCTGAACGCTGGCGGGCGCGATCCTCGCGACCGGTGATGGCTAGCCTGGTACACCGTGTCCGAGACCCGTTGGCTCGATCCCGACGAGCAGCTCGCCTGGAGGCGAACCATCGCCGCGGCGATCCTGCTGGTCGACGCCCTCGACCGCGATCTGCGCACCGCCCACGACCTCACCCTGGCCGACTACGAGATCCTCGTCCACCTCTCCGAGGCCGAGGACCAGCAGCTGCGGATGGCCGAGCTCGCCGACGCCGCCCTGGTCTCGCGCAGCCGCCTCACGCACCGGGTGAACCGGCTGAGCGATCGTGGCCTGGTCGCCCGCGAGGCGTGCCCCACCGACAAGCGAGGCACCTTCGCCGTGCTCACACCCGAGGGCAGGGCCCTGCTCGAGCAGGCGGCACCCACCCACGTCCACAGCGTCAGGGAGCACCTGATCGACCGGCTCGATCCCGACGACTTCGTGACCCTCGGCGTCATGCTCTCGAAGGTCGCGGCCCCGCTGCTGTCGGGCTCACCGCCCGCCTGGGACATCTGAGCGAGTCAGGAGTAGCGCTCGAGGATCGACGTCTCGGCCAGGCGGGACAGACCTTCCTTGATGGCCCTGGCCCGGGTGGTGCCGACGCCATCGACCTCCTCGAGGTCGCTGATGGTGGCTCGCATGATCTTCTGCAGATCGCCGAACTGGGCCACGATGCTGTCGACCACCGATTCTGGTAGGCGCGGGATCTTGGACAGGAGCCGGTAGCCCCGCGGCGTGACGCTGCGGTCGAGATCGAGCGAGTCGCCCGGGGTGTGCAGCATCTCGGCCACCACCTTGAGATCGAGGAGGTCCTCGGTGCCGTAGCCGGCGAGGGTGTCCATGGCCTCGCTGAGCTGCCAACCGTGACCGGCATGGAAGTAGTCGCGAACCACGGCTCGGCCGTCCTCGTAGACGCCGCCGAGGAGCTCTTCGAGCTGGAGCATGATCAGTCGCCCGTCGACGCCGAGCTCGACGATGTCGGTCTCGATCTCCTCGGCGATGCGGCGAACCATCTCGGTGCGCTGCAGCACGCTGACCACGTCTCGGAGTGTGACCAGATCCTCGACCTCGAGCGCCGACAGCGAGGCCGAAACGGAGTCGAGCCGGGACCGGTACCGCTCGAGGGTCTGCAGGGCCTGGTTGGCGCGTCCCAGCAGGCGGGCGGTGGGTTCGAGCGGGTGCTTCTCGTCGTTGACGTACACGGCGATGACCGCCATGTCCTCCGACACCGAGATGACGGGCACGTCGATCGAACGGGCCACCCGCTCGGCGGTGCGGTGACGCGTACCGGTCTCGGAGGTGGGGACGTTGGGGTTGGGGACCAGGTGCACGTTGGCGCGAGCGATGCGGGAGGCATCGCGGGCCAAGATGATCGCGCCGTCCATCTTGGCCAGCTCGGACAGGCGCTGGGGGCTGAACGCCGCGTCGAGGAGGAACCCGCCCGAGCAGATGTTGAGCACCTCGGGACCGTCGCCGACGACGATCAGCGCTCCCTTGCCGGCCTGCAGGATCCGGTCGAGCCCTTCGCGCAGCGGCTTTCCTGGCGCGATCGCCCGCAACGCATCGAGCATGGGGGTGCTACGGCGGGCAAGCACGTGACCACTCTACTCAGTCAGGACAACGGGCTCGGGAGTGATCGCTGTTGCCCGCTCGACCGCGACCGCCACCGTCGGGGCGCGCACGAGGTGGATCCCCGCCGGTCCGTCGGGTGCGGAGTCGGGCACCAGGGCACGGGAGAACCCCAGCCGGGCGGCCTCGGCGAGGCGGCGACCGGTCTGGGCGACCTGGCGCAGCTCGCCACCGAGGCCGACCTCGCCGAGCACCACCAGGTCCGGTGGCACGGGTCGGTCGAGCTGGGCCGACGCCACCGCGAGTGCCAGCGCCAGATCGGCGGCGGGTTCGACGATGCGAACCCCTCCCACCGCGAGCGCGTACACGTCGGTGCGGGCGAGCGGCACCCCCACACGCTGTTCGAGCACGGCGAGCAGGAACGCGAGCCGTCCCGGATCGAGCCCCTGGGCCGAACGGCGGGGTGATCCCGGCGCATCGCCGGTGACCAACGCCTGCAGTTCGACGAGCAGGGGGCGGTGGCCTTCGATGGTGGGCACCACCACCGAACCCGCCACCCCTGGTCGCCGGTCGGCCAGGAAGAGGCGACTGGGGTCGGGCAGGCCCATGAGCCCGCCCTCGGTCATCTCGAACAACCCCAGCTCGTCGGTGGAGCCGAACCGGTGCTTGACCGCCCGCAGCAGCCGGAGGGCATGGTGACGTTCGCCGGTGAACGACAGCACCGTGTCGACCAGGTGCTCGAGCACCCGTGGCCCGGCCAGCTCACCCTCCTTGGTGACGTGGCCGACCAGCACCACCGCCACCCCGCGTTGCTTGGCCTCACGGACGAGGTGGATCGCGCACTCGCGGATCTGGGTGGCCGAGCCGGCGCTCGAACCGACCCCGGCGTCGGCAAGGGTCTGGATGGAGTCGACCACCACCACCGAGGGGCCGACCTCGCCGATGTGGCGCACCACCTCGTCGAGGCGGGTCTCGGCGACGAACCACAGGGTGGGTTGCAGGGCGCCGAGGCGCTCGGCGCGCAATCGCACCTGCTGGGCGGCCTCCTCGCCCGAGACGTAGAGCACCCGCTCGGCCCGGTCGGCCATCGAGGCCAGGGCCTGCAGCACCAACGTGGACTTGCCGATGCCGGGCTCGCCGCCGATCAAGGTGACCGAACCCGGCACCAGCCCACCCGACAGCACCCGGTCGAGCTCGTCGACGCCGGTGGGCTGGGCGCTCCACTCGGCGGGGTCGACCTCGCCGAGTGGTTGGGCTCGTGAGCGCTCGCCGGCGATCACCGGGCCGGTCGGTCGTGGGGTCGGGCTCGTCTCGACCAGCGCGTTCCACGCCCCGCAGGTGGGGCACCGTCCTGCCCACTGCGGCGCCTCTCCCGCGCACTCCTCGCACCGGTACACCGTCTTGGATCGTGCCATGGGGCGACGATACGCACCCGCGCCGACAGTGAACGGTGGAGGAGGGCTCGAGCGGCGGTCTCAGCCGGCGCGGCGCTGGCGCCGGCCGAACAGGTACGCCCGACGCTGGGACGGGCGCTCGCGTCCCGCGTGGACGCGCAGGTCGATGGCCGGCGGTGTCGGGCCGCTGGCCAGGTCGATCACGACCCCCTCGTCGGGATCGCCCGGATCGACCGCGACCACCCAATCGTGGTCGTTGGCGAGCAGGACCCGCGATCCGACCAGCGAGCCGGCAGGGGTCGACGGGGCCGGCACGAGACGCTCGTCGCCGTCGTCGGTCTGCACGAGCATCGAGCTGCCGGCGCAGCACTGCACGACCGCGGACCGGTACCGACTGGGGGTTGCGGGATCCAGCGCCTCGGTGGACGCGCGGGACGGATGCCAGGACATGTCACTCCTCGCCCACCCGCTCCGAGGCGAAACCATACGAGAGGTCTGCCGCCGGGTGGTGGATGGTCGGCGGCGAGACCACCCTCCTACCAGCCGTCGGTCCCTTCCCAATCCCAGCCGGGCAGAGGAAGGTCACTCGGCACCTCGTCCGGCGTGGTCCTTCGGTGGTTCAGCATCGCCGTCGCCCAGGTGAACCAGGCGATGAGCTGGAACCGCAGACGCGGGTCGGTCGGGATGCCGGCATCATCGAGGGCGAGCACGAACGTGGCGACCGCACGACCGTCCATCTGTTCGTGCGGCCCGTTGCCACTGTGGAGTCGCACCACGTGCGAGTGGTCGCCGATCGACTCCGTGTATGTGGCGGGCCCCCCGAGTTGTTCGGACCAGTAGGCGGCGAGTCGCTCAGTGTGCTGCGGGTGAACCCCGCGTTCGAAGGGATGAGCCAGGATCGGGTCCGCCAAGCAACGTCGGTGCCACGCCTCGGCGAGGGCCAGCACGGCCTCCGCACCACCCATCGCCTCATAGATCGTGGGCTCCACGA
>JBKGZW010000081.1:0-12874 GCA_046543225.1 Acidimicrobiales bacterium
GTTGGGAGCGGGGCCTCCCCACACTCCTCGAGGGGGAGAGGGGAGAGTGTGGGGAGGCCTCCGGGTGTCAGCTGGTGGGGAACCAGTGCACCTGCTCACCAGGTCCGTTCCTGTCGGTGATGACCAGTCCCGACCGGACCATGCGGTGACCGTATCGAGCCGAGGTTTCAGCGCTGTGTCGTGGTGGTGAACGCTGGTGGTCCACTGAGCACGCCCCGGCGCCACCGCCGAGGGGTGAGCGCGATGCCCCGTGGTGAGTCCTCGAACAGCCACCGGCCGACGTTGCGCCTCGTCCAACGGGTGCTGCCCACCAGCCGGATGGAGGCCTCCGCGAGTGGTTCGACCGCCATCAGCCTGGACAAGGTGGCGGCCATGCGGTGGTCGGGCGCGAGCTCGTGGAGCACCGACGTCGAGTATGCATTGGTCACCGGGGCAGGGTCGGTGGCGTCGATGCCGCCGGCGAGCGCCTCGGCCGCGAGCCGTCCGCTGAGCAGCGCTTGGCCGATCCCCTCCCCGGTGAACAGGTCGGTCACCCTGGCGGCGTCGCCGACGAAGAGGGCCCGTCCCGCGGTCAGTCGGGTGGTGGTGATCCGGGCGGGGATCGGCCAGGCCCGGTGGTGGCCATCGGCCACGGCCCGGGGGCCGAGCACGGACCGGATCGCGGGGCGTTGGAGGAGGTCGGGCCAGAGTCGGGCGAGGGCCTTGCCGTCGAGGCGTGTGCCCCGGAGGACCCCGAACCCCACGTTGGCCCGGCCGTCGCCCAACGGGAACGACCACGCGTAGCCGGGGAGCAGATCGGGTTCGAACCACACGTGGAGCTCGGCGTCGTCGTTCGCGGTTCGGGAGAAGTACTGGCGGAACGCGTGCCACTCGCCCCGGTACCGGGGCTCGCTCACACCGAGGGCCCTGCGCAGTGGTGACCAGATGCCGTCGGCTCCGATCACCCAGCGGGCGTGCAGCGGCGGCGTCGCATCGGTGCACACCTCGACGTGGTGGCGGTGCATGCTCGCGTCCCGCAGGCCGACCTGCTCACGCACGGTCACACCCCGGTGGGTGGCCAGTTCGATCAGGGCGGCGTCGAGGTCGACCCGCCGGGCGATCGCCGCGAACTGACCGGGGCCTGGTGGCAGGGGCAGCGTGACGGTGTGGCCTCGGGGCGAGTGCAGATGGGCGCGCTCGACCTCGGTCCAGGATTCGACGCGATCCGGGGTCAGCCCCAATCGCTCGAGCTCGCGCAGCGCGAGGGTGGTGAGCCCGTCTCCACAGGTCTTGTCGCGGGGGAACGCCGCCTTGTCGATCACCACCACGTCGAGGCCACGGTCGGCCAGTCCGATCGCGGCCGCCGTCCCGGCCGGGCCCCCACCGACGACGATCGCGTCGTGGAGGCGGTCGCTCACCCGGGCTCCAGCGTGGTGCTGGTGGTGGAGCTGGTCGTGGCCGGAGCGGTGGTGGTCGTGGTGGTGGTGGTGGTCGTCGTGGTGGGCACGGTCGACTCGCCGGCGCAGTTGATGCCCTCCTCGGGGCGGTAGCGGGCGGTGACGTGATCGACCTCGGTCCGGCCGTCGTCGTAGGTCCGGGTGCGCTCGGTCCGCACCAGTGTGCAGGCGCCCGATGCCGATTCGCTCTGGCCGGTCTGTTCGACCTCGACGTGGCGCGTGGAGTAGAGGGTGACGGTGATGCTGGTGTCGGTGTAGGTGGGCCAGATCAACACGCCGTAGGGCGATGTGTTCTGGATCTGCAGGTCGGGCGCCGGATAGGACAGCGTGGCTTCGCGCCCGTAGGGGTAGCGCGAGAAGTAGATCGTGTGCGCCTGGTACTCGCCGAAGTCGAGCCCGGCGAAGAAGGCGGCGTTGAACAAGGTGGTGGTGAACTGCGAGACACCGCCACCGAGCTGATCGACCAGGACCCCGTTGGTGATCCCGCCCGCCGGGAGGTATCCCTTCTCGGCGGTACGTCGGCCGACGTGCTCGTTCATCGAGAGGGTCTCGCCCGGCTCGAGGACCACGCCGCGGACGGCATCCGCGATCAGATGGATGTTCACCACCCGGTTCTGGCAACAGGAGTGGGTGGTGGTGAACGACGCCACCTCCTCGACGATCCCGAGCGATTCGGCCCACTCGAGGCCGTGCTCGGGCGCTGCGGTCCTGAGCGGGAGCTGGACGTCGCCTGCTCCCGAACGCAGTGCCAGCACGATCAGCTCCGGACTGTCCTCGTCACAGCAGGCGGTGCGGTCGGCTCCCGGAAGGATCACGGGTCGGCCGTCCTCGACCACGAAGCTCACGTCGGCGCCGGCGCTGCCCGCCTCGGCGAACTGCTCCTGGAGGTCGTCCATGACCCGGTCGTGGTCGAGATCCCAGTCGGCCTCGTCCTCCTCGATGGTCAGCTCCAGCCACGAGCGCAGGGTGGCGACATCGACGGCTCCGGTGGTCTCGCCGACGGTCACCTCGAGCGGAGCACCGGTCGCGGCCTCGGCGGCGGCTGCCACCTCCTCGACGGCCTCGTCGGTGATGGGCGGCTCGACCTCGACGAGCTCGGGGGTGACCTGCAGCGGGACGTCGCCCGACTCCGCTGCCGACAGCAACGCCTGGGCGAACCGGTCAGGGTCGATCCCCGAGCCGGACCGTCCCGGTTCGATCCGGACACCGGTGGCGTCGGCGTCGAGGGACGGGAGCTTCCACTCGGTCACTCCCGGCAGGTCGAGATCGACGAGCTCGTCGTTCAGGACGGCATCGTCGACGGTGTAGCGGGGTTCGACGTCGCGGGAGCCGAAGAAGCTCGCGATCCAGTTGACGGGCCGCACCAGCAGGGACGACTCGTTGGCCGATTCGACTGCCCGGGCAGACGCGCCGACGTCGAAGGTGAGGCCCAGGTCTGCGGCGGTGGTGGTCACCGCGCCGTGGCCGGCATCGATCTCCACCGGCGTGTCGCCGTAGCCGTTCGCCGCCGTGGAGATCTCGTCGTCGACGGTGTCGGGTGGCGTGCCCGACATCGACGTCCCGGCGAAGCGGATGTTGCGGCCGATGTGCGCGCTCGCGAAGGAGCTGTCGAGGAAGGAGCCGACCAGCAACAGGACATAGAGGCCCAGCACGGCTCCGCCGAGGATCAGCATCGCCGCTGGGCCGCGCGGGATCGAACGAAGGCGCAGCATCGTCACCATCATCGCAGCATCGGAGCCGTCCTCCACGTCGCGTGCTCGTCCGGTCGTGCTGGAATGGGTGCCGCCGGGCGCTGTCTGGCATCATCCGGTCAGTTCCGCCCCATCGGGGGTGGCCAGAACGAGTCGATCAACATGAGCCAGGAGAGAGTCACACGATGAGCGGAATCCTCGAAGGGCGCGTCGCCATCATCACCGGAGCCGGGCGCGGAATCGGTCGCGAGCACGCGCTGATGATGTCGGGTCAGGGCGCCAAGATCGTCGTGAACGACATCGGCGCCGAGATGGACGGCACCGGCGGAGGCACCGGACCTGCGGGCGAGGTCGTCGAGGAGATCCGCCAGATGGGCGGCGAGGCCGTGGTCAACGGCGACGACGTCAGCAGCTGGGAGGGCGCCCAGAACATGGTGAACCAGGCCGTCGAGACCTTCGGCGACCTCCACGTGCTGGTCAACAACGCGGGGATCCTGCGCGACCGCATGCTCACCAACATGACCGAGGAAGAGTGGGATGCGGTCATCAAGGTGCACCTGAAGGGCACCTTCGCCCCGTCGCGCTGGGCGGCCGCCTACTGGCGCGAGCAGTCCAAGGCCGGCAACGAGGTCGACGGTCGCATCATCAACACCGCATCGCCGTCTGGCATCTACGGCAACGTCGGTCAGACCAACTACGGAGCGGCCAAGGCCGGCATCGCCAGCTTCACCACGATCGCGGCCCTCGAGCTGGCCCGCTACGGCGTGACCGCCAACGCCATCGCCCCCACCGCGCTCACCCGCATGACCGAGAACCTCGGCATGGGCCAGCTCCCCGAGGAAGCCAAGGAGCAGATGGCGCCGCACTGGATCTCGCCCATCGTCACCTGGCTGGCGAGCCCCGAGGCCAAGAACGTCACCGGCCGCGTCTTCGACGTGAGCGGTCGGTACCTGGGCATCGCCGAGGGCTGGCATCGCGGGCCCGTGGCCGAGCCGGTCGACGATCCCTCCAAGCTGGGTCCGGTCGTCGCCGAGCTGATGGCCAACGCCCGACTGAACGCCGACATGAGCGGCGAGGATGCCGAAGGCCCCGGACGGCCCGGCAAGACCATCTGAGCACGAGCACGAGTCAAGGGGGGAACCAACATGGCCATCAATCCAGATGCGGTGGGCGCCAAGGGCGAGCCCGGTCGGCGCCGTTGGACGAGCAAGGACGCACTGCTCTACGCGGTGAGCGTCGGTGCGGGCAGCATCGATCCGGTGGGCTTCGAACTGGAGTTCACCACCGAGAACACCCGTGGGGTCGATCAGCGGGTGTTGCCGACCATGGCCGTGGTGCTCGGCGCAGGCCGCGGCGCCATGGCCAACGTCGGTAGCTTCAACCCGGCCATGCTCGTGCACGGCGAGCAGGCCATCACCCTGCACCGCGAGCTCCCGGTCGAAGGCGAGCTGGAGTCCCAGAGCGAGATCGTCGGCATCTACGACAAGGGCAAGGGCGCGGTGATCGCCACCGAGTCCAACTCCACCCTGGTCGAGACGGGCGAGCCGCTGTTCAGCACCCGCTCGTCGGTGTTCATCTCCGGCGAAGGGGGCTTCGGCGGAGACCGCGGTCCGTCGGGTCCCACCAACGTGGCGCCCGAGCGAGAGCCCGACCACGAGGTCACCTATTCGACCCGACCCGACCAGGCGCTCACCTACCGGCTCAACGGCGACCGCAACCCGCTGCACTCCGACAAGTCGTTCTCCGACGTCGCCGGCTTCCCCAAGCCCATCCTGCACGGCTTGTGCACCTACGGCTTCACCGGCAGGGCGCTGCTGCACCACCTGTGCGACTCCGATCCCGCCCGCTTCAAGCACATGGAGGGCCGGTTCGCCTCCCCGGTGCTGCCCGGAGACGACCTCACCGTTCGCATGTGGCGGACCGGTGACGGCGAGGCGGTGTTCACCACCTCGGTGGGCGACAAGGTGGTGCTGTCGAGCGGGCTGTGCCGCTTCGAGTAGGAACGAGAGTCATCCCCAACGGTTTGTGATCGACGCGCTGGTCGTCCAAACTCGTAGGGACGCGCGGGTGGTCGGCTCCGGCCGCACCCACCATGGGAGGACCGTGAGCGAACTCGAACTGAACAACGTCTACAAGATCTTCGGTGGCAATTCCGATCAGGCCCTGAAGCTGCTCGAAGAGGGACACCCCCGCCAAGAGGTCGAGAAGGAGACCGGGTCGGTCGCCGCGGTGATCGACGCGTCGCTCCAGGTCGAACGCGGCGAGCTGTTCGTGGTCATGGGGCTGTCGGGGTCGGGCAAGTCGACCCTGGTCCGCATGATCAACCTGTTGTTCCAACCGACCGCCGGCCAGGTGGTCGTCGGCGGCAGGGACATCACCGAGCTCGGGCCTCGTGAGCTGCGCAGGATCCGGGCCGAGCAGATCAGCATGGTGTTCCAGCACTTCGCCCTCATGCCCCACCGCACCGTGCTCGACAACGCGGCATGGGGTCTCGAGACGCAGAAGGTGCCGGTCGACGAGCGCCGCGAGCGTGCCCGCGAGTCGCTGGAGGTCGTCGGGCTCGGCAACCGCGTCGACGCCTATCCGGGTCAGCTCTCGGGCGGCATGAAGCAGCGGGTGGGTCTTGCTCGGGCGTTGGCCACCGATGCCCCCATCTTGTTGATGGACGAGGCGTTCAGCGCCCTCGACCCGCTCATCCGCCGCGAGATGCAGGACCAGATCCTCGACCTGCAGGCGACGTTGGCCAAGACCGTCGTGTTCATCACCCACGACCTCAACGAGGCCATGCGCATCGGCGACCGCATCGCCGTGATGAAGGACGGCCGCATGGTGCAGGTCGGCACGGCCGAGCAGATCCTCCAGGATCCCGCCAACGACTACGTCGCATCGTTCGTCCAGGACGTCGATCGTTCACGGGTGCTCACCGCCTCCAGCGTCATGGAAGATCCGGTCGCCACCCTCGGTCCCCACGAAGGGCCCAGAGCGGCCATGCGGGTCATGCGCGAGCACCAGGTGTCGGGCCTCTACGTGGTCGGACCACACCGCAGGCTGTGGGGGTCGGTCCGCGACGACGCCGTCACCGAGGCGGCACGGCGCGATGTCTCCATCGAGGAGGTGCTCACCACCGACGTCGCTTCGGTGGGCCCCGACGCGCCGCTGTTCGAGATCCTGGCCCCCGCCGCCGAGAGCCCGCTGCCGCTGGCCGTGGTCGACGACGAAGGCCGACTCCTCGGGGTCATCCCGCGGGTGACGCTGTTGGCCGCCCTCTCCGGAGAGTCCGACCTCGACGTCGACGAGTCGCTCGACGAGCTCGCTCCGAACTTCGACGACGGATCTGGTGCCGGTGGCACCGGCGAACCGCAGGAGGCCGCCGGTGCCTGAGTTGCCCGAGACCCCGGTCGGCGAGCGGGTCGACGACGTCGTCGATTGGCTCACCGACAACGTGAGCTGGCTGTTCGATCTGGTCTCGAGCGTGCTCGAGTTCCTCATCGACAACATCGTGAGCGCCCTGCAATGGCCCGATCCGCTGATCTTCATCCCGCTGCTCGCGCTGTTCGGTTGGTGGATCCGCTCGATCGGGTTCGGGGTGTTCACCCTGTTCGCGTTCGGGCTCGTCGAGAGCATGCGCCACTGGGACGCGACGATGTCGTCGCTCGGGCTTGTGCTGGTGGCCAGCCTCGTGGCGGTCGCGATCGGCGTGCCGGTCGGCATCGCCACCGCTCGCAACGCGACGGTCAGCAGCGTCGTGCGACCGATCCTCGACCTGATGCAGACGATGCCCGCCTTCGTCTACCTGGTCCCGGCCATCGTGTTCTTCGGGCTGGGTACGGTGCCCGGAGTGGTCGCCACGCTGGTGTTCTCGATGCCCCCGGCGGTCCGCCTGACCGAGCTGGGCATCCGCCAGGTCGACGCCGAGGTGGTCGAGGCCGGGCATGCCTTCGGCTCTCCGCCGTCGCAGATCCTGACCAAGATCCAGCTCCCCCTCGCCCTGCCGACGATCATGGCCGGCATCAACCAGGTCATCATGCTCGCGTTGTCGATGGTCGTGATCGCTGGCATGGTGGGAGCAGGTGGGCTCGGGGCGACCGTGTTCCGGGGCATCACCACGCTCAACGTCGGGCTGGGCGTCGAGGGCGGCCTGGCCGTGGTGGTCCTTGCCATCTTTCTCGACCGGATCACCGCCGCGGTCGGCGACCGCGCGTCGCAGTACCGTGACAAGACGGCTGCCTGAACCTCAGACAGCCACACAGCCATACCCCCAACAGCAAGGAAGAGTTCATGTTCCAACATCGACGTAACCGCTTGATGCGCCTCTTGGCGGTGATCGCTGCACTGGCGATCTTCACTGCCGCATGTGGCAACGACGACGACGACGACACCGGTGCAGGCGATGGTGACGATACGACCACCACCGCGGCTGCCGACGACAACGGTGACGACGGAGACGACGGCAACGGAGACGACGGCAACGGCGACATGGCGGCCGCCGAGTGCGACGAGGTCTCGATCGGGTGGATCCCGTGGGACGAGGACGTCGCTGTCACCAACCTGTGGGAGGCACTGCTCGAGGAGCAGGGCGTGTCGGTCGAGACCACCCAGAGCGACGTCGGGCCGGTCTACACCGGTGTTGCCAGCGGCGACCTCGACCTCTTCCTCGACGCGTGGCTGCCCGCCACCCACGCGGACTACTGGGAGGAGTTCGAGGCTGATCTCGAAAGCCTCGCGATCTGGTACGACGAGGGCACCCTCGAGCTGACCGTCCCCGCCTACGTGGACGATGTCGACTCGATCGCCGACCTCGCCGACAACGCCGATGCCTTCGACAGCCAGATCGTGGGCATCGAGCCCGGCTCGGGCATCATGGGCATCACCGCCGACGATGCGATGCCCACCTACGGCCTCGACGACTGGGATCTGGTCGAGAGCGGCACCCCGGCGATGCTCGCCGAGCTCGAGCGGGCGATCAACAACGAGGAGCCCATCGTGGTCACCCTCTGGCACCCGCACTGGGCCTACGGCGCCTATGACCTGAAGGATCTCGAGGATCCGGAGGGCTCCATGGGTGAGGCCGAGGAGCTCCACGCCATCGCCCGAGCTGACTTCTCTTCGGACTGCCCGGTCATCGCCGAGTGGATCTCGAACTTCGAGATGGACGGTGAGTCGCTGGCCGCGCTCACCAACCTGGTGATCAACGAGGCCGACAGCGAGATGGAAGGCGTCGAGGAGTGGCTGTCCGACGAGGACAACCGCGCCCTGGCTGACAGCTGGATGAGCTGAGCCGACCACACCGCAACATCAGCAGTTGACCGAGGGGCACCCGCGAGGGTGCCCCTCGGCGCGTGCGGGACCATGGCCCCGGGAGGGTCAGAACAGGCGCAGATGGGGAGACTCGACGCCCCGCAGCTCGTCGTAGTCGACCTCGACGCAGTCGATGTCGCGGGTCGCGGCCAGGGTGCGGGCCTGGGGCTTGATCGCCTGGGCCACGAACACCCCCCGCACCTCGCCGTGGGAGGGATCGCCCCTGAGTTGATCGAGGTAGCGGGTGAGCTGCTCCACACCGTCGATCTCACCGCGACGCTTCACCTCGACCGCGACGAGTCGGCCCGACGCGTCGCGACACAGCAGATCGACCGGACCGATGTCGGTGGGGTACTCGCGCCGGACGAGCGACAGTCCGTCGCGGATCGCGTCGGGGTTCGCCGCCAGGAGCTCCTGGAGGTGGGCTTCGACGCCGTCCTTGGTGAGGCCCGGATCGGTCCCGAGCTCGTGGGTGGTGTCGGAGATGATCTCGTCGATGGTGATGACCAGCGCCTCACCCTTGGGGTTGGTGACCCGCCACTCGTGGTCGTGCTCGACGAGCTGGTTGGGGGCGGTCATCCAGTTGAGGGGCTTGTAGGCGCCGCCATCGGCGTGGATCGCGACACAACCGTCGGCCTTGACCATGATGAGGCGTGTCGCCAGGGGGAGATGGGCGCGAAGGCGGCCCTCGTACTGCACCGAGCACCGGGCGACGACGAGCCGCACGACTAGCGGGCCTCGGCTCCGCGCCGACGGAAGCGCTCTCGGATGAGCTCGCGGCGCTCCTGCAGGTCGCGGTAGGTCATGGTGGTGACCTGGTCCGGGTCGACGCCGAAGCCGGCCTTGACCCCTGAGAGGTCGAGGTCGACGTTGCGGGGATCGATCCCGACGTCCCTGGCGATGGTGTCACCGTGGGTGCTGGCGAAGTACATGGCGATGTGGGTGATCTCGGCGAACAGGTCGAGGTCGGGTGCCAGCCGGGCGATCGCACCATCGAGGAACACCAGGTTCTTGACGAACAGCATCAGCTCCTTGGGCATCCTCGCCCCGTAGACCACCAACGACTTCACCACGCTCTGGATCTCGGCGATCAGCTCGTCGGGAGTGAGGGTGGTGGGGTCGATGGGCGCCCGGTCGAGGCCCAGGTCGGCGATGACGGCTTCGAGGTCGGTGTCGGGTGGGAGCGCACCGAGGTCACGCAACGCCGCCACCTGGCCGGTGACGTTGTTGGTCATCGCGGTGAGCAGGAGCCGCAGGAACGCCTGGCGTCGCCGGTCGTCCATGCGAGCGGTGATGCCGAAGTCGAGCAGGGCGGTCCGGCCGTCGGGGAGGATGAACAGGTTTCCCCCGTGCAGATCTCCGTGGAAGAGACCGTGCAGCATGCATCCCTCCATGAACCCGATCATGCCCGTGCGGACGATGGCCTCGGTGTCGATCCCCGCATCGCGCATGCCGACGACGTCGTCGAAGGCGAATCCGTCGAGGCGCTCCATGACCAGGACGCGCCGGGTCACCAGTGTGGGGTGGGGCCGGGGGATCACATAGCCGCGTTGTCCGAGCTGAGCGAAGGACTGGGCGACTTCGAGCATGTTCTCGGCCTCGAGCCGGAAGTCGAGCTCTTCGGCGATGGTCTGGGCGAACAGCTCGACCAGCGCCGGGGGGTTCGCGAGCGCGGTGACGGGGATGCGTCCCACGAGGAACGGGGCGATCCAGGCCATCACCTCGATGTCGCGCTGCACCAGGCTCTGCACCTGTGGGCGCTGGACCTTGACCACGACCGACTCGCCGGAGCGGAGCCGCGCCGCGTGCACCTGGGCGATGGATGCCGAAGCCAACGGCTCGGGGTCGAACTCGGCGAACACACTCTCGAGGGGCTGGCCGAGATCGGCCTCGACCACGGATCGCACGGTGGAGAAGCGCTCCGGCGGAACCTGGTCGCGGCACTTCTTGAACTCCGACACCAGCTCGTCGGGGAACAGACCCTCACCGCCCGAGATGATCTGGGCGAGCTTGATGAAGGTGGGTCCCAGGGCTTCGATCGCCAGGCGCGTCCGCCGGGACAGGCCCGCCCGAGAGATCGAGCGGTCACCCGACCGGCGTTCGAAGCGGTGCCACCCCACCAGGGCGTGTCCGAATCGCCCGAGGACCAGGGACAGGCGCCCGGCCGGGGGGAGTCTGGCGGGTGCGAGCAACGCGGGGAGCTGGCGGCGGGTGAGGTCCCGTATCGTGGCGACGACGGGTCGCCACGACAGCTGCTCGGGGTCGATGATCCAGGGGGCGTCATCGGAGAACGCACCGATCTCGAGGTCGGCCGGCCCGCTGGGTGACTCGCTCACCGCCACAGGTGTGCTTCCTCGTCCTCGATCCGGCTGCCGATCCGATGCCGGACCAGATCGATCACGGTGGAGGCGTACTCGGGACGGCAGATCAACAGGTCGGGCAACCAGGGGTCTGGTCGGTTGTACCTCAGCGGGCTTCCGTCGATCCTCGAGACGTGGAGCCCGGCCGCGGCCGCCACCGCCGCCGGTGCGCAGGAGTCCCACTCGTACTGGCCGCCGGCGTGGGCATAGATGTCGGCCTCGCCGAGCACCACCGCCATGGCCTTGGCGCCGGCCGATCCGAGCGGGACCAGATCGCCGCCGAGGGCGTCGGCGATCTCGTAGCTGATCGCAGCAGGTCGGCTACGGCTGACCACCAGCTTGGGGGCTTCACCGCTCGGCGCCGGCCGGGGTGGTGCCGGCCGGGTGCCGAGGGTGATCCCGACTCCGGGGAGCGCGACCGCACCGGCGATCGGCTGGTGGTCCTCGACCAGGGCCACATGGACCGCCCAATCGGTGCGCGGGTACTCGCCGTACTCGCGGGTGCCGTCGAGGGGATCGACGATCCAGGCCCGGTTCTCGTTCATCGCGTAGGGATGGTCGCGTCCCTCCTCGGAGAGCACGGCATCGTCGGGTCGGAGCTCGTCGAGCGCGGCGATGATGAGATCGTGGGCCTGCCGGTCGCCCTCGTCCCCGAGTGCCCAGCTGGGGGCGCCGCGGTCGACGAGGTCGTCACGGAGTGCCAGCAGGAGGTCGCCGGCGGCGCGGGCGACAGCGATCGCGACCTCGTGGTCGTCGAGCTCGTCGCCGTCGCCGAGTGCGGGTGTCGGCTGGCTCAACTCCGCACCAGCGGCTTGTACTTGATGCGGTGGGGCTGATCGGCGTCGGCACCGAGCTCCTTGCGGCGGAACGCCTCGTACTCGCTGAAGTTGCCCTCGAACCACCGGACCTGTGAGTCGCCTTCGAAGGCGAGCACATGGGTGGCGATGCGGTCGAGGAACCACCGGTCGTGGCTGATGATGACCGCACACCCCGGAAACGCCTCGAGTCCGTCCTCGAGCGAACGAAGGGTGTCGACGTCGAGGTCGTTGGTGGGCTCGTCCAGCAGCAAGACGTTGCCGCCGGTCGTGAGCACCTTGGCCAGGTGCACGCGGTTGCGTTCACCGCCGGAGAGCTCACCGACCTTCTTCTGCTGATCCGGTCCCTTGAAGTTGAACCCCGCGACATAGGCCCGACCGTTGACCTCGCGGCCGCCCACGAGCATCGTGTCCGCGCCGTCGGTGATCTCCTCGTAGATGGTGCGGTCGGGGTCGAGCACCTCTCGTGACTGGTCGACGTAGGCGAACTGCACGGTGGGGCCGACACGGAGCTGGCCGCCGTCGGGCTCCTCCTGACCGGTGATCATGCGGAACAGGGTGGTCTTGCCCGCCCCGTTGGGTCCGATGACACCGACGATGCCCGCACGGGGGAGGCTGAACGAGAGGTCTTCGATCAGGAGCTTGTCGCCGTAGCCCTTGGTGAGGTGGTCCGCTTCGATCACCACGTCACCGAGACGATCGCCCGCGGGGATGGTGATCGAGAGCTTGTCGGGTCGATCGGTTCCGGACTGGGCCTCGGCGAGCAGCGACTCGTAGGCGCTCAGGCGGGCCTTGCCCTTCGCCTGGCGAGCCTTGGGGGCCATGCGCACCCATTCGAGCTCGCGGGCCAGGGTCCGCTGTCGCGCCGACTCGGTCTTCTCCTCCTGAGCGAGGCGTGCCTGCTTCTGTTCGAGCCAGGAGCTGTAGTTCCCCTCGAACGGGTAGCCGCGCCCGCGGTCGAGCTCGAGGATCCAGCCGGCCACGTTGTCGAGGAAGTAGCGGTCGTGGGTCACGGCCACCACGGTGCCCGGATAGTCGTGGAGGTGGCGTTCGAGCCAGGCGACGCTCTCGGCGTCGAGGTGGTTCGTCGGCTCGTCCAGCAGGAGGACGTCGGGCCGCTGGAGCAGGACCTTGCAGAGCGCGACCCGACGCCGCTCGCCGCCGGAGAGCGTGGCCACGTCGGCGTCGCCCGGCGGCAGCCGCATGGCGTCCATCGCGATCTCGAGCCGGCGGTCGAGGTCCCAGCCGTCGGCCGCCTCGATCGCGTCCTGGAC
>JBKGZW010000286.1:0-2704 GCA_046543225.1 Acidimicrobiales bacterium
CAAACAGGCCCAGCACCACGTCAATCTGAACTCCCGAGAGCTGGTGGCGATCGCCTGTCAACGGTCAGTAGGACGTGCCCGGTGACGGACAGCAGACCTGCCCGAGCGTGGCCAACAGAACTGCCCAGCGGTGGCCAGGGGTTCTGCCCGTAGCTCATCGGGTCAGGGGCGTCACCCCCTTGCCGGCGGTGGCTTGGGTGAGGCGGATGCTGTCGCCGGCGGTGAGCACGACGTGGGCGTGGTGCAGGAGCCGGTCGACGGTGGCGTTGGCGATGGTCTTTGGCATGAGTTCGTCGAACCCGGCGGGGTGCAGGTTCGAGGACAGGGCGATGGAGCGTTTCTCGTAGGCGGCGTCGACGACGCGGTAGAGCGCTTCGGCGGTCTCGGTGGTGACCGGCAACAGGCCGATGTCATCGATCACGATGACGTCGGCACGCATGATCCGCTTGATGGCCCGCCCGGCGGTGTCATCGGCGCCGTGGCGGCGGACGAGGGCGCCGAGATGCTCGAGACTGAACCAGGAGACCTTGTGGCCGGCGTCGACGCAGGTTTGTCCGAGCGCTTCGAGGAAGTGGGTCTTGCCGGTCCCGGACGGGCCGCACACGACGAGGTTCTCGTGCCGGTCGACCCATTCGAGGGTCCGCAACGCCCGCTGGGTCGGCGCGGGGATCGATGAGAGGCCCTCGTCCCAGACCTCGAAGGTCTTCCCGGTCGGGAACCCGGCCGCCTTGCGCCGAGCCCGGACCGAGGACGTCTGCCGTCCGGCGAGCTCTTCGGCGAGCAGGGCGCGCATGGCCTCGGCGGGTTCCCAGCGCTGCGCCTTCGCGGTCGCCAACAGTTCCGGCGCCGCCGAGCGCATGTGCGGCAGTCGCAGGGTGCGGAGCAGGTCGACGACCTCGTCGATCGGTGCTGCGCTCATCGGTCGCCTCCGATCTGTCGCCAGGCGCCGGTGCCGGGCTGGAGGGAGTGGACGTCCTCGGCGCTGCGGCGCTGGCCGGGCGGGTTGGCAGCCAGGATCGACGCGAGGTCGCCTTCGGCGAAGCGCCCGAACGTGGCTGCTTGACCCAGGGCCCAGTCGACCCGCTCGGCGCCGTGCAGTCGGGCGAGGGTGACGGCTTCGGCCATCTTCACCTTCACCCGGGACGTGCCCGCAGCGGCGGCCTCGATGAGCCAGGCGCGGGCGCCCTCGCCGATGGCCAGGAACTCGGTCTCCGCCGCGCTGGTCGGCTTGGGTCGGCGAGCAAGTGGCCCATCGGGTCGGGGCGGGTAATGGGCATCGTCGATCACCGGGCTGCCCGGCGTACCCAGGCGATGTCGCGCAACTTCGCTGACACCCGAGGGCGGGCAGTGGCACACGACGATCTCCTCGCCATCGACGCGGACCCACACGGTCTCGTCAACGAGGGTGTGGGGCACCGAGTACGTGACGCCGCCGAAGCTGATCGTGGAGACCCAGGAGACCTTGCGGGTCTCGCCCAGCACGGTCGTGTAGGGCCGCTCGGGCAGCCGATGCAGCCGCTGCTGTTCTTCGGCGAGCATCTCGAACGGCGCCCGCCGGGTCATCCGATGCGCCCGACCGTTCACCTCGGCCATGAACGTCTTGCATGCGTCGACCAGCTCGCCCCAGGAGCCGTAGTCGTCGCGCAGGTTCGCGTCGGTCGGGACCAGATCGGCCTTGGCGATCCGCACGGTCGCCTCCGACCCACCCTTGGTCTCGGGGTCCGCCGGCACGCACGTGGCAACGGTGATGCCGTAGTGGCCGCCGACTGCGACGATCTCAGGGTTCCGGACCGCGATGCCGGCGACATGGTCGATCGTGACCGTGCGCTCGTTGTCGGTCAGCCAGTAGGTCGGAGCTCCGCCGAAGCAGCGCATCGCCCGGTCAAGGCAGGCGATCACCGTCGCCAACGTGCGATCCCAGGTCGGGATCACCACCCGGAACCTCGACCACGCCAACCACGCGCAGAACAGGTTCGTCGCCCGGCCGTCGATGACCGGGCCGGTGCCCCAGTCCCACTGGGCCCACATCCCCGGCTCCGGGATCCACGGCCGATACACCCGCCGTCGGCCAGCACGGAAGCTGCGCTTCGCTTCGGCGACGGCGCGGCGCACGGTGCGGTCAGAGCCGTCGAACCCGAGCGTCTGCAGCTTCTCGTGGCAGACATCGGCGCGGACCTTGCCCTGGGAGCGCTCCACCCACTCCTCGATCTTCGGCAACCACGGATCGATGATCCGCTCCCGCCGCACCGGACCCTCGCCCGGCAGCCGGCCCTCGTCGCGCTTGGCCACATACGCGGCCACGGTGTGATGCGAACAGCCGACCAGCTCGCCGGCATCCCGGAACGACCCCGTCAGATCGAATGCTTCAAGTATCTCCATAATCTCCTCGCGAGACTTCACCTGCTCCTCCTGCTCGGCGGCCTTCGTCAGCAACGAGCAGTCGAGTGGGAGGAGCACCCACCAGGGGTGGACCCCAGGCAGGAGCGGACATCAACGCGGGCAGATCCGCTGGCCACCAGTGGGCAGAACTGTTGGCCACCAGCGGGCACCTACATGGCCGCCACCGGGCACGATCTCATGGCCGCCGACACCCCTCCGTCGAGGAGAGGAGGACCCCGCCATCACCGACCGACTCAGCGAGCCCGTCGATCCCGCAATGGAGCCCCTCCGTCGAGGAGGGGAGGACGAGCCTGATCTTCGATGC
>JBKGZW010000287.1:0-2697 GCA_046543225.1 Acidimicrobiales bacterium
GCCGGACCCGACCCGGTGACCGGGGTGTGGGACCGGGTGGGGCGACGCCGTGCCGACGCGCTGCACGACCTCGCCACCCGCGCCATCGGCGCCGATCCCGACCCCGACCGCGCCACGGTGGTGATCCACGCCGACGCCAAGGTCGTCGACGGCGAGGTCGCAGGCAACGGGTTCCTGGGCGATGTCGCCATCTGCCAGACGAGCGTGCTGCGGTCGCTCTGCCACGCCCGGGTCGAGGTGGCGTTGCACGGCCCCGACGGCGACACGGTCGGCGTCGCCCGTGCCACCCAACAGATCCCCACCTGGTTGGCCCGCCAGATCGGTGCGCGCGATCTCACCTGCCGGTTCCCCGGCTGCGAACGACGGATCCGCCAGATCCACCACATCGTCCACTGGACCAAGGGCGGCGAGACCAACGCCGACAACCTCTGCGGCCTGTGCTGGTACCACCACCGCCTGGTCCACGAAGGCGACTGGAACGTCGAAGGCGACCCCGACGGCGAGCTCACCTTCATCAGCCCCGACCGCCGACGCCGCCTCACCAGCCGACCCCAACCACTCCACGACCACGTCCGCCGGGCAGCCACCCGCACCCGTCGCAAGCGACGAACCAACCCCGGCACCCCACGAGAACCGTCCGGTCCCGATCCCGGCGCGCTTCCCGACGTCTAGGCCGATGACGACGCGCTCAGGTCAGCTGGTCGATGAGGAACGCCAACACCAGGGCCTCGTCGCGCCAGGCGTCATAGCGGCCCGACGGACCGCCGTGGCCGGCACCCATCTCGGTCTTGAGCAGGATGGGGCGATCGCCGGTGGTGGTCTCGCGGAGGCGGGCGACCCACTTGGCCGGCTCCCAGTACGACACCCGGGGGTCGTTCAGCCCCGCGGTGGCGAGCACGGCGGGATAGGCCACCGGCGCCACGTTCTCGTAGGGGGCGTAGGACTTCATGTACTCGTACACCTCGGGGTCGTGGAGCGGGTCGCCCCACTCCTCCCACTCGGTGACGGTCAACGGCAGTGTCGGGTCGAGGATCGTGTTGAGCGTGTCGACGAAGGGCACCTCCGCCACCGCCGCCCCGCACAGGTCCGGCGCCTCGTTCAGCACCGCGCCGACGAGCAGGCCGCCGGCCGACCCGCCCCGGATCCCCAGTTGTTCGGGGCTGGTGAGGCCGGACTCGCACAGGTGCCTGGCCGCAGCGACGAAGTCGCCGAAGGTGTTGCGCTTGGCCAGCTCCTTGCCGTCGAGGTACCAGCGCCGTCCCATCTCTCCGCCGCCGCGCACATGCGCGATGGCGAACACGAACCCACGATCGAGCAGGCTCAACCGGGCCGAGGAGAACCACGGGTCCATGCTCATCTCGTAGGAGCCGTAGCCGTACAGCACCGCCGGACCGGGGTGGTCGGTGTTGCGGTCGCGGCGGTGGACCAACGAGATCGGCACCTCCACCCCGTCTGCGGCGGTGGCCCACAGCCGATCGGTCACGTAGTCGGCGGGGTCGTAGCCGCCGAGCACCGGCTGTTGCTTGCGCAGCACCCGTTCGCCGGTCTCCAGATCGACGTCGAAGATCGACGACGGCGTCACCAGCGACGTGTACCCGTAGCGCAGCACCGTGGTGTCGAACTCGGCGTTGGCCGCCCCCGACACGGTGCCCACCGCCTCGGGCTGATCGATGACGTGCTCGGCCCCGTCGGAGAACCGCCGCACCCGGATGCGGGTCAACCCCCCGGCCCGCTCGTGCAGCACCAGGTGGTCGGCGAAGGTGTCGAGCCCCTCGAGCTTCACGTCGGGGTCGTGGGGGACCAGCACCTCCCAGCTGTCCCGCCCGCCCCGGTCGTCGGGCGCGGTCACCACACAGAAGTTCTCGGCGTCGCCGGCGTTGGTGAGGATCACGAACCGGTCGCCGTGGTGGTCGACCGAGTACTCCACGCGGTGCTCGCGGGGTGCCACCACCCGGAGCTCGCCGTAGGGGTCGTCACCCGCCAGCACCCAGGTCTCGTCGGTGACCTTCGAGCCCAGGTGCACCACGATGAACCGGTCGTCCTTGGTACGCCCCAGCGACACGAAGAAGTGCTCGTCGGGCTCGTCGAGCACCAGCACGTCGTCACTCGCCGGGGTCCCGACCACGTGACGCCACACCTGGTGGGGCCGCATCGCCGCGTCGGGCTTCACGTAGAACAGCACGGTGGCGTCGTCGGACCAGGCCGTGCCGTAGGTGACCTCGGGGACCTCGTCGGACAGGTCGTCGTCGGTCGTGAGGTCGCGCACCCGCAGCGTGTACTTCTCCGATCCGTCGTGGTCGGTCGCATAGGCGAGCCAGCGGTGGTCCAGGCTCAGGTCGAACGCACCCAGTGCGAAGTAGTCGCTGTCGCCCGCCAGCTCGTTCTCGTCCAACAGGACCTGTTCGCCCGGCCAGGCCACGCCCGGCTCGATGGCCGGGGGCGGATCGTCGAGGGTCAACCGCTCGCTCGCCGCCGGAACCCGGCAGTGCCGGCCGTACTGGCTGCCTTCGGTCGTGCGCCCGAAGTACCACCACCCCTTCGAGTGGACCGGCACCGACAGGTCGGTCTCCTGCACCCGCGACCGGATCTCGTCGAACAACTGCTCCTGCAGCTCGCCCGTGTGGGCCATCGCCGCCTCGGTGTGGGCGTTCTCGGCCTCGAGATGGGCGATCACCGCCGGGTCGTCGCGGTCGCGCA
>JBKGZW010000082.1:0-12809 GCA_046543225.1 Acidimicrobiales bacterium
GTCGATGATCTCGAGCACCACGTTGGGTTGATGCAACGTGCCCCCGTTGCCGAAGGTGCCGTAGGCGTTGGCCAGCTGCAGCGGGGTGACACCGATGTCGGCCTGACCGATCGCCATGTTGACGTTGTCACCCGGGAACCAGGAGCCGTAGGGAAAGGCCTCGGGGTTCTCCTCGTGGCGACTGGCCTTGAGATCGGGATCGGGCAGCAGGCCGGGGTGATCGAGCGGTAGCGCCACGCCGCTGCGCTGACCGAGCCCGAGCTCGGCGGCGAAGTCCTGGATGGGCCGCTCTCCGTAGACGTCGCGCTGTCGCCAGAAGTCCTCGCCCAAGCGGTAGAAGTACACGTTGGAGGAGACCTCGAGCGCTCGAAGCAGGTCGACCCGCCCGTGGGGCTGGCGGCCGGCGTTGTAGAACGTGCAGCGGTCCTCGCAGTCCTGGAGCCGGTAGTAGCCGGGATCGTCGATGGTGAACCCGGGCGAGCGCAGGCCCGAGGCGATCGCGGCGTAGGCGGTGAAGAGCTTGAACGTCGAACCCACCTGGTAGGGGTTGCGCACAGCACGGTTGGTCAGCGGGCTGTGGAGCTCGCGGCTGCTCAACTCCTCGTAGCGGGCCTGGGAGACACCGGAGGTGAGCTCGTTGGGGTCGAACGTGGGCGCCGACGCCATCGCGAGCAGCTCGCCGTTGGTCGGATCGACCACCACCGCCGAGCCTGCAGGAGCCGGTGGGGCGGCGCGTCCGCCCTGGGTGCGACCTCGGGCCAGCTCCATCTCCTCCTGGAGCGACCGCTCGACCACCCCCTGCAGATCGATGTCGAGCGCCAGCCGCACGTCGGCCCCGGGCTGGGGATCGACCCGCTCGCGGATCCCGACCACGCGCCCCACCGAGTCGACCTCGAACACGATGCGGCCCGGCGTACCCCGCAAGAACTCCTCGAACATCTGCTCGACCCCCGCCTTGCCGATCGAGTCGCCACCCCGGTAGGGCTTGGGGGAGTCGCGCACCTGCCTGAGCTCCTCGCCGTTGATCTCCCCCACGTATCCCACCACGTGGGCCGCCAGCGTGCCGTAGGGGTAGTCGCGCCGCCACGAGGGACGCACCGCGACCCCCGGCATCGTCGCCGTGCGCTCGTTGATGGTGATCCACAGGTCGGGATCCACGTCCTCGGCCACGACCACCGGCTGGTGCGGCTCACCCTGCCAGCTGTCGATCCGCTGCTCGAGCTCGTCGACGGTGACCGGTGTCCCGCTGCGGGACAGCTCGGTGGAAAGCAGCTGGAGGGTCTCGGCTCGCTGCCCGGGCTCGTCGCGTTCGGCCGCGTCGACCGCCTCGAGGTCGACGACGACCTCCATCGACTCGCGATTGTCGGCGAGGACCTTGCCGTCACGATCGAGGACCCGACCCCGTGGCCCTTCGACCACGATGGTGCGCGTCCGGTTCGTCTCGGCTTGGGCCGAGTAGTCGGGGGCAGCCATCACCTGCAGGAACCACAGCCGGGAGAACAGCGCGGTGAACAGTGCGATGGCGACGATGGCGAGGATGCTGAGTCGCAGGGGCTGGGAGTCGTTCATGGCCGCGGACCAGTCCAGCAGATCGCCCCGGTGTGCGTGGGGCGGGCTCCGCTGCGGTTCACGAGAGGTGCCTCACCCGTCGGTCGGGGTCCTCGACCGCCCACCGGACGACGGGGAACACGACCCAGATGGTCGCCAACGCCACGATGGCGCTCGCCGCCGCGATGCGCATCAGCGGTGCGTCGAGCAGGTGGCTCTGGCCGAACAGAGCCCCGACGACCGCCCACAGCAATACCGAGGCCGGAGCGGCGACCACGGCGAGCGCCACCACCGCCAGACGTGAGCTTCGAAGCAGGTTGGCGGCCACGATCCCCGACACGTAGCCGACCCCGGTGAGCACCAGCGCGGTGAGCCCGAGCGGGGTGGTCAGCACCAGGTCGACCGCCAGCCCCGCGGCGAAGCCGACCACCGCACCTCGCTCGCGACCGAGTACGAATCCCGCCGCCACCGCGATGACGACCATGACGTCGCCGGTGGCCCCGAACAGCTCGATCCGGTTGACGACGGCGAGTTGGACCACGAGCGCGACGAAGAGGACCACCCCCACCCGAACCGGGACAGGGACCATCGCCGCCATCAGCTGGGCGACCAGAGCAGGACGGTGATGAAGGTGAGCGCATCGAGGTCAGCGGCCAGCTCCACCGGCTGTCGCTGGCTCACCACGGCGTCGAGCTCGGGCAGCTCGCCCTCCAGGGCCTCGTCATCGTCGGGCGCCTCGCCGGTCAGGGGACCGACCCTGCCCACCGGGATGTCGGGCGGATACAGGCTCCGGTCGAGCCCGCTGGTCTGCAGGTTGGCGCCGTCGGCCAGGACGAGGGAGCCGGACACGACCAGCTCGGGATCGGCGCCACGTCCCTGGCCCTCGACCAGACCGGGAGCCTCGGAAGGGATGAGCCGGACCCCGACGCTCATCCTCGGGTCGGTGAGCAACTGGATCACGGCCTGATCTGTCGTCACCCGGTCGACCCGTCCCACGAGACCGGCCCCGGTCACCGCTGGCATTCCGACCTCGATGCCATCGCTGCTGCCCTTGTCGATGGTGACGGCTTCTTCGAAGTTGCTGACCGGACCGCTGACGACCCGGCCGAGCACGTCGGGGATGTCGCCGGCAAAGGTCAGGTCGGATTGGGTGTAGACCTGCTCGAGCACCTCGCGGGCGGTCGTCTCGCGGAACTCCTGTCCCCGCAGCTCGGCCAGCTCTGCCCGGAGCCGAGCGTTCTCCTCCTCGAGCTCGCGATGGTTCCAGATGCCGTTCCACGCCGACCGCGCCGGACTCGTCGTCCAGTCGAGGGCGCTTCGGAACGGTGACAGCACGGTGAGGGCCGTACCGCGAGCGGTCTCGACCGGACCGAAGCCACGGGCGTCGAGGGTGACGAGCGTGATCGCCGTGAGCACCAACAACGCGAGGATGAATCGGGGGCGACCGCCGCGCTGAAACGACAACACGTCGGTGAGAAGACGACTAGTGGTTGCCCGACGAGAACAGGATGTCCTTCAGTGCGTCGAACTCCTCGAGCGACTGGCCCGCGCCCATGGCCACCGCGTAGAGCGGGTTCGCGCACACCTTGATGGGCATACCGGTCTCGTTGGCCAACCGCTGGTCGAGCCCGTTCAGCAACGCGCCACCACCGGCGAGGGTGATGCCCTCTTCCATGATGTCGGCTGCCAGTTCGGGCGGGGTCTTGTCGAGGGTGACCTTCACGGCGTCCACGATGGCAGACACGGGCTCCTCGAGGGCGTCGCGCAGCTCCTCGGTGGAGGTGACGATGGTCCTGGGCAGTCCGGTGACCAGGTCCCGACCCCTGATCTCGGCGTAGAGCTCCTCGCGCAGCGCCCAGGCCGACCCGAGCTGGATCTTGACCTCCTCGGCGGTGCGCTCGCCCAGCGCCACCGAGTGCTCCTTCTTGATGAAGGCCATGATGGCGAGGTCGAGCTCGTCGCCACCCACCCGGACCGACTGGCTGGCCACGATGCCGCCGAGGGAGATGACCGCCACCTCGGTGGTGCCGCCGCCGATGTCGACGATCATGTTGCCGGTCGGGTCCTGCACCGGCAGGCCGGCACCGATGGCTGCAGCCATCGGCTCTTCGATGATGTGGGCCGGCTTGCGGGCGCCGGCGTACTCGGCGGCTTCCTGCACGGCGCGCTGTTCGACACCGGTGATGCCCGACGGCACGGCGATGATCATGCGCGGCTTGGAGAACTTGCGCTGGTGCACCTTGTGCAGGAAGTAACGCAACATCTTCTCGCAGATCTCGAAGTCGGCGATGACGCCGTCCTTGAGTGGGCGGATGGCCTGGATGTGGCTCGGGGTGCGCCCGATCATCTTCTTGGCCTCGAGCCCGACAGCGAGGGGGCGGCCGTCGTGGACGTTGATGGCGACCACCGACGGTTCGTTCAACACGATGCCCTGACCACGCACGTAGACCAGGGTGTTGGCCGTCCCCAGGTCGACGGCGATGTCACGACCGACGATCCCTGAGAACATGTTGTCGGCCATGCGGCGTGCCTCCCCCATCAGCGGGATGTGGTGGGAGCACGGCCTGTGCCGTGACAGCCCCTACTCCGGCACCAAGATTGGCCCATTCGTAACAAGAATGCAACCTTGGGCACCGAGGGCCCGGTCAACCCAGGCCCGGGAAGAAGAGCGCGATCTCTCGCGCGGCCGACTCGGGGCCGTCGGAACCGTGAATGAGGTTCTCGCCCATCTCGGTGGCAAGGTCGCCACGGATGGTGCCCGGAGCGGCATCGAGCGGGTTGGTGGCGCCCATCATGGAACGGAGCACCTGCCAGGTGTCGTCGGGCCCCTGGACCACCATCACCATCGCCGGCGAGCGACCGATGAAGCTCACCAGGTCCTCGTAGAAGGGCTTGCCCTCGTGCTCGGCGTAGTGCGCGGCGGCGGTGTCACGATCGATGGTGCGCAGGTCGGCGGCCACGACCTGGAGGCCCTTGCGCTCGATCCGGCCGATGATCTCTCCGACCAGACCCCGCTCGACGGCGTCGGGCTTGCAGATGACGAGAGTGCGGTTCATGGCCGGAACGGTAGGCGACCGAGGTTCGATCGGTCGAAACCGACGGACCTACAGGAGCTCTTCGTCGGCCTTGGCCAGCGCTGCTTCGGCCGCCCGCGTGTACTCGGCCCTGATCTCGCCGACGACGTAGATGGATCCTGCCACCACGATGAGGTCCTCCTCGTCGGCCAGCGCCACGGTGCGCGCCACCGCTTCGACCGGATCGGGGACGATCTCGACCGCCACCCCTGCGCCCTCGACGACCGGTGCCAGCTCGGCGGCCGAGCGGGCCCGGGGGGAGTCGGGGCTGCACACCACGACGAGGTCGAAGGAGTTGACCTCGAGGGCGGCCAGCATCTCGGCGGGATCCTGCTGGGCGAGACAGCCGAACACCAGGTACCGGCTGCCGATGACCGAGAAGCTCTCGGCCAGCGCATCCGCCAGTGACGCCGCGCCGTCGGGGTTGTGGGCGCAGTCGAGCAGCACCGACGGGCTGTGGGCCACCGCTTCGAGCCGACCCGGGATGGTGAGGGTGGCGAACGCCTCGGTGACCAGGTCAGGGTCGAGCGACCGATCGAAGAAGGCCTCGACCGCGGTCACCGCGCAGGCGGCGTTGTCGGCCTGGTGAGCACCGTGGACGGGCAGGAACAGCTCGTCGTAGTGACCGTGCGGCGTGCGGAGCTCGACCAACCGGCCTCCGACCGCCAGCTGGTTGTCCACCGTCTCGAAGTCCTCGCCACGGACCCAGAGCCGGGCTGCACCCGCCGCTTCGAAGATGGGGCGCAGCTCGGGGTCGGCTTCGCCCAGCACGAAGGTGCTCGACGGGGTGACGATGCCTGCCTTCTCCTCGGCGACGGCGGCGCGCCACCCGACGGCACCGTCGGTGTGGTCGGCGGCGACGCGGGTCAGGACGGCGACGTCGGCGTCGGCGATGTTGGTGCAGTCGTAGCGACCGAGCAGGCCGACCTCGAGCACCGCCACGTCGATGGCCACGTCGGCGAAGTGGGCGAACGCCGCGGTGGTGAGGATCTCGAAGTGCGACGGTGGCCCGTCGATGAGCGACTCGATCGCGGCGACCGCGCCGATGGCGGCGGCCAGTTCATCGTCGGCGATCGGCTCGAGATCGACCGAGATGCGTTCGTTGATGCGTTCGAGGTGAGGGCTCGTGTAGGTGCCGACCTTGAGTCCGCTGGCAGCGAGCAGGTTGGTCACCATCCGGGCCACCGACCCCTTGCCGTTGGTACCGGTGAGGTGGATGACCGGATAGGCCTGGTGCGGGTCGCCCAGCACCCGCGCCATCTCGCGGGTGCGCTCGAGGGACGCTCCCTGCGGGCGTCCGGCGTTGGCTTCGAGGTTGATGTGGCGATCGAGCCAGGCGAGGGCCTCGCGGTAGTTCACCGGCGCAGCTGGGTCATCGATCAGGAGGCGGCGCGACGGGGCCGCTGCTGCTGCTCGCGAGGGGCCTCTCCCCTGGGCACCAGCGTGGGGTTGACCTTGTCGAGCACGACCGTGGCGTCGATGACGCACTTCTCGATGTCGTCGCGGCTGGGCAGGTCGTACATGACGTTGAGCAGCACCTCTTCGAGGATGGCCCGCAGGCCACGCGCCCCGGTGCCCCGCAACAACGCCTGGTCGGCCACCGCTTCGAGGGCGTCGGTGCTGAACTCGAGCTCGACGTCCTCGAGCTCGAAGAAGCGCTGGTACTGCTTGATCAGCGCGTTCTTCGGTTCGGACAGGATGCGGATCAGCGCCTCCTGGTCGAGGTTGGACACCGGGCCGATGACCGGCAACCGACCGACGAACTCGGGGATGAGCCCGAACTTGAGCAGATCCTCGGGCAGCACCTGGGCGACCAGCTCACCGAGATCGGAGTCGTCGCGGGTGCGCAGCTCGGCACCGAAGCCCATGCCCTTCTTGCCGATGCGGTTCTCGATGATCTTCTCGATGCCGGCGAAGGCACCACCACAGATGAACAAGATGTTGGTGGTGTCGATCTGGATGAACTCTTGATGGGGGTGCTTGCGCCCGCCCTGGGGCGGCACCGATGCGGTGGTGCCTTCGAGGATCTTCAACAGGGCCTGCTGCACGCCCTCGCCCGAGACGTCGCGGGTGATCGAGGGGTTCTCGCTCTTGCGGGCGACCTTGTCGACCTCGTCGATGTAGATGATGCCGGTCTCGGCCTTCTTGACGTCGTAGTCGGCCGACTGGATGAGCTTGAGCAGGATGTTCTCGACGTCCTCGCCCACGTAGCCGGCCTCGGTGAGGGCGGTGGCATCCGCGATGGCGAAGGGCACGTTGAGCATGCGGGCCAGGGTGCGGGCCATCTCGGTCTTGCCGCAGCCGGTGGGGCCGATGAGCATGATGTTCGACTTGGACAGCTCGACCTCGTCGTCACGTCCGCCCGAGTGCTGCACCCGCTTGTAGTGGTTGTAGACCGCTACCGACAGGATCTTCTTGGCCAGTTCCTGTCCGACGATGTAGTCGTTGAGGAACTCGTAGATCTCGCGCGGCTTGGGAAGCTGATCGAACGACAGGTCGGCGCCTTCGGACAGCTCTTCCTCGATGATCTCGTTGCAGAGATCGATGCACTCGTCGCAGATGTAGACACCCGGGCCGGCGATCAGCTTCTTGACCTGCTTCTGTGACTTGCCACAGAACGAGCACTTGAGAAGCTCGCCCCCGTCTCCGAACTTGGCCACTGCTACATCCCCCGATTCGGGTCGTTCCGGCTAGGCGCTCGCAGCGCGAATCGCTCCAGTGTTGTCGACATCGGCCCTCGAGGTGAGGACCTCGTCGATGAGCCCGTACTCCTTGGCCGCGTTGGCGTCCATGACGAAGTCGCGGTCGGTGTCGGCCTGGATCTTCTCGACGGGCTGGCCGGTGTGGAACGCCAGCACGTCCTCGAGCGAGGTCTTGAGGCGCAGGATCTCCTTGGCCGCCAGCTCGACATCGGAGGCCTGGCCCTGTGCCCCGGAGTAGGGCTGGTGGATGATGATCCGTGAGTGCGGGAGCGCGAGGCGCTTCCCGGGGGTCCCGGCGGCGAGCAGCACCGCGGCCGCCGACGCGGCCTGGCCCAGACAGATCGTGTTGATGTCGGCCTTGATGTAGGACATCGTGTCGTAGATGGCGAACATGGCGTTGATGTCGCCACCGGGTGAGTTGATGTAGAGGTTGATGTCCTTGTCGGGGTTCTCCGACTCGAGGAAGATCATCTCGGCGCACACCACGTTGGCGACGTCGTCGCTGATGGGGAACCCAAGGAACACGATGTGCTCGCGCAACAGCTTGCCGAACAGGCTGGAGCTGCGTTCACCCCGGTTGGTCTGCTCCCAGATCTCGGGGTTCGGGATGTAGGTCACTGCTCGTCCTCGTCCTCTGGGTCGGTGTCGTCTGGATCGGTGGCATCCTCTTCGGCCGCGGCGAGCACCGCGTCGAGCTCGGATCGATCGATGGGCTTGCCGTCCTCATCGACCACCTCGACCTGCTCGATGAGCTGATCGAGGGCCTTCTGCTTTGCCAGATCCGAGCGTATCGCCGCCAACTGACCACTGCGCTCGAACTGTTCGCGAACCGCCTCGATCGACTCGCCGACCCGCTCGGCGACGTCGGCGAACTCGGCCTCGACGTCGTCGTCGGAGACCTCGATCCCTTCGGCCTCGGCCACCGCCCGCAGGGCGAGATCGACCAGCACCGCCTGGCTGGCGGTGTCGCGCAGCCCTTCGACGAAGGACTCCTGGGTCTGGCCGGTCATGGCCAGGAACTGGTCGAGCTCGATGCCCTGGGCCTGCAGCCGCATGGCCATGTCCTGGACGCGGTTCTGCATCTCCGAGGACACCAGGGCCTCGGGAGGTTCGAGGTCGACCAGCTCGGCGACCGCGGCGGCGGTCTTCTCGCGGATGGCCGACTGGGCCTGGGAGGCCCTGGTCTCGACCAGTCGGTTCCGGATGTCGGCACGCAGCTCGTCGAGGGTCTCGAACTCCGACGCCTCGGCCGCCCACTCGTCGGTGAGCTCGGGGAGGACCTTCTCCTGGACCTCGATGACCTCGACCACGAAGTCGATGGGACCGTGATCGGGTTCGTCCTCTTCCTCGTGGGTGTGGTCGTCGCCGGTGAAGGTGAGCGTGTCGCCGGCAGATGCTCCTCGGAGGTTCTCGTCGATCTCGGGGATGACCGACCCCTGACCCAGCTCGTAGGTGTAGCCGGTGGCGGTGAACCCCTCGAGCGGCTCGCCGTCGCGGGACCCTTCGATGTCGATGACGACGTGGTCGCCGTCCTGGGCGGGGCGGTCGACGGTGACCAGCTCGGCGTGCTGCTCCCGCATGCGCTCGAGCTGGGCCTCGACGTCGTCGTCGCTGGGTGTCGGTGACGGAACCTCGACCCGGAGGTTGGCGTAGCCGGCCACGTTGACCACGGGTCGGACCTCGACCACCGCGTCGAAGCTGACCGGACCGGTCTCGGCCCCGTCGGTGATCTCGATCTCCGGCGAGGCGATGACGTCGACCTCGTGGGTGGCGACCGCTTCGGCGTAGTAGCCGGGCACCGCTTCACGCAGAGCCTCCTCGCGTGCCACCCCCGGCCCGAGACGGGCCTCCAGGAGCTTGCGCGGGGCCTTGCCCGGCCGAAAGCCGGGCAGGCGGACCTCACGGGCGATTCGCTTGAACGCCTCGTCCATCGCGGGTTCGAGCTCGGACTCGTCCACCTCGATCGAGAGACGGACCTTGTTCCCCTCGAGGGGTTCGACAGTGCTCTTCACAGACTGGTGAGTGTACCGGCCACCCCGACCGCCCTCGCGCGGATGCTCGTGTCCGATCGGGGCAGCGGAGCGACTACCATCGCCACGTCGGACCGGGGAGTGGCGCAGCTTGGTAGCGCACCTGCTTTGGGAGCAGGGGGTCGTCAGTTCAAATCTGGCCTCCCCGACCAGTGCCGCTCCTCCGGGAGCGGCCACCCGCGGGTGTAGTTCAACGGCTAGAACCTCAGCCTTCCAAGCTGATGATGGGGGTTCGATTCCCCCCACCCGCTCCACGTCTCCATTCCATCTTCGCGCCGAGGCCGGCCGCAACGAACCGGCCCGAGAGCGCGGCTCGCGAGTATCCTCGGCACCTCGAACGGCACGAGGGGGGAAGATCATGAGCGAGACGATCGCGTCGACGCACGCGGGCGAGGTCCGGGGCACCTCGGGCGACGGGGTGATGAGCTTCAAGGGCGTGCCGTACGCAGCCCCGCCGGTCGGCGACCGGAGGTTTCGACCGCCTGCCCCGGTCGAACCGTGGGAGGGCGCCCGCGACGCGCTGACCCTGCCCCCCTCGTGTCCGCAACCGTCGGGGCGACCCGAGGGCTGGATGCCCGAACCCTCGATCGACGAGGACTGCCTCTACCTCAACGTGTGGACCCCCGGTGTCGACGACGCTCGGCGACCGGTCATGTTCTGGATCCACGGTGGCGGCTACGCCATCGGCTCTGGGTCATGGCCGATCTATGACGGCGAGCGCCTGGCCCGCCGAGGCGACGCGGTGGTCATCACCGTGAACCACCGCCTCGGCCCGCTCGGCTACCTGCACCTGGCCGAGATCGCGGGCGACGAGTTCGCTTCCTCGGGCAACAACGGGATGCTCGACCTGGTGGCTGCGCTCGAGTGGACCCGCGACAACATCGAGCGGTTCGGCGGTGACCCGGGCAACGTGACCGTGTTCGGCGAGTCCGGCGGAGGCGCCAAGATCTCCACCCTGCTGGCCATGCCCGCCGCTCGCGACCTGTTCCACCGGGCCATCATCCAGAGCGGTCCCAGCATGCGCGTGATGAGCCAGCGCCGTGCCACCGAGTCGGCTCGCAGGCTCCTCGACGAGCTCGAGGTCGGCGAGGCCAACCTCTCGGCCCTGTGGGACCTCCCCGCCGAACGCCTGATCGGCTCCAGCGGAGGGATGAGCCGCATGGGCTTCACCCCCGTGCTCGACAGCACGGTGGTTCCGAGCCACCCGGCCGATGCGCTGGCCGACGGGTCGGCGATCGATGTGCCCCTCATCATCGGCTGCAACCGCGACGAGGGGGCGGGCCAGCTCCCTGACGAGCTGGACGAGGCGGGCCTGCGCGAGCGGTTGGCCAGCTACGGCGACGAGGCGGTCGACGACATCGTGTCCACCTACGAGAAGGTGTTCCCCGAGGCGTCGCCGCTCGACATCTACAGCTACGTCCTCACCGATTCGCGGATGCGGTACGGGTCGATCCAACTCGCCGAGCGCCACGCCACCGCCATGTCGTCGCCGACCTACATGTACCTGTTCTGCGCCCAGACGGCCGGTCGAGCCGGTCACGGCTACGAGATCGTCTACCACATGGACAACCTGGGCCAGGGTGCCCGCCCACCATCGCCGGCCCGGCAGGCGCTCGCCGACCAGATGAGCGACGCCTGGCTCGCGTTCGCCCGCCGCGGCGACCCCAACCACGAGGGCCTCACCCACTGGCCCGCCTACGATCCGATCGATCGCGCCACGATGTACTTCGACCGGGGAGGGGGTACGGTGCACCGCGATCCCGAGACACCGACCCGTGAACTGTGGGAGCATCTGCTCACTCGCCCGGCCGCGCGGTGACGGCGCCCATCCAGAGATCGTCCAAGCGCTCCGGGGTGCCAAGGGGGTACAAGGGGGTCCACGAAGCAGGACCTTCTCCTCTGTCCGTCATTCGGTCGCCTACGTAAGTATCATCACCACGGGTCGCTCGACCCCGACCAGATGGGGAGTTGTCAGTGGCAGAGATCGTGCTCGAAGACGTCTGGAAGGTCTTCGCCGACGGAACCGAGGCGGTCCGAGCCGTCGACCTCGACATCAACGACGGTGAGTTCATCGTGCTGGTCGGCCCGTCGGGCTGTGGCAAGACCACCGTGCTGCGGATGATCGCCGGCCTCGAGACCGTCACCAAGGGCGAGATCCGCATCAACGACCGCGTGGTCAACGACATGCCGCCCAAGCAGCGCGACATCGCGATGGTCTTCCAGAACTACGCGCTGTACCCGCACATGAGCGTGTTCGACAACATGGCCTTCGGCCTCAAGCTGGCCAAGGTCCCCAAGGACGAGATCGACCGCCGGGTCAGCGAAGCAGCCTCCATCCTCGACATGGAGGATCTGCTCGAACGCAAGCCTGCGGCCTTGTCAGGCGGTCAGCGCCAGCGGGTGGCCATGGGACGCGCCATCGTGCGCCACCCTCAGGCCTTCCTGATGGACGAGCCCCTCTCCAACCTCGACGCCAAGCTCCGGGTCCAGATGCGTTCGGAGATCTCCCGCCTGCAGAGCGAGCTCGGTGTCACCACCTTCTATGTCACCCACGACCAGGTCGAGGCCATGACCATGGGCGACCGTGTCGCGGTGATCCGCAAGGGCGACCTGCAACAGGTCGACGCACCCGAGCAGCTCTACGAGCGGCCGACCAACCTCTTCGTCGCCGGATTCATCGGGTCGCCGGCGATGAACCTGCTCGAGGGCACCATCGAGACCACCGGCGACGACCTCGTGGTCACGTTCGGTTCGCACGAGCTCCCGATCCCCGACGAGGTGCTGGCCGAGCGCCCCGCACTCCGCCGCTACGAGGGTCGCAAGGTCGTGCTCGGCATCCGACCCGAGGACATGGAGGACGCATCCCTGGTGGCTGACGCCCCGCCGGAACGCCGCATCGCCACCGAGGTGGTCCTGCGCGAGGCGCTCGGATCCGACGTCGTGATCCACTTCGACATCGACGCCGCACCGGCGATCACCGAGGACGTCAAGGAGCTGATGGTCGATGTCAGCAAGGACGCGCTCGATCAGGTCGAACGGCGCGCCGGCACCAGCACCGAGATGCTGGCCCGGCTCAACCCACGGTCCCAGGCTCGCGCCGGCGACCGCATCGAGCTGGTGGCCGACACCCACCGTCTCCACTACTTCGACTTCGACGACGGCAAGGCGATCTACCGA
Source organism: Acidimicrobiales bacterium (assembly GCA_046543225.1). Classification (GTDB taxonomy): domain Bacteria; phylum Actinomycetota; class Acidimicrobiia; order Acidimicrobiales; family SKKL01; genus SKKL01. The sequence goes on from JBKGZW010000082.1 coordinate 12,532, forward strand.
GATCCGACGACCTGACAACCGGCCGTGGCCACGACGGCTCCGGTCCCGATCCAAGCAGCACCAAACACCCAAAGAAGGGGTACGAAACATGCGACTACGACGACTCTTGGTACCACTGTTCGTCCTCGCGTTGCTGGCAGCAGCCTGTGGCAACGACGATGACGACGACGGAGACAACGGAGACACCCCCAGCGAGCAAGGGGATGACAACGGAGAGAACGGAGACAACGGGGCCGCTCCCAGCGACCAAGGCGAGGACACCGGCAACGTCAACCTGC
>JBKGZW010000083.1:0-12780 GCA_046543225.1 Acidimicrobiales bacterium
CACGAAGGGGGGAATCTGATGGGATCCATGGAAGGCAAGGTCGCGGTCATCACCGGAGCGAGCCGGGGCATCGGCGAGGCCATCGCCCAACGGTTCGCGGCCGAGGGCGCGGCGGTGGCGGTGTCGGCCCGCACGGTCGAGGACGGAGACCACGTGCTCCCGGGCAGCATCTCGGGCACGGTGGCATCCATCGTCGACACCGGCGGCACCGCGGTGGCGATCGCGGCCGACCTCTCCAAGCGGGAGGACCGAGCCCGGCTGGTGGCCGAGACCGAACGCCAGCTCGGCCCGGTCGACATCCTGGTCAACAACGCGGCGATCACCTACTTCGAGCCGGTGGTCGACTTCGACGAGGGCCACTGGCGGCTGATGTTCGAGGTGCAGGTGCGAGCACCGTTCGAACTGGCCCAGGCCGTGCTGCCGGGCATGCGTGAGCGCCAGACGGGGTGGATCCTCAACATCTCGTCGGGGGCGGGGCGTCATCCCGTCGGCCCGCCGTACACGGGCGGCACCGGGGGAACGGTCTATGGCATGTGCAAGGCCGCGCTCGAACGCTTCACCACCGGCCTGGCCGCCGAGGTCTACTCCGACGGCATCGCGGTCAACGTGGTGTCGCCATCGGGTCTGGTGGTCACCCCGGGTGTCGTGCACCACAAGTTGCACGAACGCGTGCCCGAGTCGGGACACGAACCCGTGTCCTACATGGCCGAGGCCGCTCACGCGTTGTGCACAGGCGACCCCGGCACCGTCACCGGCAACGTGACCTACGCCCGTCCGATCCTCGAGGAGCTCGGGGTGCCGCTGCCCGAGTGACCGGGACAGGTGAACAGGTGGGTAGGGTCTGAGCGGCGGCCGACTGCCGTACCGGTCTCGCGGCCGACCAGGAAGGACCCGATGCACCTCAACACCCGTCGTCGCTTCGCGGCGTTGATCACCTTCGCCGCCGTGCTCGCAGGGGCGTGCAGCGACGACACCGGAACCGATGCCGAGACGACGCCGACCGGGGACGAGCCGCTCCTCGCCACCGTCGATCCCGATCGCTGTGACGCGAACCGTGCAGCCGGCGAGATCGTCTTCTCCACCGGGTTCGACTTCGGTGCTGCGGTGTCGATCCTCGACGTGACGGTGGCAGACGCCGAGGGCTACTACGACGACCTGTGCCTCGACGTGACGGTTCAGCCGGGCTTCTCGGTGTCCAACGTCGGCCTGCTGTCGGCCAACCAGGTGCAGCTCGCTGGTGTCGGCTCGTTCAGCGAGGTGGCCGTGGCCAACGCCGCCGACGCCGGGATCACCGCGGTGATCGTGTTCGGCAAGACCTCGATCGAAGCTCTGCTCGTGGAGGAGGCGTCCGACATCACCGAGCTGAGCGACCTGCCATCAGCGCCGATGGGGATCAAGGGCGGGATCCCCTACGCGGTGCGGGCGATGCTGGCCGAGGCGGGCGTCGACCAGGACGATCTCACCCTGATCGAGGTCGACTTCAACCCCGTCCTGCTCTTCGAGACCGAGATCGAGTCGCTGCCGGTCTACAAGTCGAACGAGCCCCGCCAGCTCGACGAACAAGGATATGAGTACCGCGTCTTCGACCCCGCGGACCACGAGGTGCCCGCGACGTTCGGAGCCATCGCCGCCAACCGGCAGTTCGCCGACGACCACCCCACCGCCACCGCCGACTTCGTCCGGGCCACGGTGCGCGGGTTCTGGCACGGCGTCGACGATCCCGAAGCCGCCGTGGCGACCTCGCTCGAGCGCTCGGACCCCGACCTGTTCTTCTCCCCCGAATCGGAGCAGTTCCGGTGGAGCACCGAGCGCGACCTGGTGCTGGCATCGACACCCGAAGGCGAACCGGTGGGTGCCATGACCCTCGAACACCTCTCGGCCGAGGTGGCGAACCTGGAACGACTCGGGGTGCTCGAACCGGGTGAGGTCGATGTCGCCGGTTCCTTCGACAACTCGTTCATCGCCGAGGTCCACGACGGAGACGACCTCATCTGGCCAGGTGACTGACCCCCACGACCACCGACCCGCGGCGAGGGCCGGCCTCGGAAGGCCGGCCCTCGCCGGGTTCGGGAACGGCTCGCCGATCAGGTGTTCTTGGGCAGGTCCTTGAACGGCTTGACCTTGTCGTCGTTCGGCTCCTTGGGCAGACCGAGCACCCGCTCGCCGATGATGTTGCGCTGGATCTGGTCGGTGCCACCGTAGATGGGCGGGCCCTGGGCGAACAGCGCGGACTCGGTGATGAAGGACTGGAACGGATCACCCGTGGCCTCGTCGAGCTGCTTCTTCGCCTCGGGGTCGTAGGCGTGGAGGGTGCCGTGCATCCCGAGCACCGCCAGGCCGACGTCGCGCTGGGTGCGGACCATGTCGCTCATGCTGAGCTTGGAGATGTTGCCCAGGCCCGGCACGTCCTTGCCGACCGCACGGCCTGCCTTGGCTCGCAGGTTGTTGAACCGGGCGATCTCGTTCAGGACGTGGAGCTGCACGAGCCCCTGGCGGATGTTGGGGTCGGTGTGCTTGCCCCTGGCCTTGGCCATGTCGATGTACATGTTGCCGCGGGATCCACGACCCCCACCGCCACCGCCGTCGGTGCCGGGGATGGAGGCCCGACGTCCCCGACCGTCGCTGACGAAGTCGCCGGCACGCTTGTCGAGGTCGCCGGCGATGGTCCCGGGGGTCGCGGCACCTCCGGCGCCTCCGCCACCACCTGCGCCGAGCCCGGCCCGTTCGAACATCAAGGTGGTGTTGGCCACCGCCCAACCGTTGTTGAGGTCGCCGATGCGGGCCGAGTCGGGGACCCGGGCCTCGGTCATGAAGACCTCGTTGAACATGGCCCGACCGGTCATCTCCTTGAGGGGGCGCACCTCGATGGCGTCCTGGTGCATGTCGATGCCGAAGTAGGTGATGCCCTGGTGCTTGGGGACGTCCCAGTTGGTGCGAGCGATCAGCATGCCGAGGTCGGCGATCTGACCGCCGGAGGTCCAGACCTTCTGGCCGCTGACGATCCACTCGTCACCGTCCTGTTCGGCCCGCGAGGTGATGCCCGCCAGGTCCGAGCCAGCACCCGGCTCGCTGAAGAGCTGGCACCACGCCTTCTGGCCGGTGACGATCGGCAGGACGAACTCCTCGATCTGCTCGGGCGCACCGTGGGTGGCGATCGTGGGCGCGGCGAGCAACAGACCGAGCCCGCCCGGCGCGCCGAGGGCGCCGAAGGCGGCGATGGCCTGCTGGACCCGCACGGTGTCGCCGCGGGTCAGACCCTTGCCGTAGGCGTGCTCGGGGAGGCTCGGCGCGGCCCACCCCGCGGTGCCCAGGCGTTCCCACCACTCGGCGACGGTGAGGTCAGGATCCCAGTTCTCCTCGAGCCAGGTGTTGACCTCATCGACCGGGTCATCGGTACCCTGGCCGCGGTCTGCAACATCGGTCATCTCTGTTCCCCCTGATCGGGTGCGCGGAGCGGTTGCTCCACACTGCGCTGTTGGACAGATTGTTCACTACGGGGCCGCCCGTTCTCAAGACAGGAGGCGGTGGCGCCTGTCACGTACCGGTGATCGGAGCGAACACCGACCACCCGTTGCGTCCCTGGTTCTTGACCTCGTACATGGCCTGGTCGGCCCGGGTCACCAGCTCGTCGTAGCCACTGGATCGTCCCGGTGCCGAGGTGATGCCGATGCTGGCCGACACCCTCACCGATCGGCCGGCGAGCTCGACCGGCTCGCTCAGGGCCCGGATGAGCTTGTCGGCCACCCGGACACCGTCCTCGTCGCCGTCGGTGTTCTCGAGCAGGATCAGGAACTCGTCGCCCCCGAGGCGGCTCACGGTGTCGCTCGCGCGCACGCATCCCTGCATGCGCCGCGCGAGCTGACACAGCAGCGCATCTCCGGCGGCGTGGCCGAGCTCGTCGTTGATCGCCTTGAACCGATCGAGGTCCAGGAAGAGCAGCGTGATCGAGCGCTCGACCCGTTCGGCCATGGCCAGCGCGTGTTCGACCCGGTCCTCGATGAGGGCACGGTTGGCGAGGCCGGTGAGAGGGTCGTGCAGCGCCTGGTGGCGGATCCGTTCGAGCAGGTGGCTGTTGTCGAGGGCGGTCGCGGCGTGATCGGCCAGGCCGCCGAGCCGGTGCAGGACGGTTTCGACGTCGACCGACGCGAACTCCTCGGTGCAGGCGGCCAGCACGATGCCGGCGACCTCACCACGAATGACGATCGGTGCTCCCCCCACGCAGGCGGCACCGGTCGCCCGCAGCAGCGATCTCAGCAGCCCGTCGGTGTCCTCGGTGCGGACGAACGCCGGGGTCTGGTCATCGACGACCGTTCTGGCGAGGGGAACGTCGTCGAGCTCGACGGCGTCGAACCTGAGCTGCTCGACGGGGTCCGGCCAGGATCCGACGACCTCGAGGGTGCGCTGCTCGGGATCGAGCACCATGACCGCCGCCAGATTGCTCCTGACCACGCTCGGGACCGCTTCGGCGATCCGCTGGGCGATCTCGCGGGTGCTGGCGACCTCGGCCAGGTGCCGCGCCAGACCGAGCAGGGCTTCGGCGGTGTCGCGCTCGGCCCGCGCCTCGTCGAGCGCGGCGGCCGCCTCGATGGCGGCGGTCGCGTGGCTCGCATAGGCGTTGAGCATCCTCGTCTCCTGCCGGGACAGGTGGGACCCGGGCTGAGCGATCACCGCGAGGTGGCCGTAGTGACGGCGCGGCGACTCGATCGGGGCGACACCCACCGACGGATCGGCGGCGTAGGCCCCCATGTCGAGCGAGTGGCCGACCTCGCGCGCGCGGGTCTCGTCGAGACCGCTCCAACCGATGCGAAGCCGGTCGCCGTCGGCCAGCCGGACGGCCACCACCACCGACGGCGCCAGCACGGCGGACCTGGCCCGGTCGGCGATCTTGTCCAACAGACCCCCGACCGTGGACTCGGCGGCCAGCTCGGCGGCCAGGCTCTGCAGCTCCTCGAAGCGCGACACCATGGTGTCGCCGCGACGACGACTGCGCTCGACGGCCTCGAGGTCCCGATCGGCCTCCTCGTCCCACGCGACCCGGAACTCGCAGTACGGGTCGCCACGGGTGACACAGCTCGGTTCGACGACGGTGCCGACGGCGCCGAACAACGACGGCACCTGCGCCCAGTTCCCCGCCGAGATCCCGCACGCGAAGCGCGAGGACCTGGTCGCGGTGCTGCGGACAACCATGTGGTTCGGTCCTTCGTCGATGATCTGGAACGAGGGCTGGGTGCGGGTCCGGCTACCGAGGTTGATCGACAATCGCAGTGCCTCGCGCACGCTCCCCGATGCGTGGAGGAAGCTGATCACCTCCGGTGTCGACCGCAGCATCTCCTCGCCGGTTCGTCTGCCCAGCTCGGGATCGCCGCACCTGCGCTCGGCCAGCTCGATGAAGGGGACGACGTCACGGGCCAGGTACCAGTCGGTGGCGGGGCCGTCGGGGTCGACCTCGATGCCGGCTTCGTGCGCCATGTGGTCGAGCTCCTCGGCCCCGAAGCAGCGGCGAAGATAGGACCCGAGCGAACGCACGATCGCACCACTCACCCTCGCTCCATGTTGTGGCTCTGTACCGCTCATGGTGATCACCGCTGGGAGGCGGTCCTGATGACAACCGCCAGGCCCCCAGGGTCCTCACCCATCCGGTCGGCCGTGACCGAGTTCGCATGAGGCTTGGCCGAGGGAGCCGTCGGTCGCCCCGCTCGCCCACGACCTCCGAGCCAGCTACCGTGCCCGACCAGCATCTGGCGCGATGTGGCCAGGGAACGCGACGTAGCGGGGGAAGGCGATGCACCAGCTCGAAGGACGGATCGCGGTCGTGACCGGCGCGGCCAGCGGCATCGGTCGGGCGCTGGCGACCCGGTTCGCCGCCGAGGGCATGAAGGTGGTGCTCGCCGACATCGAGGCGGGAGCCCTCGACGAGGCAGCCGGCGAGGCGGCCGAGCCGGGCGCCGACGTGCTCGCGGTGCCCACCGACGTGGCGTCACGTCGGTCGGTCGATGCCCTCGCTGCTGCCACGATCGAGCGGTTCGGCGTCCCCCACATCGTCTGCAACAACGCCGGAGTGTCGGGCACCTTCGGCCCGCTGTGGGAGACGACCGACAACGACTGGGACTGGGTGCTCGGGGTGAACCTCAAGGGCGTGGTGCACGGTGTCCAGGCCTTCGTGCCGGCGATGATCGCGGCTGGACACGAGGGGCACGTGGTCAACACCTCGTCGGTGCTCGGTCTCTCCACCGGAGCAGGGTCGATCTACGCGGTCACCAAGCACGCCGTCACCCGCCTCACCGAGGGCCTGTGGCACGACCTGCGCTCGGCCGGCAGCTCGATCTCCGCATCGGTCCTGTGCCCCGGACTCATCGCCACCAGGATCGTCACCGCCGGACGCAACCGGCCCGACCACCTCCGCAACGAGTTGAACGAGGCGGAGGAATCCGAGATCGATCGGCGGATGCGGGCCGCCGAACAGTTCTTCCTCGAGAGCGGGATGCCGCCGGCGGAGGTGGCAGCGATGGTCGTCGAGGCCATCGGTGAAGACCGCTTCTACATCCTCACCCATCCCGAGATGATCCTGGATCAGGTTCGGACCCGGATGGAGGCGATCCTCGAGGGCGCGCCTCCCCCGCCGGAGGACCCGGGCGACACCCTGTTGAGCCGAGCGTTGCGCGAGCGGGGCTGACCGCCGAGCACGACCGCGGCCGTGGCACACTGGTGACCACCAGCGAGCGGGGGGAGACGATGGCCGAGCAGAACCACGCCGAGGGCCGGGTGCGAATCGAGCCAGACGTCGTGTTCGGCACCGGTGCCGGGCGCGAGCTGCGGTGCGACATCTACACACCGCCCGGTACGCCCTCGCAGGCGCCCGGGGTGCTCCTGGTGCACGGTGGCGCCTGGCGCCAGGGCGACCGCACGCAGCTGGGCGGCTACGGCATCCTGCTCGGTCGCATGGGATATGTGTGCGTCGCCCCCGAGTACCGGCTCACCCCCGAATCGCCGTGGCCGGCCCAGATCCACGACGTGAAGGCGGCCATCCGCTGGGTGCGAGCCAACGCCGAGCGCCTCGGCATCGATCCCGACCGGATCGCCATCGAAGGCAACTCGGCGGGCGCCCACCTGGCTCTGTTGGCCGCTGGCACCCCCGGGGTCGACGAGCTCGAGGGCGAGGGCGGTACCCCTGGGGTGAGCACCGAGGTCGCCGCCGCGGTGGGGATCTACACCCCCACCTTGTTCTCCCACGGACCCCGTCAACCAGGCGCGGTGCCACTGATGGCGCTGAGCGATGCCGGCGACGCCGAGGTGGCGCGCCGAGCCAGCCCGGTCACCCACGTCACTGCCGACTTCCCACCGACGATGCTGATCCACGGCACCGACGACACCACCGTGCCGCCGAAGGCGAGCCTGTTGATGTACGAGGCGCTGGTCGACGCCGGGGTGCCGGTCGAGCTCCACATGTACGCCGAGCAGCAGCACGCGTTCGACGCGACCCCTGCCTTCGGCCGTCAGTGCGCAGCCGAGATGGAACTGTTCCTCTCCCGCTACCTGGCCGTGCGAGCCAGCGCGTAGCCGGCGGCGGCTCCGTCGACCTCGTGCCCGCCATGAACACCGACCCCACCCTGCTGGGAGCCTTCGTCGAGGTCGCCAGGACCTCCAGCTTCGGTCGCGCCGCCGAGGCGCTGCACCTCGATCCGTCCTCGGTGAGCCGCCAGATCGCCCAGCTCGAACGCCGGCTCGGGGTGCGCCTCTTCGAGCGCACCACCCGTCAGGTGTGGCTCACCGACGCCGGCGCGACGTTGCTGCCCGATGCCGAGGCGGTGATGGATGCCCTCGACGCCTTCGCACGCTCGGCCTCCGCGGTCGACCGTGCGAACCGGGGAGAGGTGGTGGTCGGGTTCCAGGCCCACGCGATCAACTCCGAGGTGCTCGGCTGGATCTCCGACGCCGCCGAAGGCGACGACCGCCACGACCCGGTGGCCGTGCGGCTGCAGGAGGGAAGCTTCGCCGATCCCTCCACCGGACTCCGCGATCGCAGTACCGACCTGGCCATCGTCTTCCTGCCCTTCGACGACACCGGGATCGAGTCGGCACCACTGTTCGAGCTGCCGTGGCTCATGTTCTTGCCCACCGGTCATCCCATGGCCGACCGTGCGACGGTCGCGATCGACTCGCTGTTGGACGAACCGTGGATCCCCCCGGCCACCGAGGACCGGGTGTTTCGCGACTACTGGCAGGCCATGGACCTGAGAGGTGACCGGCCGATGCCCGAGGCTCCGGACTGTGCGACGCCGGAGGCGGGGCTGGCCCTCATCGCCACCGGGCGGGCCATCGGCTCGGGGGCCAGTGCCCGGACGCCGCTGCACCTCGACGGGGTGGTCGCGGTCCCGGTGAGCGACGATCGCCGCACCACCGTGGCCCTCGCCTGGCGCTCCGGCCCGCTGGCGCGACCGGTCGCCCGGCTCCGCGACGTGCTGCTCGACCGGGCTCGACGCGCGCCGAACCCGTTCCCTCCAGCCTGAGCTGCGGGCGCACACGCGACGGAGCCGCCGGCGCGAACCGGCGGCTCCAGGGTGCGGCTGGGGTCAGACGACCCGGACGTTCTGGGCTTCGTCGCCCTTGCGGCCGGGGCCGACCTCGAACTCGACGGTCTGGCCTTCATCGAGTGATCGGTAGCCCGAACCCTGGATGTTGGAGTAATGCACGAACACGTCGTCTCCGCCTTCACGCGAGATGAAGCCGTACCCCTTCTCGGCGTTGAAGAACTTGACGGTACCTGTGGTCAACACTTGATCTCTTCTCTCTTCGGCGATCCGACCACGTGCCGGATCGATGTCGACGAGTGTAGGCGTGATCTGGGCCCGACCGGTCATCGCGCCTCGTCTCGCGCGACCACGTTCCTCCGACCGCTGCGATTGGGCCCCATGGCCCCTCAGCCGGCACCCGGCGTGGCCGATGAGTAGAACATGACCCCCCGTGATCGCCCGCCCGTGACGGCGAGCTCGTCGGCACGCGCCCGATTGGCCCGGCACGTGCTCGTGGGGTTCGCCACGCTCCTGGTCGTGGCCGTCGTCGCCCTGCTGGCCGGTCGGGCCAACCTCGACACGGCGATCGATCAGCAGGTCGAGGATCGAGCCAACCTCGTGGAGCGGTTCTCCCAGGCCGGCGAGGCGCTGCTCGATCCCGAACCGCTCGTCGACCAGCTGGCGTCGCTCCCCTTCACCCCCGAGGACCCCACCCGGAACCGTGCGTTGCTCGAGCACTTCTTCGTGGGTCCGTCCGGCGAGCCTCATCTCGCGGTGGGGCTCGTCGACCGCGAGCTGGACACGCTGGCGAGCCTGTCCGGCGAGCCCATCGCTGCCCCGGAGGTGGCCGAGGCGGTGGCCGAGGCGATGCGAGGTGAGCCCGGCCTGTCCCCGGTGTTCGAGCACGACGACCAGCTCGCGTGGGCCCGAACGCTGCCGGTCGGTGACGAGCCCTGGGCGGCACTCGTGCTGATCGAGGACCTCGAGGCCGGTTCGCTGCAGCGCCTGTACTCGGACCTGGGCGCGCTGGGTCGAGGCGACGGCGGACTGAGCCTGGTCGACAGCGAGGGGCGCGCCGCCGCCTCCTGGGACGCCGACCTGCTCGGCCAGCCGGTCCTCACCGCAGCCGAGCTCGAACGGTTGGGCGCCACGCCGTCCACCTGGACCACCGAGGCCGGCGACCGCACCATCCTCAACATCGGGGCCTCTCGCCGTGGGCCCCACGCGGGTACGGCACTGGTGTTCCAACAGGACGAGGCCACCTTCACCGCCGATGCCCGCGCGGCACAGCGCCAGCGCGACCGGGCCGTCATCGCCGTCGCCGCCTTGTCCATCCTGGTCCTGCTGGTCTTCACGTTGGTGCGCCAGCGTGGAATCAAGCGGGCCGAGCGTCGGGCGAGGGTGATCCTCGAGGCGACCGACGACATCGTGATGGTGCTCGAAGCCGAAGGCTCGATCCGCGCCGTGAGCGCGGCGTTGGAGCGCCTCCTGGGCCAAGACGGGAGCACATGGATCGGTCGCCAGTTCCACGAGCTGGTCGCACCCGACGAGCGGGACCGGGTCGACGCCCTGATCGACGCCGCGACCGAGGCCGGACAGGCCGAGGAGCTCGGGGTCCCGTTGCTCCATCGCGACGGGACCGTCCGCTGGTTCGACATCGACGTGGTCGACCGGCGCGACGAACCGTCGGTCACCGGCCTCGTCGCCACCTGCAGCGACGTGGGGGAACGTCACCGGCTCGAGACCGAGCTGACCTACCGAGCGACCCACGACCCGTTGACCGGTCTGGCCAACCGCAGTGGCTTCGACGCGCGACTCAACGAGATCGCCACCACCGCCCGCACGGTGGCGGTCGCGGCGATCGACCTCGACCGGTTCAAGCCCCTCAACGACACCGTCGGCCACGACGCGGGCGACGAGGCTCTCCGGACCGTGGCCGCGGCGCTCGTGGGTGAAGTGGGCGAACCGGGACTCGCCGCGCGACTCGGCGGCGACGAGTTCGGTCTCGTCCTCACCGATGTCGACGAGACCGCCCTGGAGGAGTTGCTCCGCGGCCTCGTCGTGACGATCGAGACGATCGGGCCGAGGCCCGGCGACCAAGCCGGGCTCTCGGCGAGCATCGGGGCCGTCGTCGCCCGTGGGCCCGTCGCCGGTCCCGACGTGCTGCTGCGTGAGGCGGACGCGGCGATGTACCGCGCCAAGCAGGCCGGAGGGGGCCAGGTCGTGGTCACCAGACTGCGCAGCGACTCCCCCACCCCGGCCGACCAGGGCTCACCGGCCTCGGTCGAGGTGCCGACCACAGAGCGAACGGTGCCGACCGAGTCCGTGCCGACCGAGCCTGGCCCGCCTCGGCCGCCAGTGCAGGGCGAGGCCGTTCCTCCAACGTCGCCTCCTCCCGCGTCGGCCACCAGCTCCGCCATCGGTCGTGGCGCCCGGCGGCTGGCGCCGATCGCGGTGGTGGCGGCGGTGCTCATCGGCCTCGCGGTGCTCGTCGGGGCGATCAGCAGCCGGTCGCTCACCGGGACCGAGGCAGCACGGATCGAGGATCGACGCGCCGTGCTCGACGGGCTGACCGACCTGTTCGCCTCCACGACCGATCCCACGAACCTCATGTCGCTCGCGTCCGTCGTCCCCTGGACCCCGGACGACCCGAGCATCACCCGGTCCGTCCTCGATCGATGGTCGACCAGTCCGGCGCTGGGCCCCGAGACGGTCGCGGTGCTGGTCGACACCGATGGTTCGACCCTCGCCGCCTCTCCGCCCGACGCACCGCTGCCCGCCGCAGCCACCACCGACGGCGACCACTGGGACCGGATCCTGGCTGGCGAACCCGCCATCCCCCCGCTGATCGACGACGGCGACCACCTCCGCTTCTACTGGGTGCTCCCCATCCTCGCCGAGGGTCGCGTCGAGCGGGTTCTGGTGCTCGGATCGGCGGTTGAGCTCAACCCCTGGTCCGACACCCTCGAACTGATCGGGTCCCTGGGACCTCATCGCGGTGGAGCGGTGGCACTCGACGAGAACGGCGTCGTGATCTCGTCCTGGGACCGTGACCAGATCGGCGAGGTCGCGCTCGACGGTGCAGCGTCGTCGTCGACGCTCCATCAGCGAGACGAGCTTGCCGTCGACATCGACGGCGACGAGTGGATCGTGTTGGCCGCACCGATACCCGACATCTACTCGACCCGAACCGTGCTGTGGAGCGAACCCGAATCGGAGCTCTTCGCCGACCTGCGGACGGGTCAGGGTCTGCGGGACACCGCCATGATGGGATCGATCGCGGTCGCGCTGGTGGTGCTCAGCCTCGTGCATCATCGCCGCGAGCAACAGCTGCGTTCGCACCAGGCGCGCCTCGATGCCCTGCTCCAGCAGTCCAGCACCATCGTCTCGATCGTCGATCCCAACGGCCGCTACCGCTTCATGGGCTCGGGCATCGCCCGTTACACGGGGGTGCCCGCCCACGACTACGTGGGCCGGACGGTGGCGTCGCTGGTGGGCACCGAGGGGTTCGCCCAGGTCCTCACCGCCATCGAAGCGGCGCAACCCGGCCACGATGCCGGTCGCTCGACGGTGACCGCCACCGACCCGGACGGGGCCACCCGCACCTGGGACATCGGTGTGAGCGACCTGCGACACCATCAAGCGGTCGGTGGCTACCTGGTCACCGCACGCGACCGGACCGAACGCCAGCGACTGGAGGACGAGCTGCTGGCCAGGGCCACCCACGACCCGTTGACAGGGCTGATCAACCGATCGGAGCTGGCGAGAAGGATCGAAGACCTGTCCACCGACCGGCGAGCGAGCGGCCAGGAGCACGCCATCGTGTTCATCGACCTCGACCACTTCAAGCCGATCAACGACCTGCACGGCCACCACGTCGGCGACCTGGTCCTGCGCGAGATCAGCGGGCGACTCGCATCGGTGATCCGGTCCGAGGACTGGATCGCCCGCCACGGAGGTGACGAGTTCACGGTCCTGTTGCGCAACTGCGACCGTGCCCATGCCGAGGCGACGGCCGATCGGCTGCTGGCAGCGGTACGGGCACCCATCGAGATCGACGGCCTTCGCCTGCAGGTCGATGCCAGCGCCGGCGTGGCGCTCGGCGATGTGGCCGGGGGCCAGGTCGGCCATCTGATGCGCGCCGCGGACCATGCCATGTACCAGGCCAAGCACGGCGGTCGCAGCAGGTGGGCACTGGCACCGGCGAGCGCGTGAAGTTTCACGTCGGAGCTGCCGGCGGACCTCGTCGGGGTGCTGGGGAGCCTCTCGT
>JBKGZW010000084.1:0-12771 GCA_046543225.1 Acidimicrobiales bacterium
GGGAAGGGTCGAGTGACCCTTGGCGGGAGGCGGGTGGGTCGGCCAAGCTGAGGTTGTGGAACGTGTCGTGGAGCTCCCGGGTGGTCGGACCTTGACCGTCCGGCGGTTGACCGAGGCCGATCACGACGGTCTGGCCGAGCTCTACGAACGGCTGTCTCCCGACGATCTGCACCGGCGGTTCTTCTCCGGTTCCCGCCCTCCGCGCGAGTTCCTCGATCGGTGGATCCGGCGCACGACCGAGAACGGCTACGGGCTGGTGGCGGTGGTCAGCGAGGACGGCACCGACACCGTCATCGCCGATGCCGGCTATGTGCTCCAACCCGACGGGAGCGGTGAGCTGGCGATCACCGTGGACCCTGCTTGGCGCGGGTGGCTCGGCCACTGGGTGCTCGACGCGCTCGTCGAAGCGGCGGCCGAGCACGGAGTGCCGTGCCTCGAGGCCGAGGTGCTGCTCGAGAACCGCGACATGCTGGCCCTGCTCGACGCGCGCGGGTTCGCCACCATGGAGCACGCCGACTGGAACACGGTGCGGATGGTGATCGGCACCGGTGGTCGGATCCCTCCCTGGCCTGGCCACCACGATCGGCCGCGGATCCTCGTCGAGGTCCCCGGGGCGCGCTGGCACGCCGAGCAGGAGCTCACCGATGCCGGCTATCAGGTGCTGTCGTGTCCCGGGCCCCACCACGGGCCTGGCGGGCACTGCCCCCTGCTCGAGGGCGGACGCTGTGAGCTGGCCGATGGGGCTGACGCCATCGTGGTGTCGCTGGTCCTGGACGAGTCGGGCCGTGAGATCCTGCACCAGCACCGGGTCCAGCACCCCGAGGTGCCGGTCTGCGTGTCGTCGGTGCGGGCTCACGACCTGGAGGTGGGCGCCTCCGATGCCGACGCGGTCGTGCCGCTCAGCCGCGACATCGCTCCGCTGATCGCCGCCCTGGATCGCCTCACCGGGGGCCCGCCGACCGAGCAGGGTCCCGAGGACCACCCCGTCCCGTAGCCGTGCTCCCCGCTTCCGGTGCCGGCCGTGGCCGGCGGAGCCGTTTGTGGGCCTCTACCGCGACGAGCACCGTCGCCGCGGTGGCGACGATCCGCCACCAGATGTCGGGGTCGAAGGGCTCGACCCGGAGGACGAACTGGGTGGGGGGCAGGTAGAGCGCGGCGATGTGCACCCCGAGCGCGGCGATGGTGGCGATGAACAGGAACGGGTTCGAGACGGGGCTCATCGACAGCAGCGACCGGTGAGCCGAGCGCGAGTTCCCGGCGTGGAACGCCATGAACACCACCATGGTGGTCAGCGCCACGGTCTGGGCCTGGGGCAGCGAGTCGGTCCGGTCGAGGGTCCACCGGAACATCGTCAGGGCCCCGGCCGCCATCAGGACCCCGACGACGGCGACCCGCTCCCAGAGCACCTTCGACAGGATCCCCTCGCGACGTGGGCGGGGCGCTCGGGCGAGCACATCGCGCTCGCCGGGTTCGAACGCCAGTGCCACGTCCTGGAGCCCGTTGGTGACCAGGTTCAGCCACAGCAGCTGGGCGGGCAGCATCAGCAGCGGCCACTGCAACCACACTCCGGCCACGATGGCGAGGATCGTCGCCGCGCCGGTGGAGATGAGGAAGAAGGTGGCGTTGCGGAGGTTGTCGAAGGTGATCCTGCCCTCCTCGACCGCTGCGGTGATGCTGACGAAATCGTCGTCGGTGAGCACCATGTCCGATGCCTCGCGCGCCACGTCGGTTCCGGAGCGACCCATGGCGACGCCGATGGCGGCGGCCTTCAGGGCAGGCGCGTCGTTCACCCCGTCGCCGGTGACCGCGACGACCTCGTCGAGGTCCTGTAGGGCCCGCACGATCCGCAGCTTGCCCTCGGGAGCGATGCGGGCGAAGACCGAGGTGGTCGCCAGCTCGGCGCGGAGGTCGTCGTCGCTGAGCTCGTCGAGCTCGGTGCCGGCGACCACCGCCTCGTTGTCGGTGATGCCCAGGTCGGTGGCGATGGCGAGCGCGGTGGTGGCGTGGTCGCCGGTGATCATGATCACCCGGATGCCGGCGGTCTGACAGCGGGCGATCGCCTCGGGCACGCCGGCCCGCGGTGGATCGTGCATGCCCTGGAGGCCGAGGAAGACCAGCCCTTCGGGTTCGCCGAGATCCTCGCCGTCGTCGAGTCGGGACGCCAGCCGCTTGGACGCCATCGCCAGCACGCGCAGGCCCTGCTGGGCCATGGCGGCGGCCGCCCGGTGCACGGCATCGGGATCGAGCGGTTCGTGACCGTCGCCGGTGTCGATGTGGGTGCACATCCTGGCCACCTGCTCGGGCGCTCCCTTCACGAAGAGCACGTGGTCCTCGCCGTGGCGGCGGACACTGGCCGAGTAGCGGAGCTCGGGTTCGAAGGGGATCTCGGCGAAGGACGGGAACTGCTCCCGCACGTTCTCGGGCTCGATGCCTCCGTCCCAGGCGATCAGCAGCAACCCCACCTCGGTGGGGTCGCCGGTGGTGGCGATGGTGTCGTCGGAGAGGTAGACCGACGCCTCGTTGGCGAGGACGCCGGCGAGCATCGTGGCTCGGAGGGTGGGGTGCTCGTCGAGCGCCACCGGGCGCTCGTCGTCGGCGACGATGCAACGGTGCTCCTCCTCACCGGTGACGCGGTAGGTCTCTCCGCCGGCCCACAGCGCCTGGACCTGCATGCGGTTCTGGGTCAGGGTCCCGGTCTTGTCCGAACCGATCACCGTGGTGCTGCCGAGGGTCTCGACCGCGGGAAGGCGGCGGATGATGGCGTTGCGGCGGGCCATCCGGCGAACCCCGAGGGCGAGGGTGATGGTGAACACGACCGGCAGGCCCTCGGGGATCGCGGCCACGGCCAGAGCCACCGCGGTGAGGAACATCTCGCCGGTGGGTGCCCCGAGGGCCACGCCCGAGGCGAAGGCGACCACCGAGCCGATGCCGACCGCGATCCCCACGATCTTCGCGAACTCGGCCATGCGCCGTTGCAGCGGGGTCGGTTCGTGCCCCTCGTCGCGGATCATCCCGGCGATGGCGCCGAGCTCGGTGGACTGGCCGATGGCGACGACCGCGCCGCGGCCGCGGCCGGCGGTGACGACCGAGCCGGTGAAGGCCATCGAGGTCCGGTCGCTGAGCGGGGCGTCCTCTCGGGCGGGGTCGGTGCGCTTGGAGACCGGCATCGACTCGCCGGTGAGGAGGGACTCGTCGATCTGCAGGCCGCTGGTGTGGGTGAGGCGCAGGTCGGCGGGGACGCGGCTTCCGGGTTCGAGGAGCACCATGTCGCCGGGGACGAGCTGCCGGCTGTCGATCTCCTGCTCGTGGTGGTCGCGCACCACCCGCGCCCGGGGAACGATGAGCGACATGAGGGCCCGGACCGCGCCCTCGGCGTGGCGCTCCTGGGTCAGGCCGATCACCGCGTTGAGGACCAGGACGACGGCGATCACGGCGGAGTCGACGTACTCGCCCAGTGCGAGGGTGACCACCGTCGCGGCGAGCAGGAGATAGATGAGCGGGCTGGTGAACTGGCGGAGCAGGACCACGATCAGCGGCGTGGGAGGCTCCTCCTCGAGGGCGTTGGGACCGAAGCGGGCGCGACGACGTTCGACCTCGTCGGGGCCGAGACCGTGGACGCCGGTGGTGAGCTCGAGCTCCACGGTGGCGACATCGAGTGCGTGCCACTGCGGTGGCGGTTCGGATCCGTTCGCTGGTGGTGTGTCCGAGTCTCCGATCGTCGAACCTGTCGTCACCGTGTCCTCCTCGATCTGCCACCGTATCCGGCGGAATGGTCAGCCAGGCCGGAGCCCGAGGCGTGCCGCCGCGTCGCGGAGGTCGAGGTGACCGAACAGCTCGAGTGGTCCGAGCGCACCCGCCCGGGATGCCCCTCGGGTGGCCAGTTCGAGTGCACCAGCGGCCATGGTGGTGGCGGTGATGTCGTAGGGGTTGGGTCCGGTCACCCGACCCCGGGCGAGCTCACGACCGGTCGCGTCGCGGGCGAGGGCGGTGACCGTGCTGGTGGATCGTGCCCGTTTCTCGGCGCTGGGGCCGGTCCCGGTCGTGCCACCGACGCGCCGTGCCCGTGCACCGACCGGGGGGATCGCCATGAGGGCCGGCAGCGCGAACCACGACGCCTTGACCAGCCAGGCAGCGGGGCCGAGGTCGAGCCAGACCGACACCGACTCGGTGCCCGGCCACTGGCGGGTGGCGGTCAACGGTTCGGTGCCGCCCGCCAGCAACAGATGCTGGCGACGACCGTCGAGCTCGACGGTGGTCACGTCGCGTCCGGTTGGTCGTTCCACCACCTGGCCGTGCTCGAGCTTGTGGGTCTGATCGGCGAGGAGGACCCGGGCCGACGCGCGGGTCCCGCTGCTCAGACCGGTACCCAACCCGCCGTAGACGATCTGCAGCTCGCGCACTCCCACGCCGGCGGCCTCGACGGCCAGCGCGGCAGCGAGGTGTCCGGGTACGAAGTCGAAGCCGAAGGCGCACAGCAACGCCGAGCCACGCTGCTCGGCCCGCGCTGCCGCGGTGCCCATCACGTGGCGGATGAACCCGGCCTCGCCGGTGGAGTCGACGTAGTGGGCACCGGCGTCGATCGCGGCATCCAGCGCGGCGTTGCCCAGCAGCGAGAACGGCCCGACGGTGGTGACCAGCACGTCGCCCGGTTCGATCAGCGCCCGGACCGAGCGGGGCTCGTCGGCGTCGGCGACGCGGACCTCCAGACCGCCGTGGTCGTCAGCCAGCCGGGCGAGGGCGTCTCGGTGGCGTCCGGCGACGACGGGTCGGGCTCCCTGCTCGACCAGGGTGGCGGTGACCAGCCGACCCGTGTAGCCCGTGGCCCCGAACACCACGATCCTGGTGGACATCGATCGCGCCCGGCTCAGCGGTCGGCGGCCCACGTGGCGCGAGCCATGGCCTCGACCTCGGCGACCTCGTCGGCGGCCACGGTGCTCACATCACCCAGGTCGCACGGGTCGTAGTGGTACAGGTACAGCCGTGAGGCGAACTGGCCGATGGGCAGTGACGACTCGCCGAAGCGTTCGCCGTGGCCCTCGGTGGACACGACGAGGTCCTGTCCCCAGTCCTGACCGCTGTCGTTGTTGGGGTTGAAGAAGTAGACCCGCACCACCTCGGTGGGGTCGAGCCCGACCCGGAGGATCGAGATGGCGTGCCATCCGATGAACCGTCCCAGGCTGTCGGTCACGGCGATGCCGGCGGGTTGGGGATGGACGACGGGGCGGTTCTGGTTGTAGAGGGGATGGTGGAGCGCGTAGAAGCGCCGCACGAAGTGCTCGAAGTCGGTCAGCGCGCCGGTGGCCAGATCGACCGCGAGCGCGGTCTCGCGCCCGACCCACCACCCGTGCATCTCCCGGTTGATCCAGGAGTGGGGGTCGCCCTGGCGGTCGGCGCAGCGCCGCCCCATCTCGATGTAGATGCGGTCGAGGTGGGGAACCAGGACCATCGAGACCGGGTCGACGTCGGTGAGCGGCGTGTTGAACATCCCCGCGGTGAGCTCGGCCGAGGACAGCCGCTGGCCTTCGAAGAAGATGTTGACCTCGTCGTCGCGTGCGGCACGGGTGACGAGTCGCAGCAGGTAGTCGGGTGAGGCCAGCGCCCACATCGAGATGGCCCTGGCCGCCTGGCACGTGGGGTTGTTGCCCTGTCCGATCCCGAGGGGCTGGCCCAACACGTTGATGATCCCCGCCAGCAGCAGGGTCGAGACCGACTGGGTGCCGGCGATCGGCGCCAGCGTGGCCTCGGTGGCGGGCGAGGGAACCAGGCCGATCTGTCCCCACAGCGACGGGCTGACGGCGGGGTCGAACAGCACGCCGCTCTCGACCATCTGGGCCAGGGAGTAGACGGTCTGCACCGTCTCAGGGGCGATGGCGACCTCGATGAGCCTGGTCACCAGCGGGCTGTAGCACGACAGTGCCTCGACCCCGGTCCGGCTCAACCCCAGAGCCTGGCCGACCAGGTCCTCGCGCTCGCCGTTCACGTGGTGCAAGAACGCGACGTGATAGGGCGACACCAGTCCGGTGCTGTGCATGGCGAGGGCGAACTCGCGTGCTTCCTGCCACAGCGTGCTGTCGTCCATGGTGGCCAGCCGCGCCTGGTACACCTCGATGCCAGGGTCTTCGCGGCATCCCGCGGTGGGGCCGTAGAGGGCGCTGACCAGCCGGTTGACGCCGAGGGTGGATGCGGGTGTGGCGACCTCGGGATCGGCGATGTAGGCCGAGACCCGGGTGATCATCACCTTGACGTGGTCGACCATGATCGGTCGCTGGGCGAGGATGCGCTCGATCTCGGCGATGAGGCTGTCGAGCACGTCGCCATAGCCGATCCCCTCGGCGATGAAGCCGACGAGGTTGCGCAGCGCCATGCCGTGCGATCCCGCCTGACGGTCCGATTCCGAGGCGGCGCCGAAGAGCTGGTCGAGCTCGAGGGCGAGCACCTGGGCGAGGAAGTGCCGCGCGCTCTCGGCTGACACGTTGAGGTGGAAGGTGTCTCCCCGGGCCACCGCGAGGAGCCTCAGCTCGCTCAGCATCTCGAGGGTGGCCGAGCTCCGCTCACCGTGCTCGAGGGTTCCGGCGGCCAGGCGGGGCTGCAGCATCTCGGGGTGATCCCAGTCGGTCCCCGCGAACGTGCCCGCCTTCTCGATCCGCTCCACGTGGTCGTAGAGGACCTGGGCACCCCCCTCCCGGGCGAGGAGGCGGTGCCCGATGTCGAGGATCGGACCGAGCGCGGTCACCTTGGCGAAGTCGGAGGTGCGCTCCAGCTTCGTGAGCGCGTCGCCGAACATGGAGGTCAGCCGCTCGATCGTCACCTGGCCGTCGCCGCTCTGGGGGTCAGCCATGGCTGGGTTCACACATAGAAGTCGAGCTCTTCCTGGTGGTGCAGCAGTTCCTTCATGGTGTCGGCGTCCTCGCCGCGGAAGTAGACGAGCCCCCAGTGGGTGCCGAACGCGGTGCGCTTGGTCACCTTCGACTCCTGGGGAGAGGTCAGCTCGTGGGACTCGAAGTAGGGGTGGTTCTCGGTCTCCTCGGGGATCTCGAGACTGCTGACCACCCGCTGGCGGGGATACACGCCGAAGCAACCCGCGTAGCCGTCGGCGTCGACGACCTCCCGGGGGAAGAAGGCCTCGATCTCCTCCTCGGTCGTCTTGGGGTCGAAGCACACGATCAGCCCCTGGTAGCCGTTGAAGCCGTAGACTCGTTCGAGCAGCTCGAAGACCTTGAAGCCCGGCGGTCGGTACGCGACCTCGCCGAAGTACATGGTGCCGTCGCTGGTCACGAAGTACTCGGGGTGGATGAAGCCGAACTCGATGTCGAAGGTCTTGATGAGCTTCTCGATCTCCTCCACCACGCGTGGACGCCAGGCCTCGAGCTCGGGTGATGCGGGTACGAACACCGAGTAGCCGAGGGTCACGTACTCCGAGATGTTGAGGAAGCGGATCTTGCCGTTCTGGATCCAGGCCTCGACGGCGAACTCCCACCCGTCGAGATGGCTCTCCATCAGGACCGGGAAGTCCGTGTCGGGGATGAGGTCGACCTCGTCGGGGGTGCGGATCACGCGGTGGCCGAGACAGCCGGCCTGGTCGAAGGCCTTGACGTGGATCGGGTCGTTGGGATCCCCGTCGAGCTTCAGCAGCGTCTGGTTCACCCGGGTCAGGAAGCGCACGACGTCGCCGCGGTCGTGGGCCTCCTCGAAGATGCCGACCCGGATGCCGCCGAGCTGGGCGCGGCGCTTCATCAGCGCCTTGTCCCGGAACAGCACGGCTTGGCCGTGCAGGCGGGGGTTCTTGCTCAGCACCGAGTTGATGGCGCCCGCCCACTCCACGGTCTCCTCGAAGAGCGGGATGGCGACGTCGACGCCCATCTGCTCGAGCGTCTCGGCGATCTCCATCGACCGGTCGTTGAGCCGCTCGAAGTCCCACGAGACATAGGGGATGTCGTTGGCTTCGGCGAACTCGCGCGCCCACTCGGGCGCGACCACCACGTAGCGTCGGTCGAACTGCTCGGCGGCGTCGATCGCGCCGAGCGTCCACCCCAGCAGGGCCACATACCCCTTGTTCGGATCCTTCTCCATTACTTGCGTCTTTCTGGTCGCGAGCGTGGTCTGGATCCCCGGCCGTGGTCGGGGCCCGACCGGGTCCGCCCGCACCTGAGGGTACCGGCGCCGGGTGCCGGTCGGCGTCTGACCCGAGCCGGGGCGGTGTCGGGTACCGTGAGGGGGTTTATCGAGGAACGGGGGCCGGGAGTGCGGGCGCGACCGAGGTGGTTGGCCATGGCGGCGGGCGAGGCGTTGCGTCGCGGCTGGGAGACGATGGCCCATCTGGCCACCATCCGCTCCGGCGACCCGCGGGCCGGGCGCTTCTACGCGTTCGGTGCCAACAGCTGTGTCTGCTTCCCCTCGGCGTCGATCCTCGGCTACGACCGCATCGCGATCGGTCGCGACACCATGGTCGGGCCCTATTCGACCCTGTCGGCGGGGCTTCCCCTGCAGCCCCCGAACCCCTCGTGGGCGGGTCCGACGCTCACCATCGGCGACCGCTGCGTGATCGGACGCGGCGCCACCGTCACCGCTCACCGCACCATCGTGGTCGAAGACGACGTGTGGATGGGCAACGACGTGTTCGTCTCGGATCAGAACCACGACTGGGTCGACGCCGATCGGCCCATCGGCGAGCAGGCCCAGGCACCCCGTCCGGTGCGCATCGGCGCCGGCAGCTGGATCGGCCACGGAGCGATGATCCTTCCTGGTGCCGACGTGGGCCGCCGGTCGATCATCGCCGCTGGTGCGGTGGTGACCGAACCGGTCCCCGACCACTCGATCGTCGGTGGGGTTCCGGGCCGGGTGATCAGCACGACCGCACCCGACGACGTGGTGGTGCTCCCGCTGGTGCCGGGGACGCCTGCCTGAGGGCAACGTGACCGTCGCCGGCGGTGGCGGCCGTCGGTCCGGCAGCGGACCGCCTCGACCTCGCGCAGCACCTTCACGCGCTTGGAGACCTGAGGTTGGGGGAGAGCGAGCTCGCCGACGGTGGCCTCGCCGCGAGCAATGGGTCAGGGTTGGCCGGTGAGGGTGGCGTGTCGTGCACACTGGCGGTGTGAACGACGCCTTTGGACGACCCCAGACGGTGCTGGTGCTCGGTGGGAGCTCCGACATCGCCACCGCCATCCTCGACGAGCTCTCCGGCACGATGCGCCAGGTGGTGCTCGCCGTGCGCGACCCGGCCATGGTCGACGTCTCGCAGGTGGTGGGCGACGACGTCGACACCTCCGTCATCTCCTTCGACGGCGCCGACCCCGCATCGGTGGCCGCCGCCGTCGACACGGCGGTCGACCGGCTCGGCGACCTCGACCTGACCCTGGTGAGCTACGGCGTCCTCGGCGACCACGAGCGGGCCCGCGACGACCCGGACCACGCGGCGGAGATCGCTTCGACGAACTACCTGGGGCCGGTCGGCGGGCTGACCCGGCTGGGCCAGGTCGTGCGGCGTCAGGGGCACGGCACGATCGTGGTTCTCTCGTCGGTGGCAGGTGAGCGGGTCCGCCCGGGCAACTACCACTACGGTGCCAGCAAGGCTGCCCTCGACGGGTTCTGCCAGGGCATGGCGAGCGACCTGTCGGCTTCGGGTGGCCGGGTGCTGATCGTTCGCCCGGGGTTCGTCCACACCAAGATGACCGCGGGCATGGATCCCGCGCCGTTCTCGACCACTCCCGCGAAGGTCGCGTCCGCGGTCGGGGCTGCCCTGGGCTCGAACCGCAGGGTGATCTGGGTCCCGGCGATCCTGCGCTGGGTGATGGTCGTGCTGCGCCACCTGCCCGCGACCGTGGTCGACCGGCTCCCCCGCTGACCGGCTGGCTCAGGCGAGCTGAAGGCGCCGGGCCAGGTCGCTGGAGATGAGCCCGTGGGGGTCCACGCGCCCTCGCAGCTCCCGGAAGGTCCCGACGGTCGGGTACATCCGGGCGAAGATCCGCGGGTCGAGGCGGGCGTCCTTGGCCAGATAGACCCGGCCACCTGCCTCGAGCACGAGCTCGTCGAGCTGGTCGAGCATCCCCGCGAGGCCGGGGACACCGGCGGGGATGTCCAGCGCGAGCGTCCAGCCCTCGGCGGGGAACGACAACAGCCCCCGGTTCGCGGGCCCCATCCGTTTGAGCACCGCGAGGAACGACGGCGCCGACGCCGCCGAGAAGCGCTCGAGGGCCATCCGCACCACCTCGGCACCCGACGGGGGGACGACGAACTGGTGCTGGACGAACCCCCGCGGTCCGTACAGGCGGTTCCAGTCCTCGATCTGGTCGAGTGGATGGAAGAACGCTCCGATGCCGACCCGCTCGTCGCGCCGCGTGCGGGGCGTGCTGTGGAACTTCACCTCGTTGAACGCCCGGATCGTGGTGGTCCGCAGCGGCGTCACCGGCGGTGTGAGCGGCACCCGCAGGCGGGCGGGTCGCCATGGGGGACCCGGGTGGTCCGTGGTGCGCGGTGGCCCGGGAGCGTGGTCGCCGCGGGTGAGCACGCCGCGGCCGAGCCCTCGACCGTGAGCGGTCGCGTCGATCCACGCGACCGAGTAGCGGTACTGGTCGTCGTCGGACTCCATCGCCGCCATGAGCGAGTCGAGGTCGTCGATGCGGTCGGTGTCGGCCAGCATCGTCGCGTCATCGACCGGGATCAGGTCGATGACCGCCGACACGATCATCCCGGTCAGGCCCATACCGCCGACGGTCGCCCAGAACAGCTCGGATCCTTCGCCGTCGGGGGTGAGTGAGTGGATGGACCCGTCGGGGGTCATGAGCTCGATCGAGGCGAGGTGATCTCCGAAGCTGCCGTCGACGTGGTGGTTCTTGCCGTGGATGTCGGCCGCGATCGCCCCGCCCACCGTGACCTGTCTGGTACCAGGGGTCACGGGGACGAACCATCCATCGTCGAGGGCGGCCGCCATGAGCTCCTCGAGCGACGTGCCGGCGGCGACCTCGACGCGACCCTCGGGGTCGATCCCGCCGATGCGTGACAGCCCGGTGAGCTCGAGCACCTCACCGCCGGCGTTCTGGGCGGCGTCGCCGTAGGAGCGGCCGAGGCCGCGGGCGATGACCCCCCGTCCGGGCGCCTCGGCGAGCATCGCTGCGACCACGGGCGCGGAGTCGGGGCGACGTAGCCGGCAGGCCGAGGCGGGCACCAGGCCCCAACCGTGCACCAGGTCGCTCATGCGGAATGGGTCCGCGGGTAGGCCACGAACCGTCCCCTGCGGTACAGGTACGGTTCGTCGGCTCGCTCCAGCAGCTCGCGGTCGCGGCCCGAGTTGCCATAGGCGACCACGCGGGTGGCCGGGTCGTCGAGCGCCTCGTCCAGGCGGCTGAGCTTCTCGGGCCCGCGGACGTTGGGGCCGAGGAGCCGGCCGGTGAGGATCCCGTCGACGACCTCGAGGCGGACCCCGGAGGCCACTGCCCCCCACCGGCGCGCGATCTCGCCCAGGTACAGCTCGAGGGATCCGGAGATGATCACGATGCGGTGCCCCTGTTCGCGGTGCCAGGCGAGTCGGTTGACGGCGACCTCGTTGAGCCGGCGTGGGGTCGAGACCACCGCCTCGGCGAAGGCTCGGCCGTGGGCGCGCACCTCGGCCTCGGGACGGCCGCCCAGCACCTGGCGGAGCACGGTCTCCTTGGCCAGGTCGCGCCTCGGCAGCGAACGTCCCGATCCGACGACAGCACGCGACAGCGCCCTGGCCACCGCAGGGGCGCCGGCGACCTGGGCGAGGAACGGGAGCAGCGTGTCCCGGCGACTGAGGGTCCCGTCGAAGTCGAAGGCGGCGATGGTGGTGGACCCGACCGGCTCGTCGAGCGGGTCCGGGCCCGTGGTCACGGGGTCGGACACGCTCAGGCCACGTACACGCCGAGTCCGAACACCGCTGCCCACACCGCCCCCAGGGCGAGCAGTCCACGATCGTGGAGCACGATGTCCTCCGGCGCGCCACCCTCGCCATTGCCGATCCGCAGCACGTAGCGCAGGATGGCGATCGTGAAGGGCACGACCGAGAGGTCCTGGTAGATGCCCCCGCCCGAGAGCTGGTCGCTCTCGAGCGCCCAGAGGCAGTAGGCGAGGATCACCGCCGCGCTCGAGACGGCGAGCACGTGGTCGAGGAACCAGCTGGAGTAGTGCTCGAGCACCGAGCGGTGGTCGCCCGCATCCTCGAGCTCCTCGAGCTCGGCACGGCGCTTGCCGGTCACCATGAGCAACGAGCCGAACAGCGCCACGATGAGGAACCAGGCCGAGACGTGCACGTCGACCGCAGCCGCGCCGCCAACCGCCCGCAGCACGAAGCCGGCCGCGACGGCGGCGAGGTCGATCACCGGCTCGTGCTTGAGCCACAGGCAGTACGACACGGTGATGGCCCCGTAGGCGACGACCAGCAGCACGAACGACGCCTGGCCGGTCGCCGCGGCAGCGACGATTCCGGCGAGACCGAGCACCGCGGCCACCACCAGCGCACCGGTGGGGGGCACGACCCCTGCCGCGATCGGTCGGAACTGCTTGGTGGGGTGCACCCGGTCGGCGTCGCGGTCGACCACGTCGTTGAACAGGTAGAGGCCGCTCGCCATCGCGCAGAAGGCGACGAACGCCAGCGAGGCGTCGCGAAGCGCTGGCCCCTCGTGGAGCACGCCCGCGGCCCACGGGGCCGCGAAGACCAGCAGGTTCTTGAGCCACTGCCGGGGTCGCGCCGACACGAACAGGCCGGTGACGACGTCGAACGGGCCGGCGGGCGCTCGTTGGTGCTGGCCCGTCTCGGGC
>JBKGZW010000085.1:0-12649 GCA_046543225.1 Acidimicrobiales bacterium
CCCATCGCCGACGCGGCCGAGGGTGATTCGGTCGTCACCGACGCTGGACTCACCGTGATCGTGCCCGCCGACAGCATCGACAAGCTGGCGGGCGCCACGCTCGACCTGCCGGCCAACGCCGGCCAGGGTGGGCTGGTCATCCGCAACCCCAACCGTCCCGACCCCTTGGCCGGAGTCGAGCTCGATCTCCACGGCGACATCGCCGAGAAGGTCACCCAGCTCCTCGAGCAGTCGGTCAACCCCATGTTGGCGGCCCACGGAGGGTTCGCCAGCCTCACCGGCGTCGAGGACACCAAGGTCTACCTGTCGATGGGTGGCGGCTGCCAGGGGTGCGCGGTCAGCGCGATGACCCTGCGTCAGGGCATCGAGGCCCAGATCAAGGCGGCCATCCCCGAGGTCACCGAGATCATCGACGTCACCGACCACGACGCCGGCGAGAACCCCTACTACAGCTGATCCCGGCTACACGGTGCGCGTGACCCGCACCGCCCCGACACTGGCGATCACGAGCATCGCGGCGAGCACCACGACCGTCGATGTCGAGGTCGGATGCCCGAGCCAGGGGTCCTGGATGGCCAGCACGGCATAGGTGAGCGGCAACAGGTCGCTGGCCTGGCGCATGCCGTCGGAGAGCACCTCGGGGGGTGGACCGGCCCCCGACAGCAGCCACATCGGGAAGAACAGCAGCATCCCGATGGCTTGGGCCGCCCTGGCGGTGCGGGCCAGGCTGCCGATGAGGAACCCGAGGGCGAGAAAGCTCAGCGCGCTGAGCGCGAACCCGGCCACCACGCCCAGGGTCGAGACCGGTGCGTCGGCGTCGTAGACCACGGCGCCGACGACGACCAGGGTGACTCCACCGATCGCGGCCAGACCCAGGGTGACGACCAGCTGGGCACCGAGCACACCACTGGCCGGGACCGACGAGGCGCGGAATCGTCGCAGCACCCCCTGCTCGCGGTAGGTGGCGACGTGGACGGGCAGCGCGACCAGCCCGAGGGCGGCGATCACCACCGCGAGGTAGCTCGCCTGGTAGTAGTCGATCGGCCGGGCGAAGCGGAACTCGGTGGTGGGCTGTGATCCGAACACCCCGAACAGGACCACCATGACCACGATCGGGAACACGAAGGTGAACACGAGCAGGATCGGTTCGCGAGCCAGCAGCTTGGCCTCGACCCACACGAGCTTGGCGAAGAGACGGGTCATGGGCCGCCACCCGGACCGCCGGTGAGCTCGAGGTAGACGTCTTCGAGCGAGGGGTGCTGGGCCCGCAGGTCGTCGGGGACGATGCCCCGTTCGACGAGCAGGGACGCCACGATGGCGAGCACCGGGCCCGAACCGGTGACCTCGACAGATCGGCCGTGTGTGATCACCCCGGACACGTGCTGACCGTCGGCGAGCCAGCTCACGTCGGCGTCGGTGCTGAACCTCACGGTGACACGCCCGGCCGCCTCGGCGACCAGCTGTTGGGGGGACCCATCGGCGATCACCCGCCCGCGGTCGATGATCGCCACGCGGTCGCAGAGCTGCTCGACCTCGTCCATGTGGTGGGTCACGAGCACCACGGTGGCTCCCCGGTCCCGCACCTGCCGGATGAGGCCCCACGCCACCCTCCGGGCGCTCGGGTCGAGTCCCTGTGTGAGCTCGTCGAGGAACACGATCTCGGGATCGTTCACCAGCGCCAGTGCCACCAGGAGGCGTTGGCGCTGGCCGCCGGAGAGGGATGCGAAGCTCTGCCGGGACACCTCGGAGAGTCCCCAGGTGGTCAGCAGCTCGCGCCAGTCGGGGCCGGCGGGGCTGACCGACGCGAAGAGGTCGAGCGCTTCCCAGACCCGCATGCGATCGGGCAGCGCCGATTCTTGGAGCTGTGAGCCGATGCGCCGGAGCAGTTCACGAGGACGGGCCATGGGATCGAGGCCGAGCACACGGACCTGCCCGCTGTCGTAGCGCCGTAGCCCCTGGAGGCACTCGACGGTGGTGGTCTTGCCCGCTCCGTTCGGTCCGAGGATGCCGAAGATCTCTCCCCGCTCGACCCGAAGCGACACGTGGTCGACCGCGACGACGTCGCCGTAGCGCTTGGTCAGCCCCTCCACCTCGATCACCGACATCGCCACGACCTTATGCGCCGGGTCGGGGAGCGAGTGGCGCCTGGTTCAGCTCGACAGGCGGCGACGAACCCGTTCGGCCACACCGTGGGCGTCGAGTCCCAGTTCGGCGAGGATGGCATCGGGCTTGCCGTGGGGAATGAACCGGGTGGGCACGCCGAGCACCATCACCGGTGGGACGGGGGCGCCGGCCGCGTCGGCGCACGTGTCGACCGCGTCGGAGATGAGCGAACCTGCGCCACCGTCGCGGTAGCCGTCCTCGATGGTGACCACCAGGGGATGGGCAGCGGCGTCGGCGACCATCTGGGGGTCGAGGGGCGTGACCGCTCGGGGGTCCCACACCGTGGCCTCGATGCCCCCCTCGGCGAGTGCCTCGGCGGCATCCAGGGCCGTCTGCAGCATCTTGCCGACACCGATGAGGCACACGTCGGCGCCCCGCCGCCACTGGCGTGCCCGGAACCCGACACCCACCTCGTCGGCGGTGACGTTGCGTGCCGCGGTCTTGGGCCAGCGGATGGCGACCGGTCCCTCGGCGATGGCGATGGCGTCGTGGAGCATCGCGTGCAGCTCCTGGTACGACGACGGTGCGAGCAGGGTCATTCCGGGAACCTTGGAGAGCAGGACCATGTCGAGCACCCCGTGGTGGGACGGCCCGTCGTCGCCGGTGATGCCCGCCCGGTCGAGGCAGAAGATGACCTTCTGACCGTGGAGGGCGACATCGAGGTTCACCTGGTCGAAGGCACGGCTGAGGAAGGTGGAGTAGACCGCGACGACAGGGATCAGCCCACCCATGGCCATGCCCGATGCCGAGGTCACCGCATGTTGCTCGGCGATGCCGACATCGATCATCCGGCCGGGGAACCGCTCGTCGAAGGGGAGCAAGCCGGTGGAGTCCGGCATCGCCGCGGTGAGCGCCACCAGGTTGGGGTGCTCCTCACCGGCCTTGATGATGGCTTCGGCGAAGGCCGCGGTGTAGCTGCCCGGCTTGACGCCTCCGATGTCGTGGAGGTTCTTGACGTGGTCGTTCTCGGCGGGTGGGTAGCCCCGACCCTTCTGGGTGATGACGTGGACGATCTGGGGACCGCTCAACTCGGCGGCGTAACGGAAGGCCCGCTCGAGCTCGGCGATGTCGTGGCCGTCGAAGGGTCCGTAGTACTGCAATCCGAGCTGCTCGAAGAACGTGGTCGGCTCGGTCCAGAACTCGCGTGCGGCGGTGCGGGTGGCGTTGAACCCACGGCGCAGCAGCCTCCCGACCAGGGGGATGCGGCAGAGGAACCGCTCCATGCGGGTGGTCTCGCGGACATAGAACGGGTTGGCTCGCAGCCGGTTGAGTGACTCGCCCAGTCGGGACACCGTCGGGGCGTAGGAACGACCGTTGTCGTTGAGCACGATGATGGCGTCGCGGCCGCTGTGGCCCAGGTTGTTGAGTCCCTCGTAGGCCATGCCCCCGGTCATCGAGCCGTCGCCGATCACGGCGATGACCCGGCGACCGTCGCCACCCTCGGACTGCTGCGCGGTCGCCAGCCCGTGGGCATAGCTGATGACCGTCGAGGCGTGGCTGTTCTCGATCCAGTCGTGTGGCGATTCTTCGCGGCTCGGATAGCCCGAGAGGCCTCCTGCCTGGCGAAGCCCGCCGAACTGGTCGCGGCGCCCGGTGAGCACCTTGTGGACATAGGCCTGGTGGCCGGTGTCGAACAGCACGATGTCGTTGGGCGAGTCGAACACCCGGTGCAGGGCCAGCGTGAGCTCGACCGCCCCCAGGTTCGAGCCGAGGTGTCCGCTTCCGGTGCTGTTCACCGCGTCGACGATGAACTCGCGGATCTCGGCGGCGAGCCCTTCGAGGTCCGCATGGCTCAGCGGGGTGAGGTCGGCGGGCGACTCGATGTGATCCAGCAGCCTCGGTGGCGGTTCGGTTGGCGGGTCGTCGGCGGTGCTAGCCACAGCCAAACCGTACCGCTGCACGATGCGACGCACCACGTCACCGGGTGGTGCCGTGGGGTTCAGGCGAGGTTCAGGCGGTGTTCAGCGACCGATCGCGAGGCGGGGGGACCACGAGCTCGCGCGCGATGCGGCGGTCGTTCCACGCGGCGACACGGGTGCCGAGCAGCCAGCCGATCCCGAGTACGAGCGCGCCGCCCACCGCGTCGAGCCAGAAGTGGTTGGCGGTGATGACCACTGCGAACAGCGTCGCCAGGGGATAGAGCCCAGCGAGGGCCCGGGCCCAGCGGTGCCGGGCCAGCGACCAGATCGCCATCGCGCACCAGGCCGACCACGCGAAGTGCAGGCTGGGCATGGCCGCGTACTGGTTGGAGACCCGCGACATGTTCCCCTTGCTGAACGACCACAGCCCCCCGTACACGTCCAGGGTGTCGACGAAGGGGTAGTCGTCGGAATCGAAGGCGGGATCGGCGTGGCCAGCGCCCCAGTCGCAGTCGTCGCAGAGGAGACGTGGGGGCATGAGGGGGAAGAGGCTGAAGCCGATGAGGGCCAGGGCGGTGGTGAAGGCGAGCGTGTTGCGCCATGCCGCGTAGTAGGAGCGCCGGCGCGCGAACAGCCAGATGAACACGCCGATGGTGATCGCGAAGTGGAAGGTGCCGTAGAACACGTTCCAGAACTGGATGAACCAGGTGTGGCCGAGGAACCAGCTCTGGATCGTGGCTTCGTGGTAGAGGCCGACGAACGACTCGATGTCGATCACGAGCTTGGCGTGTTCATAGGCTCGCCGACTGTCGAGCGATGCCGAGCCGAACTGGTTCCGGGTCCACGAGTAGATGAGGAAGAAGGAGGTGATGTAGACCACCTCACGCCACCAGCGCAGTCGCCCGGCGTGGACCTCCTGTGCGGCCAGCGCCAGGGTCGCCGGGTCGTCGTCGGGCGCCTCGGGGTCGGGGGCGTTCACCGAGTGGCGCTCGGCGTGGAGTCCGGCGTCGTCGGCGCGGCTCATGCCGCGGCTCCCCTGGCGGCCGGGTTGTGCCGACGAGGTCCGATGGCGAACGCCGGAGCGCCGGGGAGGCTGGTCACCACGTTGAGCAGGTAGAGGCAGAGCCCGAGCGCGATCGCCTGCTCGGTGGGGACGCCGAGCGGTCCGAGGAAGATCACGAAGGCGGCTTCGCGCAGCCCCAATCCCGAGATGCCCACGGGCAGCACCTGGATGACCAGGACGGCGGGCAGGAACGTGAGCATCGCGGTGAGCCCGAGCGCGCTGATGCCGAGAGCCCGGCTGGCCATCAGCGCCGCGACGACCATCACCAGCTGGTACAGGATCCCGGCGGCGAGGACCCCGGTGGCGGCGAGGGGCTGCTCGCGCAGGTGGGTCATGCCCTCGTGAACCGCTCCGGCGAAGCGGGACCAGCCCTCGCGGCGCGCGAATCGCCCGCCGAGACGCTGGTCGGCGACGAGGATCACCACCAGCACCAGGGCGGTGAGGGTCGCGGCTGCCACGGCGGCGGCCAGGGCGGTGGCGCTCCCCAGCTCGCGCAGGCCGGGGTTCGCCACCAGACCCACGAAGGTGATGAGCGGAAGCACCAGCCAGCCGCTGAGGCGTTCGAGCACGACCGAGGCGAAGGTGCTGGGGCTGTGACCACTCTCCTGTGTCAGCCGTGAGACCCGCACGACGTCGCCTCCGATGGTGGTTGGCAACACGTTGGAGATGAACTGGCCGGCGAGGTAGTGGGAGAACAGGTGGCGCCACCGGGTGTGGACGCCCATGGCGGTGAGGACCTGCTGCCAGCGCATGGTGGAGAGGCCGATGCCGATGAAGGTGAACGCGGCGGCCCCGACGAGCCACAGGATGGTGCTGAACGACCAGTTCGGGGTCAGCGAACCGGGGTCGACGTCGTCGACCTGGGTGAACAGCACCGCCAAGAAGCCGATGCTCACCAGGACGCGGATGAGCAGCACCGCTCGGCGCCTGGACTGTTTGCTGCTCGCTTCCATGCCGCTCCCCGAACCGGCCACGTGCCCGCCCGTCAGACCTCCTGGCAGTCTATGACCGAAACCGCCCGGTGGGACCCTCATCACGCGGGATGTGCGCGTGGGTCGTCGCCGTGGTCGCGTGCGCGGTGGTTGCGAGCGTGGTGCGGGCAGGCCACGATGGTGAGATCGCATCGGCGGATGCCGTGCCCTGATCGTCGGCGAGGCGCCGACCGCCAAGGTGGAGGGGCGTGCGACGCCCCCGGGTGGCCGCATCGCGGCCGGTGAGGAGGGCGTCATGGATGGCGTCGGTCGTGCAGTGCACCCATCGCGGGGGTGGTCGTCTGCCGCGATGGCACTGGTGGTGTGTCTCTCTGTCGGGCTCGGCGCCTGCGCAGCGAAGCATTCCGGCGGGGCGGCGGGATCCGCCGAGGGGCCCGCTTCCGGTCGGTCTCTGGATGTGGCGGACGCGAACGACCCCGATGTCGGTCCTCGAGACGAGGTGGTGGCTGCCGCCGACCGGGCCCGGCTCGTCTCGAGTGGTCGCTTCGGCTTGCAGGTCTCGCTCGGCCGAGAAGGAGCGACGGTTGCCTCCACGACGGTCGACGGCGTGTTCGACAACGAGGCCGGCGCCAGCGAGACGGTGGTCGATCTGGCCTCGCTTCGTGCACAACTCCCCGAGGCCGGTCCCGCTGTGCCCGAGCAGGTGGGCGATGAGCTGATCGTTCGCCTCGTCGACGACGCGGTGTACCTCTACGTCGGCGCCGCTGACCGTGAATGGGTCCTGTACCCGGTCGATGCCGCCGATGCGAGTCGCCGGCTCGGGCTCGCTCGTCCCGACCAGTTCCTCCAGGTGCTGGAGTCCGCGGGCGACGAGGTGACGGTCACCGAGGCGCCACCGTTTGACGGTGAGCCCACCAGGCGCTACTCGGGCTGGATCGACCCCGAGGGGTTCCCCGCGTTCGCTGCCGAAGCTACCGGTGGCGCACTCGACCAGATGGCCGACGCGCTCCCGCCAGGACTGCTCGACCGCATCGTGCGGTTCGACGCGTGGATCGGTGACGATGGCCTGCCCCGTCGGGTCGTCATCGAGCTCGACCGCGAGGCCGTGTTCGACCTCGCCGAGCGCATCGAGGGCCCCCAGGCGCCCGAGGCCGCCCTTCCCGTGATGCGCTACGAGATCGACTGGTTCGATCTCGACACGCCGGTGCGGATCGAGCCGCCGCCGCCGGACCAGGTGTCGGTGATCGACCTCGATGCCATCGGTCCACCAAGGTGGTAGTCGCCGGTCGCCCGGGGGGTCGGTTGCATTTCGAAACCGACCCGGCGTAGGGTCCCGCTTCGTGGGACCGACCGAGACGCCGTGCTCCATCGCCGCCACCCTCGACGTGGTCGGCGACCGGTGGACCCTGCTCATCCTGCGCGACCTGTTCCGGGGCGTGCGCCGGTTCAGCGAGCTCCAGGCCGACCTCGGCATCGCGCGCAACCTGCTCACCGATCGGCTCAACCGCCTCGTCGGTCACGGTGTGGTCGAGAAGGTTCCCTACCAGCAGCGGCCGGTGCGTTGTGAGTACCGGCTCACCCGCAAGGGTGCCGACCTCTCGCCGGCGCTGGTGTCGCTCATGGCCTGGGGCGACCACTGGTACGCCGACGCGGGTGCGCCCGTCGAGCTGGTGCACGACCGCTGTGGCACACCCATCGAACGCCAACCCCGGTGCCCCCGCTGCGAGGAGGCGGTGGCGCCGGGCCACATCCGCAGTCGGCCCGGGCCGGGCTCGCTCGTCGCTACAGGAGATTCGTGACCACCGACCTCACCACCCTGACCACAGCCGACCTCATGGGCGCGGCCAGCGCCGTGCGCGACGAGCGGTTCGGCAACCGGGTCACCTTCTCGCCCAAGGTGTTCATCCCCCTCACCATGCTCTGTCGCGATCAGTGTGGCTACTGCACCTTCGCCCAGCCGCCGGCCCGGCTCGATGTGCCCTATCTCACCCGCGATCAGGTGCTCGCCATCGCCAGGGCCGGCGCAGAGGTGGGGTGCCACGAAGCGCTGTTCACCCTGGGCGAGCGACCCGAGTTGCGGTATCCGATGGCCGCCGAGTGGCTGGAGGCCAACGGCTACGAGTCGACCGTCCACTACCTGGCCGAGATGTGCCAGGTGGTGCTCGAGGTCACCGGCCTGTTGCCCCACGCCAACGCCGGCGCGCTCTTCGCCGAGGAGCTGGCCGCGTTGCGCACGGTCAGCACCTCGCAGGGGATGATGATCGAGTCGCTGCGCGACGACCTGGCCGCCCACCGGGGTTCGCCCGACAAGGAGCCCGATCGCCGCCTCGCCACCCTCGACGCTGCCGGCGAGCTGTCCATCCCCTTCACCACCGGCATCCTCGTCGGCATCGGCGAGGACGAGGCCGACCGCGTCACCGCCCTCGAGGCCATCGCCGAGTCGCACCGTCGACACGGCCACGTCCAGGAGGTCATCGTCCAGAACTTCCTGCCCAAGGCGGGTACGGCCATGTGGCGCCACGAGCCCTGCCCCGAGGAACAGCACCTGCGGGCGGTCGCCCTCGCCCGGATGATCCTCCCGCCCGAGGTGCACGTGCAGGCACCGCCCAACCTGGCCACCGACCTCGGCCGGTTGATCGATGCCGGGCTCGACGACTGGGGCGGCGTCTCGCCGGTGACCGCCGACCACGTCAACCCCGAGCGCCCCTGGCCAGAGCTCGACCGGTTGCGCGACGCCACCGAGGCGGCCGGTCACGTGCTCGCGCCCCGCCTCGCCGTCCATCCCGAGTGGGCGGCCGAGCCCCACCGCTGGCTCGATCCCGAGCTGCGCTTCGCCGTGCTCGACCGTTCCGACGCCGAGTGGCTGGGTCGCGACGATCCCGGCTCGCACCTGCCGGAACGGACCCGCGACCGGCTGCACGTGGGGTCTGGTGCCGATGTCGAGGTGGCGAACCGCAGCACCGCCTGGTACTCGGGGGCTGCGGTCGAGGCACCGGCTCTGGTTCCGGCGACGCCGATGCTGACCGGGCCGGTCGCCGAGGTCCTCGACGGCGTGCGGGCCGGCCAGCGCCCAGGCTTCGACGAGCTGCTCACCCTGTTCCGGGCCCGCGGCAGCGAGGTCGCCGCGGTCGGCGAGCTTGCCGACGAGCTGCGCGCCGAGGCGGTCGGCGACTCGGTCACCTACGTCCACAACCGCAACATCAACTACACCAACGTGTGCACCTTCAAGTGCCGGTTCTGCGGGTTCTCCAAGGGCCCCCTGTCGCTCAACCTGCGCGGCACCCCCTATCTGCTCACCCTCGACGACATCGCCGAGCGTGTGCGCGAGGGCGCAGCGCTCGGGGCAACCGAGGTCTGCCTGCAGGGTGGCATCCACCCCGACTTCGACGGCGACTACTACATCGACGTCACCAGGGCCGTCACCGAGGCGGTGCCGGGGATCCACGTCCACGGCTTCACCGCGCTCGAGGTCACCGAGGGCGCCAAGCGTCTCGGCGAACCCCTCGCCGACTACCTGCGGCGGCTCATGGACGCCGGGTTGCGGACCCTTCCCGGTACCGCAGCCGAGATCCTCGATGATCCGGTGCGCGAGCTGCTGTGTCCCGACAAGATCAACACCGAGGAGTGGTTGTTCGCGCACCGCACCGCCCACGAGGTCGGCCTGCGGTCCAACGTCACCATGATGTTCGGGGCGGTCGAGTCGCCCGAGAGCTGGGTGCGGCACCTGCTCGTCACCCGCGACCTGCAGGCAGAGACGGGCGGGTTCACCGAGTTCGTCGGCCTGCCGTTCGTGCACATGGCCTCGCCCATCTACCTGCAGCGCAAGGCCCGCCGCGGTCCCACGTTCCGCGAGGTGCTGCTGGTGCATGCTGTGGCCCGCATCGCCTACCGGGGCCTGATCGACAACGTGCAGGCGAGCTGGGTGAAGATCGGTGTCGGCGGTGTGCGTCAGCTGCTGCAAGCGGGGTGCAACGACCTCGGCGGCACGCTCATGGACGAGAACATCTCGCGTGCGGCTGGGGCCGAGCACGGCCAGGGTCTCGAGGCCGACGACTTCGCCGCCATCGTCGAGCCTCTCGGCCGCCCGCTCCGTCAGCGCACCACCCTCTACGGCGAGGTGCCGGCGCCGGTCTGACCGGTCTCAGGTCGCGAAGATGTCGCCGAGCAGCACCTTCGCGACCTGAGTCCCGCGACGCGACCCGCTGCCGGACCTGGTTTCCGGGCGTGGGCTGACCGGTCTCTACAGTTGGACGTCGCGGCGGCGGAACGCTTCCACTCCGAGGGTTCCGAGCGCGGCGCCGACCCCGGTGAGGACGACCAGGGGGAGCACGGCGATGCCCTCGGCCGGGAACGACGGCACATGGGTGAACGGCGAGAGGTTCATCACCATCTGGGGCAGCTCGAGGACGGCGCCGAGCTGGCCCATCACGAAGGCCGCGGCCAGCAGCCCCCATGCCAGCCCGGCCGACCAGCGGGGGACGAGGCCGACCACGGCCAGGACCGCTCCGCCCAAGGCCACGAGCGCCGGCAACTGGACGGCGGTGGCGCCACCGAAGCTGGAGAACCCCTCGCCCAGGTCGTCGATCATCACCCCGAACACCAGCGCCGACGAGACTCCGGTCAGCAGCAGGATCACGAGGATGGCGCCCCCGGCCACCACCACGGTGGCTCCGATCCAGCGCCGTCGACCGACCGAGCCGGCCAGCACCACTTCGATGCGGCCGGTGGACTCCTCGGCGCGGGTGCGCAGCAACGCCTGGACCATCGCCGCACCGATCGCCACGGCGGTGAAGCTCATGACGAACGCGATGTAGGCGTCGACCATCCCGCCCTCGCCGACCATGGACCGGAACATCTCCTCGAACTCCTCGCTGAGGCCGACCAGCTCGTCGGCGCCGTCGCCGAGGGAGGCCCAGGCGATGGCGAGGATCAGGATCCCGACGGTCCAGGCGGCGAGCGTCGCCCACTGGAGTCGCCACACCAGCTTCAGCGGGTTGGAGAGGCGACCATCGGCAGTGGCCGGGCCGGGTCGCACGCCGAGGACCCCGGCTCCCAGGTCGCGACGGTCGCCGATCAGGTAGGCGATCCCGACCAGGACGATGATGAACCCGCCGAAGAGCAAGAACACGTCCCACTGGTCCTGGCTGAAGGCGCGCACCTGCTGGCCCCAACCGATGGGCGACAACCACGAGGGCCAGGCGCTGACCACGAAGGTCTCTCCATCGACGGTGCCCGCGGCATCGCCGACGGCACGCACGAGGAACGCGCCGCCCAACGCGGTGATGGCGAGCCCGGTGGCGGCCCGCTGGGAGTCGACCAGTTGGGAGGTGACCGTGGCGATCGCCGCGAAGGACATCCCTGTTGCGCCCAGGGCAGCGCCAGCGGCGAGCGAGCCTTCCAGCGGCAGGTCCTGGGCGAGCAGGGCGACGGTGGTGACGGCGGCCAACACCACGTTGGCCGACAGGGCGACCACCAGCGCCGCGGTCAGCCGGGCTCGCCGGCCGACGATGGCCGAGCCCAGCAGCTCGGCCCGGCCCGTCTCTTCGTCCTGGCGGGTGAGGCGACCGATGATGAGGATGCTCATCAGACCGCCCAGCACGGCGAGGACGCCGAACATCTCGGTCATGGTCATCGCGCCGAGGTGCGTGCCCGACGCGGGGCCGTCGAAGGCACGGGACAGCCGGTTGCCGGCGGTGAAGGTCGCGGTCACGATCCGGTCCGCCTCGGTGGGGGCTACCCCGGCCACCGCGCTCACGGTGACGAACGACAGGGTGCCGAGGCCGACGATCCAGACCGACAGGTTGATGCGGTCGCGGCGGATCCCGAGGTGGACCAGCCGCGGTGTGCCGGTCAGTGAGCTCATCGGAGGGCGTGGTCGCCGGTGCCGCCGGTGTCGTCGGTGGCGACGTCGTTGTCGGTGAGCTGGTCACCGTAGTGACGGAGGAAGAGCTCGGCGAGGGTGGGAGGAGTGCTGGTGAGCGAGACCACGCCCGCCGCCATCACCCGTTCCAACGCCGATTCGATCCGGTCGGAGTCGACGTGGAAGTGCACGCGGCCGTCCTCGACCTCCAGGCCGTGCACGCCGTCGAGCGTGGCGAGTCCCTCGGCGGGTCGACGGGTCGTTGCGGTCACCGAGGTGCGGGTGAGGTGACGGAGCTCATCCAGCGACCCCGACTCGACGATGCGACCCTCGCGGATGATGCTGATCCGGTCGCACAGCGCCTCGGCCTCGCTGAGGATGTGGCTGGAGAGGAGCGCGGTCTTACCCTCCTCGGCTGCCTCGAGCACGACCTGTTCGAAGACCCTGGACATGAGCGGGTCGAGGCCGCTGGTGGGTTCGTCGAGCAGCAGCAGCTCCACGTCGGAGGAGAAGGCGGCGACGATCGCCACCTTCTGGCGGTTGCCCTTGGAGTAGGTGCGGCACCGCTTGGTCGGATCGAGTTGGAACCGCTCGATCAGGTCCGCCCGACGACGGGGGTCGAGCCCGCCCCGGAGGTCTCCCAACAGGTCGATGACCTCGCCACCGGACAGGTTCGCCCAGAGGTTGACGTCGCCGGGCACGTACGCCAGCCGGCGATGGAGCTCGACGGCGTCGTGCCAGGGATCGCGTCCCAGCACCGAGACGTCGCCGG
>JBKGZW010000086.1:0-12551 GCA_046543225.1 Acidimicrobiales bacterium
CCCCGTGGCTGCCGAGGTCGAGGTGGCATCCGACGGCGGGCTCGACGCCGTGATCGACCTCGCCGAACCGGACTCGCTGGAGCCAACCGGCGCCGCACCCAAGGCGATCTCCCGCTCAGGGCTGCACGTCGACGTTGGGCCGGCCGGAGCTCGATGCTCGTTGCTGGTGGAGTCGACGACGGCGTCGACGTCCTTGTAGGAGAAGGGGGCTCCTCGACCAGGCCCCGGGACCTCCAGGAAGTGGTTGCCCGAGCCGAGGCTGCCGCACATCGGGCATGGCGTAGGACGCGCCCACGATGCCGGGGAGCCGCATCGAGCCGGTCCGCTCGATCCGCCATCGCCATGGCGACTCGGCGACCAGCTCGATCCGGGCGGCCGCCGTCGCCGGGTTCACCGCGTGCTGGCCAGCTGCTCGAGGGCGCCACCGACGAGCTGGCGGGCCTCGTCGGCGATCGTGCGGATCGCCTCGGTGCCGACCACCGTGGCCATCACCCCCGGGTCCATCGCCTCGACGATCACGTTGCCAGCGGATTCGCGGACCACCACGTTGCAGGGCAGCAGCACCCCGATCTGCGGCTCGGCATCCAGCGCCCGGCCGGCCAGCTCGGGGTTGCAGGCCCCCACGATCACGTAGCGGCCCATCTCCTTGCCGGTCTTGTCGCGCAGCGTGGCCTGCACGTCGATCTCTGTGAGGGTCCCGAACCCCACCTCGGCGAACGCCTGCTTGGTCCGCGCAAGCGCCTCCTCGAAGGGCACTGCCAGCACGACCGCTTCTTCGAACACCATGACGACGACTCCTCGCTGCCGGGGGACTGATCCCCAACGTAGGGCCAGCTCGCGCGGCCTTCCAGGGCCACACGTCCTCACCTTGCGATGGTGGGCAGGCTGGCTGGTGAGGTCGGCGAACGGTTGTTCGGGACCTTCGGCCCTCACCCGGGGCTCTCGCGTTGGGGCACCGGGCTGTCCCAGTCGATGACGAGCCGGCCGTGCTGTTCGGTGACCTTCGTGTCGAACGCGGCGCAGGCAGTCCGGAACCGGTGGGCGATCCAGCGTCTGTCGTCGCCGGCGGCGAGGCGGGTGTGGCAGTAGTCGAGCGCGAGCGGCACGGCCTCGAGGCGGACCGGTTGGTGTTGGGTGATGGTGAGCAGGAACAGCAGACCCAGGTCGTTGCGCAGCTCGGGGTGCACGACGTAGTCGTCGATGAAGTCGCCCAGATCGAACAGCACGTGGCCGGCGGCGCCGTGGAAGACGTGCGCGGAGTGGCCGGCCACCACGGTGGCGCCCGCGTCGACGAGGTCATTGGCGGTGCGGCGGACATGGGGGACGGGTGCGGCGACCATGTTGGGTCCCCAGTGCGGGGTGACGACCACGATGTCGGTGTCGAGCCCGCGGGTCGTGTCGAGCAGCCAGTCGGGGGTGCCGCGGCGCAGGTCGGCATAGGCGACACCGGGATGGCCGGGTCCGGCGGCGTAGCCGGCGGGGTGGTCGGTGATCCCGATGACGCCGACCCGGGTTCGGTCGTGTTCGAGCACGGCTGGTGCACGGGCCGTGACGTGGTCGGGTCCGGCGCCGACGGTGGCGATGCCGGCCTGGGCGAGGTGCCGGATGGTGTCGGCGAGCGCGTCGGCGCCGTAGTCCAGGGCGTGGTTGTTGGCCAGGGTCACGCAGTCCACACCGAGCTTGGCGAGGGCGTCGACGGCGACGGGCGGGGCGCGGAAGAAGAACGGCTTGGCCGGATCGGGCCAGCGCTCACCGCGCTCGGAGATCGCGCACTCCAGGTTGAGTACGAACAGGTCCGCTTCGCGGGCGGCGGCCACGACCTCATCGGCGAACAGCGAGCCGGGACCGGTCTTGCCGATGCGCTCGGCCACCGTTCGGCCCAGCATCGTGTCACCGGCCAATGCCAGCTTCACGAGCCACCCGGGACCTGATCGGAGACCACGATTCCAGGTTGCCACCAACACGGTGCCGCCGGCCAGGGTCGATGGGCCTCGCAGGGATGTGGGCGCAGGTGCTGCTGGCCGGGGTGGAAGGCCCGGAGCGTGGATCCGAGAGGACGAATGGCCCTTGTCTTCGTCGGCGGTTGAGGCGCATGGTGAGCAGATGACCGACACCAGAACGGCCTGGGCCGAGGTCGGCGACCAGCTCTCGGCCCTGTGCCTCAAGCTCAAGCTCCATGCCCAAGAGGAGCTCTCCGACGACGACGTCCGCGACAAGGCCGGTCTCGATCGGCTCCGCGCCGTGATCGAGGAGACCGTCGAGGCCATCAGCGACGCCTACGAAGACGAAGCCGTCCGGTCCGACGCCAAAGACATGGCCCGCGCGTTCGTCGACGCCCTCGACGCCACCATGCGTGACGCCCGCGACCGGATCCGCGCGTCCGGCTGACCCTGGCGCGGGCCCGGTGATGCCATCAGCGGACCCGGTGAACCGCAGCCGCACAGCTCGAGATCGTTCCGTCCGAACCGGCAAGGGCCTGAGCGGTGACTGATGAGTCATCGCGTCAAGGCGTCTGGGTCGCGTCGGCTCGTGCGGTGATCTCGTCGTAGGAGCCGTCGAGATCGACCCGGACCAGCCCGTTGACCAGCCGCACGAAATCGATCCCGGTCGCCAGCTCCGCGAGCGCATCGACATCCCGTCCCAGGCCCAGCTGCCCGGCAGCCGACAGCGCCCGCTGATCCGCGAAGGGATACAGCTCGGACCAGGACCGCTGCACCTCCCGGAAGAAGATGTCCGCACCGACGTCGCCGATGCCCTTGCACTCCTCGAGGAGCCGCCGTTCCTCGTCTGGGTCGTTCCCAGCTGCGGCGCGCAGTCGGCGCAGGTCGCCGCGGTAGCGATCGACCAGCAGGGCCGAGGTGTCACCGAGCATCGTCGCGGTTCGTTCGTCGTAGCGCGCGTAGCCCGACCGGTTCAGGGTTCGTACCCGTTCCTCCCAGCCGGCCTGGGCCATGGCCGCTGCGGTGGTCCATCCCCGGGCGAACAGGGCCCCGGCCGCCGCCGATGCGACCGACCCTCGGATCCGGGCGCTCATGAGCAGGGCCATGACCAGCAGCTTGAACAGCGGCGAGGGTCTCTCGAGCGAGCGGATGCCGAGCTCCTCGCCGTAGGTGCGCGGGTAGCGGCGAAGGATCTCCGCGACGATCGCCTCTCGTGAAGGAGTCTGCATCTCAGCTTCCTCTCCGTGTGAGGAGCCCATCATCGCCGGCACCCACACGGAAGCGAACCCGATGAGGCTCTGCTGGGCGTGCTCAGACTGGTCGGTGGCGCATCGCCGGCATCCATCGTTTGCCCGCGGTGGCGTCGACTCGTGCGAGGAAGGCGTCGTGGTGCGGTTCGATCGCCTCGCAGAACGAGACGGTCGTGTGCTCGCCCGCCGCCTGCCACGCAGGAGCGGTGAGTTCGTCGGTGCGTCGTTCGAGTTCGAGGCGGAACCGCCGGCCCTCTTCGTTGATCGACGACCCGGTGGCGAGTCCCTTGGCTTCCAGCCGCGCCCAGCCCGCTGGGATGGCGTCGTCGTGGCCACGGCTGCGGGCGATCCACTCCTCGCTTCCGTACTCGTCGGTGTCGACCATCACCGAGTGCAGCAGGCCGACCTCGACGGCGTCGAGGTCGGCGGCCGCGCACAGTGCCCAGTGGTTGTCGCCCCGTAGCTCACGCAGGCAGTTGGCGGCGAGCCAGGCCGACAGCACCGGCCGGTCCTCGGGACGGGGCTGGGCTCGCAGCGCAGCGAACATCGGTCGGGCACCGAAGTGCACGGAGTCGACGCCCCGCCAGAGATCATCGGCGAGAGGCACGAGGGCGTCGCCCAGACCGGGCGCGATGGCCTCCAGCCCTGGGACGACGGATGCGTCGCGCACGCCGCAGATGGTGTCGACGTCGGTCACCTCGCGGGCACGACCGAGGACCATCTCGATCACCTTCGGATCGATGGAGAAGGTGGCCGCCGCAGCTGCGGCCGGTGCGACGTCGCCGAGCGGGGCCAGCCGCCACGTCAGGGGCCAGCCGGTCCCGTTCGGCACTCCGAGCGCCTCGAAGCGGGCGATGGCATCGGGGTCCCACATGATCCAGCCGACGAGGTCGTGTCCCGCCCGGCAGGCCCGCTGGGTGAGCGCGAGCCAGTCGGTCTGCGTCGTCGGGCTCGGGTCGGTCATGGCGCGAGGCCGTCGTCGGCGATGGGCGGGATGCCGGCTCGGGTTGTCATGTCGCTTCGGCCTCCAGGTCGATGGCGTGTTCAACGAGCGGGCGCAGATCCTGTTGGAGTGGCACGGCGAACGACGTGGCGGTGCGTAGATCGCCCTTCATGGCCAGGATGCCGGTGTAGGCGCGTGTCCGGTCCACCCATGGCGTGAAGCCGTAGGCGCCTGGGCTGCTGACGACGTCGCAGGAGGAGGGGCTGTTGGGGCACTCGAGCCAGGTACCGAAGCCGTAGCGGTAGTCGAGGCCCACGCCCTGGTAGGGCGTGTGACCCAAGGTGGCGTCATTGTAAGGGTTCTGGAACAGGCGCTGGACAAGGGCCTCGTCGAGCAGGCGCTCGCCGTCGGGGGCGACGCCGCCGGACAGCACCAACGCCCAGAACGCGTCCATCTCGTCGGTCGTGGCCAGCAGTCCGCCGGCCACGAGCGGGTTGGTCGAGCCCGACTGCTGCTCGGGGTTCGTGACGAAGCGCAACTCAGGGTCGTCGAGACCCAGCGGCTCCGCCAGATCCTCCCTGAAGACCGTGTTCCATGACCGCCCGTCAGCCACCTCGACCATGCGGCCGGCCACGTGGAGGTGGAGGTTCGAGTAGTCGAGGAACTCACCCGGAGGGTGTTGGGGCGGACGATCAGCGATCGTTGCGACGCAGGATTCCAGGGTGCCTCGAGGCACGTAGCCGCAGCCCAGGGAGTCCTCGTAGCCGGAGGTGAAGCTACCGAGGTGGTCCACGGTGATGTCGGCGTTGGCGCCGGACCAGCCCAGCACCTCGCCGGTGGTGGCGTCGAGCGCGAGCTCGCCCTGCTGGATCTGGCGCAGCACGACCAGTGCGGCAACGAGCTTGGTCGCCGACGCCACCGGGATGCGCGCATCGGGCTCGAAGCCTCCGACGGTGTGCCGGTAGCGCACGGTGCCCTCGTCATCTCGCACGACGAGGGTCATGCCCGATGCGGGCATGCTGTCGGCGGCGTCCTCGAGCTGTGTCGTCACAGCGCCCCAAGCAACCTCGACCTCCTCGTCCACCGCGCCTTGATCGTCGCCGCCGGACTCGATGGCACCGTCGACATCTTCGGGTGGAGCTTCGGGTGGCGGGTCGTCGGCGGTCTCGTCGGCGCTGGTGCAGGCAACCGCTGCGGTCGACAGTGCCAGCGCAAGGCCGAGGACGAGCGGGCGCACCGCGCTGACCGTAGGCGGTGGGGACGGATGTCTCCAGTGCCATCGGTGATGACCTCGAGTGGTGACCGCTCGCCCGTGATTCGTTCGTTCAGGCGGCCGAGCTGGTCGTGCAGGAACACTGGGCTGACCAGGCCGCTGAGCGGCTCCGACCGCTCCCGCCGACCCGGGTGACGGTGCGCCGCGACGGCCGACGAGCCCAGATCGATGCCGAGGAGGTGGTGGTCGGGGACGTCTTGGTGCTGGAGGCGGGGGATCGGGTGGCCGGCCGTCTACTGAACCGCACGGCGAGGACCACCGCCGCCACCAGGCGCGGCCGACCGCCTCCGTGTCGACGTCGGCGTGTCATTCGGTCACGACGATCTCGTACCGCTCGCCCTCCGACAGGGGGCAGTACCCCTCGTACACCCCGGGAGCTCCGTACTCGAGCAGCATCTCCTTTCCCGGATCCACCACGTAGGGGCCCACCGACTGCGCCACGTCGTCGTCGTTGCGGATGCGGATGCGGTCACCGACCCGGAACTCCAGACGGGCCGGCATCACCACCACCTCCTCACCCGCCGCCAGCCGATCCTGGGTGCCGGCGGGGACGATGATCTCGATCGTCTCCGATGGACGGGAGCCACCGTCCCCGGCCAGGATCCACACGATCGCACCGGCCGACAGCAACAGCAGTGGTACGACCCACAGCAAGAACCTGAGCTGGCGGGCCCCGGTGTGACCGCTCAGGTCTGGCGGCTCGGAATCGGGCTCAGGGGGCGGTGTCATGGACCTCAGCCTCGACCACGATCTCGCCGGCCTCGGCGAACACGAGTGTGATCTCGATGGTTTCACCGGCC
Organism: Acidimicrobiales bacterium; assembly: GCA_046543225.1. Taxonomy (GTDB): domain Bacteria; phylum Actinomycetota; class Acidimicrobiia; order Acidimicrobiales; family SKKL01; genus SKKL01. The sequence continues at coordinate 6,207 of JBKGZW010000086.1, forward strand.
TCGAGCGGTGCAACCAGGTCGAGGAGCATCACGTGGTAGCCGCCCGGTTCCAGCACGACGGTCTCACCGGCCGGAACGGCGATCTCATCGACCTCCTTCATGGTCATCATGCCGCCGCTGTCTTCCCCAGACGAGCCTGCGCCTTCCCCGTGGGCAGCAGTGGTCGAGGTGTCGGCGTCGCCCCCGGCCATCGAGGTCTCATGGAGCTCGACGGTGCCGGCGATCGACGCGTCGATCAACACGTCGACCAGCGCATCGTCGGTGTCGCTGGGGTTCGTGATCTCCATGTAGGCCGCGCCAGCGGTGACCGCCGCAGGGGAACGACGTGCCCACACCGCCTCGACCCCGATCTCCTCCGTCGCGGCTGCCTCGGTCGTGGACGTGGCGGACGTCGCCGACGTCGTGGTCGTCGTTCCGCCAGCGGCACTGTCGTCATCGTCGCCACAACCGGCGAGGCCCACGGTGGCGCTGAGTGCGAGCGCCATCGGCACTGCCAGTAGACGGCGGGAACGGGTGTGCTGGTTCATCGCTCTCCTAGAGAAGGGTCGTCAGGTCCTCGGTCATCTGTTCGCTGTCGAACCCGAACGGCCACTCGACGACGACCGTGCCGGTTTCGTCCACCACGTAGGTCACCGCTGAATGCGACACCTCGTAGCTCATGTCGCCCGGCTCGTGCTCGGCGACCTCGTATCGGACGTCGAACGCGTCCGCCGCTTCTTCGAGAGCTGCAGCATCAGGGGCGTGGATCGCGAGAGGGGAGTCGAAGAACGAGCCGAGGTATGCCGAGAGGACCTCGGGAGTGTCTCGTTCGGGATCGACCGTCACCATCCCGACCGTCACCCTGTCGGCTAGGTCCGGAGGAAGGTCGTTCACCGCCACGCTGATGTCGCTCATCGTCGTCGGGCAGATGTCCGGACACGACGTGTAGCCGAAGTACACCAAGTACAGCTCGCCCTCGGGGGCCTTCATGGGCAGCGGACGCGGTTCCGGCGAAGACACGTCGACCAACTCGACGTCGGCGACCTCGAGCGCAGGGGTACGCACCACGCCGAGCATCGCCGCCTCGTCGCCGTCGTCAGAACCGCACGACACCAACGACAAGAGCCCGCACGCCAAGATCGCCGCCAAGAGCCCTGGGGCCACCGACAGCGAGCGGAAGCGTCGGTGAGCATCCCGTTCGAACATCACGAGCCACACCATAGCCACGCCTTTCGTCGGGCTCCCGGGACCAAAGTCCCAACATGAGTCCTGATTTCCGGGCTGCCACGAGCTAGCGGCGAGCCGCCTCGAGACTCGCTTTGGCGGAACGTCGGGCGGCGTCGCCAGGTGGCGTGCCCGCGCGCCGTGCACCGTGGCACCGACGACCTCATTTGTTTAGTATCCGAACGATGGCCATGCGGCTGCGAGCACATCCACCTCGGCGACCCACCTTGGCGCTGGCGGACCTACGTCGTCACCACCTGTCGGTCGTGCTCGAGCACCTCGTGCACAACGGTCCCCGGTCGCGAGCTGCGCTCGCCGATGAGGTCGGGCTCACCAAGGCCACGATCTCTGCCCTCGTCACCGATCTCCTGTCGCGGGAGCTCGTGCAGGAGCGTGGGCCGGTGGCCGGTGGCATCGGTCGACCGGGCATCGATGTCTGCGTGTCGACCACGGTGGTGGCCATCGGCCTCCAGGTCGATGCAGACGGTGTCGCTGCGTGCGTGGTCGACCTGGCGGGCACCCTCCGCAGCAGGCATCGCAGCGATGGCGACCATCGCGACCTCGCGCCCGGCCGCGTCCTGGGACGGCTCGCAGACGTCGCGGCAGCTGCGATGGCCGACATCGAGGAGGCGGGTCTGTGGTGCGCCGGTGGGGCGCTGGCGGTTCCGGGCCTCGTCGCCCCCGCCACCGGTGCGCTGTTCGTGGCCCCCAACCTGCACTGGCTCGACGTCGACCTCACCTCGCCCCAACACGCCATGGGGCTGCCGCCGACCTTGCCCGTCGGTGTCGACAACGAAGCGAACCTCGGAGCGCTCGCTGAGCTGCGCCACGGCGCCGGTCGCAGCGCGTCGTCGTTCGTGTACGTCTCGGGAGGCGTGGGGATCGGCGCTGGCCTCGTCATCGGTGGTCGCGTGATCCGTGGCTCCCACGGGTTCGCCGGCGAGTTGGGACACGTGGTCGTCGACCCGTCCGGTCGGTCCTGCGCGTGCGGGGCACGCGGGTGCCTCGAGACGATCGTCGGTGCGGGTCGCCGTGCAAGCAGGCCACGGCGAGCAGATGCGCTCGCCGTGGCGCTGCGCAACGTGGTGCACCTCATCGACCCCGAGGCGATCGTGCTCGGAGGTACCTTGGCTGACGACGCAGACGACCTGGCTCCGATGGTGGCGGAGCGATTGCGCGAGCAGACCCTCGGCGGGCGATGGCGTCCGTGCTCGGTGGTGCGCTCCTCGTTGGGCGTCGACGCGGCCCTGGTGGGTGCGGCGACCATCGCGCTCGACGAGGTCATCGCCGACCCGACCATCGTGCCCATCGACCCGGTCACCCAGACCGCGTGAAACCGGAGGCCATGCCATGACCGACCACCTCACACCCCGCCCGGAGCACCGCTTCACGTTCGGCCTCTGGACCGTCGGCAACCCCGGCCGCGATCCGTTCGGCCACGAGACCCGCGCCCCCTTGGACCCTGTCGACACCGTGCACCGCTTGGCCGAGCTGGGCGCCTACGGCGTGAACTTCCACGACGACGACCTCGTTCCGCCCGGGTCGTCGGCCCAGGAGCGCGACGCCGTCGTGAAGCGATTCCGCTCCGCGCTCGACGAGACCGGAATGAAGGTGCCGATGGCCACGACGAACCTGTTCTCGCGACCGGTGTTCAAAGAGGGTGCCTTCACCGCCAACGATCCCGACGTGCGCCGTTTCGCCGTGCGCAAGACGCTCGACGCCATCGACCTCGGTGCCGAGCTGGGCGCCGGCGTGTACGTGATGTGGGGCGGCCGTGAGGGCGTGGAGGCCGATGCCGCCAAGGACGTCCGGCTCGCTCTCGACCGGTACAAGGAGGCCGTCGACCTGTGCTGTGAGCACATCGTGGAGCGCGGCTACGACCTGCGCATCGCGCTCGAGCCCAAGCCCAACGAACCCCGTGGCGACCTCCTCCTGCCCACGGTCGGCCACGCCCTCGCCTTCATCGGCGAGCTGGAGCGGCCCGAGATGGTCGGGCTCAACCCGGAGTTCGCCCACGAGACGATGTCGGGTCTGAACGTCACGCACGCGGTGGCCCAGGCGCTGTGGCAGGGGAAGCTGTTCCACATCGATCTGAACGCCCAGCGCATCGGCAAGTTCGACCAGGACTTCCGGTTCGGCTCCGAGGGCATCCGCGACGCCTTCTACCTGGTGCGACTGCTCGAGGACTCAGGCTGGGACGGCATGCGCCACTTCGACGCCCACGCCTACCGAACCGAGGACGCCGAAGGCGTGTGGGACTTCGCCCGCGGGTGCATGCGCACGTACCTGCTCCTGAAGGACAAGGCCGCGCGGATGCGCGACGACCCCGAGATCCAGGAGGCGCTCGAGGCCGCCCAGGCGCACCGCCTGGCCGAACCCACCGGGTCGCTCGCCGACGTGCGGTCTGCCTCGCTCGACGAGGACGCGCTCGCGTCTCAGGGGTACGGGCACGAGCGGCTCGACCAGCTCGTCACCGAGCTGCTCCTCGGCGTCCGCTGATGCCGCTGGTCGCCGGGGTCGACTCGTCGACCTCTGCGTGCAAGATCGAGGTCCGCGACGCCGACAGCGGCGAACTCGTCGCGTCGGGCCGAGCCTCGCACCCGCCCACCACGCCGCCGCGCAGCGAGCAGCGGCCGGCGGACTGGTGGTCCGCGTTCGAGGAGGCCTGCGAACAGGCAGGGGTCCTGGGGTCGCACCGTCCGGACGCGATCGCGGTCGCCGGTCAGCAGCACGGCCTGGTCGTGGTCGACGAAGCCGGCGATGTGCTCCGTCCGGCCAAGCTCTGGAACGACACCGAGTCGGCCCCCGACGCGGCCGACCTCGTCGAGCGCCTCGGCGCAGGCGTGTGGGCCCAGGCCTGCGGGAGCGTCCCGGTGCCGAGCTTCACCATCACGAAGTTGCACTGGTTGCGGCGCACCGAACCCGAGGTCTTCGCACAGGTCGCACAGATCCTGCTGCCCCACGACTGGCTCACCGCGCAGCTCACGGGTGGCTTCACCACGGACCGAGGCGATGCGTCCGGTACCGGCTGGTGGTCGCCCGCCGAGGAGCGGTACCGCACCGACCTGTTGGACCTGGTCGACGACTCCGTGTCCTGGGAACCGATGCTGCCCGAGGTCCTCGGCCCGGACGACCAGGCGGGCACGTGGTCGGCCGTGGGTGCGATCGTCGCGCCGGGCACCGGCGACAACATGGCGGCCGCGCTCGGACTCGGCCTGCGCCCGGGTGACGTGGCGCTCAGCCTGGGCACGAGCGGCACCGCCTTCGCCGTGTCGGAGCGCCCGGCCACCGACCCCACCGGTACGGTCGCCGGGTTCGCTGCGGCCGACGGGCGCTACCTGCCGCTGGTCTGCACCCTCAACGCCACCAAGGCCAGCGACGCTGTGGCCCGCCTGCTCGGCGTCGACCACGCCGAGCTGGACCGGCTGGCCCTCGCCGCCGAGCCGGGCGCCGGCGGGCTCGTCCTGGTCCCGCACCTCGACGGTGAGCGCACACCGAACCGTCCCGACGCCACCGGCACCCTGACCGGCATCCGCTCCGACGTGACCCGGGAGCAGTTGGCGCGGGCCGCGTTCGAGGGCGTGGTGTGCAACCTGCTCGCCGGTGCCGACCACCTCGCCGAGTGGACGGAGCCGACCCCCGACGGGCGCGTCGTCCTCGTCGGCGGCGGTGCCCGCAGCGCCGCCTACCGACAGGTCGTCGCCGACCTCACCGGGCGTTGCGTGCACGTCCCGTCGGAGGACGAGCTGGTGGCCCGCGGCGCAGCCGTCCAGGCGGCGGCGGTGCTCAGCGGCCACAGCACCACGGCGGTCGCCGAGGCATGGGTGAGCGGCACCGACGCGGTCGTCGAACCGGTACCGGGGACTGCCGGCGACGAGGTCCGGGGCGCTTACGCCGAAGCGATGGTCGCTCGCCACGCCGCCGACGCCGGACACACCACGACCCTCGAGCTGGAAGGAACCCCCCATGGTCGCTGAAGCCGTCACCGGCGCACCCGACGTCGAGCATCTGCAGACCCGCGCCATCGACGAACGATCGATCGCTCGCGGCTACGTCCGCAGCACCGAGGTGCAGGACATCTCGGCCGGGGGAATCGCGCTGCGCACCGTCGACGCGTGGTCCACCGGGCACACCGACTGGCTTGGCGCCGAGCGGTTCGAACCCGAGCAGACCTCCGGCGCCCTGCGCATCGACGTCGTCAGCGACGACGTTCTGCGCATCCGCTACCTCCCCGACGCCGACCACGTCGAGGAGGGCGAGCGCGACCTCGGCATCGTCGTGGGGTCGTTGCCCTCGCCGTCGAGCGTGGAGGTCGAGGGCACGACGCTGCGCACCCCGGCGATGGTGGTCGAGGTCGAGCTCCGGCCGTTCTCGGTGCGGGTCACGTCACCGGACGGCCTCGAGCGGTGCCGCATCAGCGGCCGCGAGAAGAACATGTGGGGGATGTGGGACACGCACTCGACGGGCGTGTCCCGCACCGCCCATGGCCGGACACCCCTTGCCACCGAGACCTACGCCCTCCGCCCGGGTGAGGCCGTGTTCGGCTTCGGCGAGCAGTTCGGTCGGCTCAACAAGGTCGGCCAGACCGTCGACGTCAACATGGTCGAGGCGGTCGGGACGACGACGCCTCGGGCCTACAAGAACATCCCGTTCTTCTGGACCACCGGTGGCTACGGCGTCTTCTGGAACACCACGGGACGCATGACCGCGTGGATCGGCAGCCGCAATGCCGCCGACGTCCAGATCGCAGCGGAGGACGAGCAGCTCGACACCTACGTGTTCGTGGGCGATCCCAAGACGATCCTCGACCGTTACACGACGCTCACCGGCAAGGCCCACGTGCCGCCGGACTGGAGCTTCGGCTGGTGGCAGTCCAAGATCAGCTACAAGGCCGCCGACGAGGTCCTCGACGTCGTCCGCCGCCACCGCGCAGCCGACCTGCCGATGGATGTCATCCACCTCGACACCTTCTGGTTCAGTGAGGACTGGCGCAACGACCTGACCTTCTCCGAGGAGCGCTTCCCCGACCCGGCCGGGTTCCTCGCCGAGCTGCGCGACATGGGGGTGCACACGTGCCTGTGGCAGCTGCCGTACATCCCCGAGGGCTCCCCGTTGTTCGACGAGCTCGCTGAGGCCGGCGCC
>JBKGZW010000288.1:0-2635 GCA_046543225.1 Acidimicrobiales bacterium
TCGTCGGGGCGGCCGCGGCCACCACCCCGGTGGGGGTGCCCGCCCTGTGGCTGGCGGTGCTCGCGGGGTGGTTGTACCTCACGGTGGCGTCGGTGGCGGTGTACCGCACGGTGCCCCACCCCGACCTTCACCGCTGAGGTTGATGCTGGCCGTCGCTGGTCTGGCGATGCTCGCGATCGAAGTGACGTGAGCCAGCGCCGCTCGGGTCGTTGTGCAAGTGTGTTGCGATGCGGGCACAACAGCAGCGAGCGGTCGTGGCTGGGCTCGGAGCGGTTGCTGCGATCCTCGCCGTCACCCTGGTCGTCGTCCTGGTGACGGGCGGGGGTGACGACGATGCTGCGGCACCCGCGGTCTCGATCGAGTCCCTCCGCGCCACCGGGTACGACGCGACCATCGACTTCTCGGTGGTCGGAAGCGACGGACCGTCCGATGTCAGCATCGACTGGGGCGATGGGTCCTCCCCCCCTCGAGTTGCGTGGCTCGGGCCCGTTGTCGGCCTCCTACACCTACCCGGCCGAAGCTGGCGAGCGAGTGGTCGTTGTGAGCCTCACCGCTCCCGACGGCTCGTTCCTGCAGGCGTCGCGTCCTGTGACCCTCGGCGAGCCGGGCGACGCCGATGGATCCACGACCACGACCGAGGATCCCGACGACACCACGACCACCACCGAGGATCCCGACGAAACCACGACCACCACCACGACGACCACCACCACGACCGCGCCGCCCACCACGACTGCGCCGCCCACCACGACTGCGCCGCCCACCACGACCACGCCGGAGCGACCCACCCTCGAGCTCGAGTTGAGCCCCTCCGATGCCGTCTTCCGCCAGAGCGGGAGCGGCGATGGGTCGGCTCGCTTGAACGGCCGCACCATCTACCTCGACGCCCTCACGAGCGGTCTCGACGGGGGTGCCTCTCGCACGGCCACGCTGAGTTGGAGGATCCCCGACTCGGAGGTGGCCGGCCTGGAGGGGCCGTATCAGGTGCGTGCCCGGCTCGAGCCGGAATGGACGGTGCGCTTGCAGGCGAGTCGCAACTCGGGGCGAGCGGCCCACTGGTTCGTCGAGTTCACGGCGAGGGGCGACGGTCGGGGGCTCGGCACTGCGAGCGACACCCGATCGGTCGGCAATGACGAGGAGGAGACGTACTCGAGTACCGAGGTCCTCGGGTTCGGCAGCACCATCGAGGGCGAGGACCTGACCGACGTCTCCGCCGAGCTCGTCGTCACCTGCCAGGCGATCCCTGGCTCGTCGATCTTGCAGGTGGGCGAGACCTCGGAGTGCGACGCAACCAGCTATGGGTTCGTCGTCCGGCACGCCCGCCTCGCGCTCGTTCCCGTGGATTAGTTATCACGAGCGGGCCATGTTGCCCTGCCTCCCAACGCCATGTTGAGGGCAGCGGCGAGCAGACTCTTGCGATCGAGTGTGAGGTCGCGACACCCCGACCGGTCAGACCCGCTCAGGGACCTGTCGCCATGGACTCTGTCGCCCACTCCTGCGCCCACGCATCGAGCGGGGCCAGTGCGACACCAAGCCGCTGACCGAGAGAGGTCAGTACATAGCTGCCTTCCTCGTCCTTGGCGATGAGCCCGGCTCCCGACAGTTCGCGGAGCCGGTCGTAGAGAACGCTGGATGACATTCCGTCGCACCGCTTGAGCAGTGCACGAGCTCCGACGGGCCCCGATCGAAGTTCCCACAGCACGCGCAGAGCCCAACGTCTGCCGAGCAGATCCAGTGCCGCCATCACTGGTCGACCCGTCGATGAACCCCGGACCGGATCGCCCGGTTTCGGCGTGCGACCTGTGCTCACGTCCCAATCTCCTTGCGTTTCGTATATCGAAACGATACCGTGCAGCGCTCGAGTGTTTCGATTCCCAAAACATACCGAACTGGAGACCACCCATGGCCCAACCCCGCATCGAGCCCGTCACGGCGCCCTACGAGCCTGACGTCGAGCAGCAGCTCGCGAAGATGATGCCCACAGGCGCGCCGCCCATCGCCTTGTTCCGCACCTTCGTGAGGAACAAGCCCATGGCCCAGGCAATGGGAAGCTGGGGTGGCTACGAGCTCTCGAGCCAGCTGTCCCTGTCGATGCGCCAGCGTGAGATCGTGATCGACCGGGTCACCGCTCGGTGCGGCTGCGAGTACGAGTGGGGCGTCCACGTCGCCTTCTTCGCAGACCGTGTCAGCCTGACGTCGGAGCAGGTGCGCTCTCTCACACACGGCGACCCCGACGACTCTTGCTGGATCACCGAGGAATCCACCCTCATCAGCGCCGTTGACGAGCTCCACGACAACGCCGATGTCAGCGACGAGACCTGGACCCAGCTGTCCCGGGCCTTCACCACCGAGCAGATCCTCGATCTCCTTCTCCTCACTGGTTGGTACCACGCGATCAGCTTCGCCGCGAACGGTGCTCGAGTCCCGTTGGAGGCGGGCGCTCCGCGCTTCGCCGACGTTCTTCGCTGAGGACCAGCACGGGCCGACTGCAACGCCACAACGTTGACGGACGCGCCACTAGTTGTGACGAGCGGGCCGTCGATGGCCGTCGAGGAAGGCGCGGACCGCTTCCTCGAATCCGTCGGCGTCTTCGAGGTAGCACTCGTGTCCGAGTCCGGACAGCACGGTGAGTGTC
>JBKGZW010000289.1:0-2626 GCA_046543225.1 Acidimicrobiales bacterium
TCGGTCGTTGTGGTCGTGGCCTCGGTCGTTGTGGTCGTGGCCTCGGTCGTTGTGGTCGTGGCCTCGGTCGTCGTGGTCGTGGCCTCGGTCGTTGTCGTCGTGGCCTCGGTCGTTGTCGTCGTGGCCTCGGTCGTTGTGGTCGTGGCCTCGGCGAAGCGGACGCCGTAGTGGCTGAAGCCGTCCGCAGGGACGGTCCCGGGGTAGTCGACCTCTTCGCCCTCGAGCGGACCCTCGAAGGGCCCGACCTCGACGACGCCCATGCCGCTCGACGCTGCACCCTTCTTCAGGCACAGCCAGACCTGGTAGCCCTCGTTCACGTCGAGGACCAAGGGGCCGTCATCGGGGGTGAAGGTGATGCTGCCCCAGTCACCACTGGTGTTGCCCTCGTGGTTCTGGTCGTAGGCCGGGTGGTCCTTGCAGGTGTTGTGGTCCTCGTCGGCCGAGGCGAAGCCCCCTGTGGGGGCCAGTGCGAGGACCAGCGCCAGTACGGCGACCAGCGCGATCCTCTGTGTGAACCTCTGTGTGAAGCGTGTCGATGTCCTCATCGGAGCCTCCTTCGCTCCGTGGGCGACAGACCAAAGGCGAACCCTCGACCCGCCACCCTGGTGGATGGTCCCGGGGCCGGGTTCGCCTTGGCTCCTCACAGGCGCTGCGACCAGTCCAGCCTGTGAATCGACGCTTCCCCGAGTGCACCTCGGAGTCGTGGCGCGTCCGGGGTGCTCTCAGCGGGGGTGAGCTCCTGGCTCACCCTCTGTGATAATGATACGCCCGGCCGCTACGGAGGGTGAGGGTCCTTCGACCTTTGTTGGGCGATCTCTCGGGGCGTTCAGGCGTCCACGCCGAGGCGGTCGAGCACCTCGTCGAGGGGGGCGACCATGCCGGTGTAGAAGGCTCCGAACTCGCCGTAGAGGGCCGAGGCGGTGTCGTAGCGCATGGTGTAGACGGTCTCTTTGAGGTCGTCGGGGTGCACGCCGAAGAGGGTGACGCCCCACTCGAAGTCGTCGAGCCCGGTCGATCCGGTCACCACCTGCAGGATCCGTCCCGCGAACGTGCGGCCCGACGCACCGTGCTCGTACATGAGCTCCTTGCGGTCGTCGTAGTCGAGCGTGTACCAGTTCGCGCCCACCCACCGGCGCTTGGACATGGGGTAGAAGCACCAGGCCTGTTTGCCCTCGGGTGGGAGCTGGGGGTGAAGCCGGGCCTGGAGCATCTCCTCGGGCATGCCCTTGGCGTACTCGGACACCTCGGTGAGCGACAGGTACGAGTCGGCCAGCTCGAGGCCGGCGCCCACCAGCGCGGTCTGCAACGACCGCAGCCGCCACAGGTCTTCGGACAGGGCCATGATCGCCAGGTCGGCCTTGTGGCCGAGCACGGCGACGGGCACGACCTGGTCGCCGTCGGCCTCGGCCTTGGTCACGGCGTCGACGATGGCGTCGCGGCGGGTGTCGGGGCCGACCTTCAAGAACAGGTGCAGCACACCCAGGCCGGTGGTCGGGGACAGCGGCTCGCTCATGGCCCTCACCGTAGCGACCCGGACCGACCCTCGATCCCTCCGAGCCCCGCCGGGGCAACCCCGATGGTCAGGCGCCCCGAAGGGTGACCACGGCGTTGTAGTCGGGGACCTTCGAGCCGGGTTCGCGGGCGTCGGCTCCGGCGGCGATGAGCACGTTGCCCTCGGGCCAGTGGACCTGCAGGGTGCGCTCGGGGAGGCGCACGACCCGCAGGTGACCCTCCATCGACCCGACCTCGTTCTCGAGCACCACGGGGTCACCGTCGGCGAGGCCGAGCGAGGCGGCGTCGGCTTCGTCGATGTAGACGGCGTCGCGGCCCGCGCCGGTGAGTGGGTCGGTCTCGGCCAGGATCATCGAGTTGAACTGCTTGCCCCGGCGGGTGGCGAGGACGAAGCGGCCGTCGGCCAGCTCGGTGCGGGTGGGGGTGAGCGGGGTGAACCGGCCCCGGCCGCTGGGGGTGGGGAACTCGCCGTCGGCGCAGAGGTGGCGTCCGCCCCACTGGATGGCGTCGCCGGTGTCGGCCAGGGTCTCGATGCCGGCGTAGGTGGGCACGATCTCGGCGATCTCGGCCCGCAGGTCGGCGTTGGTGGGCCACGAGAACCGGGGCCGCAGGTCGGGGCGGACCCGGTTGGCGACGTCGGCGAAGAGCCGCCACTCCGTGCGGGCCCGGGCGGGGGGTCGGAGGATCTCGGGGGAGAAGGCGACCCGCCGTTCGGTGGTGGTCTCGGTGCCGCCGCCCTCCTGCTCGTAGCGGGTGGCGACGGGGAGCAGGATCACGTCGTCGCCGGGCACCAGCATCTGCGACGACACGACGATGTCCTGGTGGACCCGCAGCGGCACCGCTTAGAGGGCGTCGCTGACCCGGGCGGGGTCGGGCATCACGTCGAGGAAGTTGCCGCCCGACATCCACAGCACGTCGAGGCGACCGTCGGCGGCGGCGTCGACCATCTCGGGGGCGGTGAGTCCGGGCTGGTCGGGGACCTCGAAGCCCCACCGCTCCCCCAGCGACGCGGCGTTGGCCGCGGTGACGTCGTTGCCGCCCGGCAGCGAGGTGGCGTAGGCGCCCATCTCGGCGCCGCCCTGCACGCCGGAGTGGCCCCGGATGGGCATGAGCC
>JBKGZW010000087.1:0-12432 GCA_046543225.1 Acidimicrobiales bacterium
GAGCGGTCCGGTTCGCGCGTCAGGGCTCGACCACCGACCAGCACCGGGATGCCCGCCGCGTGGGCCGCGTCGGCGAGGGGCGCAACGCCGGTGTAGAACAGCGGCGAGGTGCACGACACGGCCAGGGCCTCGGGGCGGTGGCGCCGGAGGAAGGTGGCGATGTGCTCGGCGGGGGTCGAGGCGCCGAGGAAGGCGACCACGACGCCGCGGCCGCGGAGCTGCTCGGCGAACATCTTGGCGGCAAGGGTGTGCCAGTCGCCCTCGGCGCAGGCGACGACGACGAGCCCGCTCTCTGCCCGAACGGCGTCGACTCCCACGAGTGCGTGGAGTGCGGACTCGGTGACACCGGAGGCGAGGTGCTCGTCGGCGACGCTCAGCTCGTTGCGCTGCCACCGTGCACCGACCTCGCGCTGGACCGGCGCCAGCAACTCGGTGATGATGGTCTCACTCGGGACCAGGTCGTCGAGCAGCTCGAGCACGAGATCGACCGCCGCCTTGGAGTTGCCCTCGACCGCCAGCGCGATGAACTCGTCCACCAGCTGATCGGGGCGGGCGCTCATCGGGCGACCACCCGGAACCGGCGGAAGCTGCGGGGACGCGGCCCCAGGGGTCCGGTGGGGATCCGGTCGTGGGACCGTCGGTGATCCGGCGACCGCATGTACTGCTGGAACGACTCGTGTGAATCCCACCAGGTGACCATGGAGTATTCGGTCGGTCGGGCCTGATCGGCCCAGACCTCGAGCCCGCGGAAGCCCGGCGCGCGCTCCACCGCGCCGAGGCGGTTCCTGAACGCGGCGTCGAGCTCGGCTTGGCCGCCGTCGGGCACCGTCAGCTCGCTGAAGGCCACGAACGGTGCCGCCGCGGCATCGGGGTCGATCGCACGCACCGTGTCATCGACCGGCAGACCTTGGCGATCGGCCAGCCGTTGGGCGGCTCCGGCGGCGTGGCGGCTGATCGAGCGCAGCACCCGCGTCGCGTAGGGGACGGCTCCGGTTGCGTTCCACCCGCCCACAGTCATTCCTCGATCCGATCTGGCGTGGTGTTCTGGGTCTCATCCCCCCGACACCCGCGCAATCTACCGGACTGCGACAGCGGGAGAAGGGCGACCCGAGCGCCAGGGTCCGAGCGCGGTCGGGCAACGTTCAGTCCGGCGGAGGGGTGGCATCCTCGGAGCTGCGGTGTTCGAGGTGGGTGCTGGGGGCCGCGTTGCGCGACCGGCGGCGCTCCTCCGACTCGGTCAGCACCGCCTCGGCCTGGGCCTCGGGGTCGTCGCTGCCGGCGGTCTGCTCCTCGGGGAGCAGGTCCGCCCTGGTCGATACCTTCTTGTCGTCCACGTCCGGATCGTCGGGCATGGAGCGTTCCCTACCCCGTCCCGGCATCAGGCATGCTTCGTCCACCGCCGCGTGTTCAGGTGAGCAACGTGCTGGAGCCTCTCAGGTCGATGCCTGCGGGCTCGGCAAGGAGGTCGTGGTAGAGCGCCAGGTGCTGGCCGACCATCCTCGACGCGGAGAAGCGGGTGGTCGCGGCAGTGCGGCAGGCGTCGCGGTCGATCGTGGAGATCTCATCCAACCGCACCACCATCTCCTCCTGGGACCGGCACAGGAACCCGGTGCGACCATCCTCGACGATCTCGGGTGCTGCTCCTTCGGGGTAGGCCAGCACCGGAGTTCCGCACGCCAGGGCCTCGGCCATGACCAGGCCGAAGGGCTCGGGCCAACCGATGGGGTTCACCAACGCCGCGGCGCCGCCCAGCAGCTCGACCTTGCGGCGATGGTCGACCGGTCCCACATAGACCGCGTCGGTCCCGAGCAGCGGCTCGACCCGCTCGGTGAAGTACCGGTGCTCGTCGGGCTCCCACATCTTGGCGGCCACGATGATCCGTCTCCGCGCCGCCCGGGCGATCTCGATGGCCTCGTGGACCCCCTTGGCGGGGCTCATCCGGCCGAGGAACAGAACATAGCCACCCTCGCCCCGGCCCTTCGGGTAGGACCCCACGTCGATCCCGTGGTGGATGACCGCCGCCACCGGAAGGTGCGGCGCCGATCGCCGCTGGTCGTGGGAGATGGCCACGATCGCCACGCCCGAGGCGGCCGCGGTGACATAGGGGCGATCGGCTGGTGGCGAGAGCGCTCCATGCATCGTGGTGACGACCGGCGCCCCTGACGGATGAAGCTCGGGCCGCGAGGGTCCGGTGACCGTGTGGTCGTGCACGATGTCGACCTCGGTGAGCGTCTGGTAGGCCCGCTCGACGTGGGCGTCCTCGGTGAGACCGGACGCGGTGCCGAGCGCGTGAGGGTGCAGCCACCGCCGGGTGACCGGACAGGTCGAGTCGCCGGTCGTGAACAGGACGACCTCGTGCCCGCGGGCATGGAGACCGCGGGCGAGCAGGTCGATGATCATCTCGGTGCCGCCGTAGACCGCCGGCGGGACGCTCACCCACGGCGGTGCGACAAGGCCGACCGTGAGCCGTCGTGGCCGCTGGTGGCGGTGATGGAGGTCAGAGAAGACCATGTGTGTGCTCCGGTGCCCGGTGCGGGCTCGCGCTCGTATCTTGATCGAAGCACGTGCGCCGCGTGGCTGCCAGGGTCGAAGGTCACGGCTCGTGGGAGGCGAGATCGGTGAGCGGCCGCCATTGCCCGACCCAAAGGGCGGTAGCGTCCAGGTGGAGGCCCGGGAGGTCTGTCGATGAGCCAGGATCCATCGCCGTTCGCAGGGACCACCCCGGTGGCGTCGCTCAGGGGCGCCGGCGGCGCTGTGACCCTGGTGGCAGGCCAGACGTTCTGCGTGTCGGCAGAGACCGGCGACATCGTCACCGATCTACCCCACGGGCTGTTCGTGCTCGACACCCGGGTTCTGTCGGACTGGGAGCTGCGGGTCAACGGGCACACCATCGAACCGCTGGCGGTGGACGTGACCGAGCCCTTCTCGGCGACCTTCGTCGGCCACGCGCGACCTGCGGCGGGCCGCGCCGACGCCGACATCGTGCTCTTCCGGTGCCGCAGCATCGGGTCGGGGATGCGCGAGCAGGTCACGGTCACCAACCACGGACTCTCCGAGGCACCCGTCGTGGTGGAGCTGATCTGTGGAGTCGACTTCGCCGACCTGTTCGAGGTCAAGGAGAGTCGGGTCCGTGAACGGGGCGAACACGGCCATGAGGTGAGCGAGGAGAGGCTGCGCTACACCCACCGCGACGGCACGCAAACCAAGGCCGTGACCCTCCGCACCCACGACGCGGCGAGCGTCGAACCTGGCCACATCACCTGGCGAACGGTGCTGGGGCACGGACAGACCTGGGAGATCTGCGTCGAGCTCACCGTCGGGATCGATGACCGCGACCTGGAGGCCCGCTTCCGCTGCGGGGGCGCAGACGAGGAGGCCCTGCCGGTGCGGCGCATGCAGTCGTGGCGCGCCATCCTTCCTGGTGTCGAGACCGATCACCAGCGGTTGGCCTCGGCTGTGCAGCGAGCGGGCGAGGACCTCGGCGCGCTGCGGATCTTCGACCCTGATCATCCCGATGTACCGATCCTCGCCGCGGGAGCCCCCTGGTTCATGACGGTGTTCGGTCGGGACTCGCTGCTGACCGCGTGGATGACCCTG
The DNA here is from genome assembly GCA_046543225.1 of Acidimicrobiales bacterium. Classification (GTDB taxonomy): domain Bacteria; phylum Actinomycetota; class Acidimicrobiia; order Acidimicrobiales; family SKKL01; genus SKKL01. The sequence goes on from JBKGZW010000087.1 coordinate 3,598, forward strand.
ATCGCCGACTCGTCGCTGGCAGAAGGTGTGCTGCTCACCCTCGCCCGGTTCCAGGGCTCGAAGGTGGATGCCGCCACCGAGGAGGAACCGGGGAAGATCCTCCACGAGATGCGATTCGGGTCCGGCGGGAGCCTCTCGCGCGGAGGCAGCAACACCTACTACGGATCGATCGACGCCACACCGCTGTTCGTGATGCTCCTGGGCGAGCTCGGGCGGTGGGACCCTGACAGCGAGGCTGTCTCGGAGCTGCTGCCCCACGCCGATCGAGCGTTGGAGTGGATCGAGCGCTTTGGCGATCGCGACGAAGACGGCTATGTCGAGTATCAGCGCCAGAGCGACGACGGGCTGGTCAACCAGGGCTGGAAGGACTCATGGGATGCGGTGCGTCACCTCGACGGGGAGCTGGCGACCGGACCCATCGCGCTCTGTGAGGTCCAGGGCTATGTCTACGGCGCCTACCTGGCTCGCGCACATCTCGCCCTCGCAGCCGGCGACGTCGCGACCTTCGACCGGTACCGCGACCGGGCGGCCGCGCTGCGTCGACGGTTCAACGAGGACTTCTGGCTCGAGGAGCACGGGTGGTATGCCCTCGGCCTCGACGGCGACAAGCGCCCCATCGAGACGCTGGCGTCGAACATCGGTCACTGCCTGTGGACCGGGATCGTCGATCCCGACCGGGCGGACGCGGTCGTCGCACACCTGATGTCGGAGGAGATGTTCTCGGGGTGGGGTATCCGCACGCTCGCCACCTCGATGAAGGCCTACAACCCGGTCAGCTACCACAACGGCTCTGTCTGGCCCCATGACAACGCGTTGTGCATCGCGGGCCTGGCGCGCTATGGCTATCTGGACGACGCACACCGGGTGATCGATGGTCAGCTCGCCGCGGCAGACGCTCACGATGGCCGGCTCCCCGAGCTGTTCGCAGGGTTCCACCGCGAACGACCCCGCACCCCGGCCGCCTATCCCACATCGTGCTCTCCCCAGGCGTGGGCGGCAGCGGCACCGCTGCTGTGGCTGCGGGCGATGCTGCGGTTGGACCCATGGGCACCAGGAGGTGAGGTGGCACTCGAACCGGCGCTGCCCTCGTGGTTGCACCGGCTCCACGTCGACGGGATCACCGTGGCCGGCCAGCACCTGAGCGTCGAGGTCGAGGGCGGTCAGGTGTCGGTCGCCGGCGAGGGTCCCCTGCGACTGGTCCGCCGGGCCCGGGCGCCGCAGTGGCAGCCCGACGCGTCGACGTGGACCCAATGAGCTAGTCTTGTAGTGTGAGACTAGAAGTTACCCGGAAGAGCGACCTGGCGGTGCGGCTGCTGCGAGTGCTCGAAGCCAGCGATCACCGCCTCAAGGGCCCGGCACTGGCCGAGCGGGTCGGCTCCACGCCAGGTTTCGTGTCCCAGGTCGCCACGCCCCTGGTGCGCGCCGGTTGGGTCCGCTCCGATCCCGGACCCACCGGCGGCTACTCGCTCATCGAAGACCTGTCGTCGGTGTCGGTGCTGGACGTCATCGAAGCCGTCGAGGGTCCCACCGACTCGGGGCGCTGTGTCCTCGCCGACCGGCCCTGCAACGAGACCGGCACCTGCGCCCTGCACCAGCCCTGGCAACGGGCGCGCGCCCAACTGCTTCACGAGCTCGACGCCACCTCGGTGGCCGATGCCTCCCTCCTGCCGACCTGACCACCACACGAAGGAACATCTGCCATGACCGTCATCGATCCCCAGACCACCCTCGGCGAGCTGGTCACCCGCCGGCCCGCCCTGGCGCCGCTGCTCGACCGGCTCGGACTCGACTACTGCTGCGGCGGCCAACGCACCCTCGATGTCGCGGCCCAGGAGGCCGGGATCGATCTCGATCCCGTCATCGAGGAGCTGAGCACGGTCGGCGAGCCCGAGGCCCCCGTCGAATGGGCCGAGCTGGGACCCGCGGCGCTGGTCGACCACCTCGAGGCCACCCACCACGCCTACCTGGACGATGCGCTTCCGCGCCTCGAAGCCCTGGCGGCCAAGGTCGCCGGCGTCCACGGCGAACGCCACCCCGAGCTGGCCGAGGTGGAACGGCTGGTGCGCGAGCTGAAGGCCGACCTCGAGCCCCACCTCCGCAAGGAGGAACAGGTCCTGTTCCCCATGATCCGCGAGCTGAGCTCAGCGGTCGCACCGCCCGAGTTCCACTGCGGAACCCTGGCCAACCCCATCTCGGTCATGCTGGCCGAGCACGATCGAGCCGGTGAGCTGCTCGCCGAGCTGCGGGCGACCGCGGCCGACTACCGTGTCCCCGAGGATGGCTGTGCCAGCTACCAGGCGCTCTACACCGGCCTCGACGAGCTGGAAGCCGACACCCACCTCCACGTCCACAAGGAGAACAACCTGCTGTTCCCCGCGGTGCTCGACGCCGAGCGTCGCCTCGCTGCCGCCCCACGATGACCCGACCTCGTGACGAAGGGGGAGACCCACCGTGCTGGGCCCACCTGGTCGAGGGTGACGACACGGCCGACGACATCGGCCCGATCGTCGTCGACCTCGGTGCAGCCGCCAGCGGTGCGGGCGGCGCGGTGTGGAGCCTGCCCCACGGCGGTGATCTCGACGCCAACCTCGTCCGCCTCGCTCCCGGCGGCGAGATGGCGGACCACGTCAACGACGACGTCGACGTGTTGGTGTTCGTGCAGTCCGGCACCGGCGAGCTCACGATCGACGACGACAGCCACTCCCTGCGAGGCGACGTCCTCGCGCTGATTCCCCGGGGCGCCCACCGCAGCATCACCGCCGGGCCGAGGGGGCTGACCTACCTCAGCATCCACCGCCGCCGGAGCCCGCTCGGGATCCAGCAGCGCCGGAGCGATCAGCCGGGATAGCAGCGCAGTTCGACGACGGTGTCGTCGGGATCGAGCACATAGACCGATGTCGCCTCGCCCCGTGCGCCGAAGCGCGGGACCGGGCCCTCCTGCACGCGGAAGCGGCCGCTGGCCACCAGCGCGTCGGCGTCGAAGGGCGCGAACGTGAGGCAGAGGTGATCGAGGTGCCCGCCGGCGGCGAGCGGACCGTCGGCGGAAGCCCACTCGGCCGGGATGAGGTCGATGATCGTTCCGTCGTTGACCCGGACCGAGGGGAAGGGGGCGTCGCCCCGCCGCCACTCGTCGAGGCGCACGCCGTCGAGGCCCAGCACCTCCCGGTACCACGAGAGGGTCGTGGCCACGTCGTCACAGCGCAGCACCACGTGGTCGAGCTCTCGGACCTCGAGCCGTGGAGGGTCGGGCTGGTTCATGCGCTGAACGGTAGCGCTCGCCCCGAGGGCGCGGTCAGGACGTGGCCCAGGGGCCGTTGCCACCGAAGCGGTCGACCTCGACGGCGACGGTGACCGCCGTGGGTGACTGGCTGAGGTTGAGCGGATGATCCGCCCTGCCCACATGCACCCGGCACAGCTCGTCGCACAGATCCTGGTCGGCGGGTCCGAGCACCCGGGCGCGTCCCCGCACCACCAGGTGCTGCTGGGTGCCGGAGGCGTTGCGGGCCTCGTCCTCGATCGAGAGCACCACGCGGGGGTCGCGGCGGATGTTGCGGACCTTGGCGGTGGCCTCCTCGGTGCAGAACAGGATCTCGTCCTCGCGGACCCCGCACCACACCACCGACACCTGTGGTGTCCCGTCGGAGTTGGTGGTGATGACGTGGGCGAGCGCGTCGGAGCCGAGCAGCGCTTCGACCGGCGCAGGGATGGAACGCAGCGTGGACATGGACCACCTCCGGTGAGGGGCGTGGGGTTCCCGGTGACCATCATGGCCCGTGATCCGCACCCGGTCCACGGCCAGGGCCACCACCGCGGTCAGAGCAGGTCTCGAGGCACGGTCCGGTCCCAGTTGCGGCTGAAGATGCGGGTGTCGCCCTCGTAGGCGTCGAGGGTCGAGCGCACCCTGAACTGGGTGGCATCGGCGGTGAGCTTGGTGTTGGTGACGGTCCGCACCGACCAGTCGCCTCTGGCGAACCCGCGAACCGAGGTGGTCTCGCCCTCGAGCGAGGTGAAGTCCGATCCGGTGCTGCGGTACCACTCCCAGGTCTGGTCGGTGAGGTCGAGATCGATCTCGTCGATGTGCACCGTCCCCTCGTCCTTGACGACCTCGAGGGTGGACTGGTCGGTGGCCAGGTCGCGGATGACCCTCCAGGTGTGGTGACCGGGTTCGACCACGTGGGTGTCGATCGGAGGGGCGCCTTCTGGCGGCTCGTACGGACGGAGCCGGGCGTCGCTCTCGCGAGGCTCGCGGACCGGGAGGGTGACCGAGCTCGACCCGGTCATCACGCTGAGGCGTACCGGTTCGGGGGGCGGCCAGGCCAGAGGCCAGTAGGAGGTGGAGACGGCGATGCGGAGCCGATGTCCGGCGGGGAACACCGCGGCGATGTCGTTGAGCTGCACGCTCACGCGGTAGCGGTGGCCGGGCGCGAGCGGGGTCGGGTGCTCGTGGCTGTCACGGTGGGTGAGGTTCAACAGGCCATAGGTGACACGGGTGGCCTTGTCGTCGGGCGCCACATCGGAGAGGCGGACCGCCACCATGGCGACCGGTCGGTTGGCTGCCACATCGAGCTCGACCATCGGCGCCCCGAGCAGCTCGAGCGGCTCGTCGAGCGGGTCGCTGTCGAAGACCAGGGCCCCGCCGTCCTCCTCGCGCTGGTCGTGGGGGAGGTCGGGGGTCGCCGAGTAGGAGCACCACTTGCCGGCGAAGAGCCCGATCGAGAGCGGTGACTGCACCGTGAGCTCGACGGGCTCGCCCGCGTCGCCGTCGTCGACCAGCCGCGACGGTGCCAGCGCCAGGGTGGTCGGGATGACGTTGGGTGTCGGCCAGGAGTCCTCGGCGACCCACCGCCCGGGGCGCATGTCATAGCGGGTGATGGGAGGCACGCTGTCCTGCATCCAGGTCCGCAGCACTGGTTCGCGATCCATGCCGTTGTCGACGTCCTTGAGCCACCGGTCCCACCAGCTGACCATCTCCTGGAGGAATCCAATTGCGGGACCCGGGATGCCGAGGTGTGGGTACTTGTGGCTCCACGGCCCGATGAGACCCAGGCGGGGGACCTCGAGGTTCTCGACCAGGCGGAACACCGCGTTGGAGTACCCGTCGGCCCACCCGCTCACGATCATGACCGGACACTGGATCGCCGAGAAGTCCTCGCACACCGACCCGTGCTTCCAGTAGTCGTCCCGGCGCTGGTGCTCGAGCCACAGGTCGACCCACGGACGGTCGTGCTCGAGGCGTTCGAGCCACTGCTCGCGCCAGGAGTCACCGACCAGCTCGGGATCGGGCGGGCACGAGTTGTAGGCGAACATCACCGACCCCCACGAGAGGTTGTCGCCGAGCAGGCAACCCCCCATGTAGTGGACGTCGTCGGCGTAGCGGTCGTCGGTGGCCGCCACCGCGACGATCGCCTTGAGCTGGGGAGGCTGCAGCGCGGCCAGCTGCAAGGCGTTGAACCCGCCCCACGACTTGCCCATCATGCCCACCGATCCGGTGCACCAGGTCTGCTCGTCGAGCCAGGCCATGACCTCGAGGGCGTCGCGGTGCTCGAGCTCGAGGTACTCGTCGTCGAGCAGGCCGTCGCTGTCGCCACTGCCGCGCATGTCGACCCGCACCGCGGCGTAGCCGTGCCCGGCGAGGTAGGGGTGGGTGATGGCATCCCGTTCCCTGGTGCTGTCGCGCTTGCGGTAGGGGATGTACTCGAGCACCGCCGGGACCGGGTCGCGCTCGGCGCTCTCGGGCAACCAGATCCTCGCCGCCAGGCGGCACCCGTCGGACATGGGGATCCACACGTGCTCGTGGACCTCCACCCGGCGGGGGAACGAGTCGATGACCTTCACCAGTCTTCTCCTTCTTCGACGAGAGCGATCCCCAGGGCGCGTTCGCACGCCTCGAACTTGTGCCGCAGGTCCGCGTCGGTGTCGGCTCCGATGTGCACCTCGCCGAGCTCGAAACTGTAGCTGTCCTGGTCGGGGAGCTCGGACAGCCGGTCGCCGGCGGTGACGTGCAGCTGGATCGACGTCCCCGGCACGATCTCCTCGAGCGCGGCGATCTCCTCGGGGGTCGGAACCGACATGACGGTGGCGTCGTGCCAGCAGCGCAGGAAGAACTTGGCCGCGCACGCGTACTCACCGGCGCCGCTGGGCATCTCGGGCTCCTGGCCGACCGCGAGGTCGACCACCACCTTGAGGTTGGCCACCCCGTCGACCTTGGCGAACAGGTCGCCGTGGGACTGCGAGGCACGGCAGTTGATCTCGAGCAGCCACAGGTGGTCGGCGTCGGTGTCGTAGAAGAACTCGACGTTGAAGGCACCGTGGTCGTAGCCCGAGGCGGCGAGCACCGTGGCTGTCACCTCGTTCATGCGGTCCTGGACGACCTCGGGCAGGTGCGATGGATACTGGTAGCGGGTGAAGGTGCTCCGGTTGGGGGCCCGGAACGAGTCGACCACGCCGTAGGCGTGCACCGTGCCGTGATGGACATAGCCCTCGAGGGTGCACTGGTGTCCCGAGATGAGCTGCTCGGCGATGCAGGCGTGCGCAGCCAGGCTGCTGACCTCCGGAGGTGTCTCGACCTGATCGAGCAGCCACTCGAGAGGCTCACTGATGCGGTCGATGCCGTTGCGGATCTCGGTGAGGGCGGGCTCGATCGCGCTCTCGGACCCGATGCGGAACCCGAGGTGGGAACGAAACGAGCGCACCGGCTTCACCCAGTACGGGAACTCGAGATCGAGGGTGCGCATCGCCATGTCGTCGAAGGGGTCGAAGGCAGCGAACGCCGGCGTGTGCTCGGGGATGCAGCCACGCTGGACGAGGCGGCTCCAGTACTTGTGCTGGCAGCGCATCACCGCGTCGAGCGACGGGCTCGGCAATCCCCGCTCGGCGCAGAGGATCGCCGCCATCTCGGTCACCGGGAAGTCCCAGAACGAGACGATGCCGTCGACACCTCCCTCGAAGGCGTCGAGGGTGCCGCGGCACCGGTCGAGCCACTCCTCGACGGCGAACTCCTCGACCCCGCGGATCGTGTCGTGGTCGAGCAGTGGATGGAAGCGGTAGCGGTCTCCGCTGCCGGGGAGGGCTTCGAGCAGCACCCGGTTGGGTTCGTCGAGGCCGAGGACGAAGATGTTCATCACGGCGTCGATCCTAGGCACCCGCGCCTGCGACCCACTCCTGGTCCTCGATGGAGGCTCAGCGCGCCCTTCCTCACGCCGATCATGTGAGGATAGACGTCACTGTGAGGAGGAGCGGGTTGGGAGACCAATGGCACCGACGTGGCGCCCGGATCCTGATCGGCACGAGCAGCGACGCGAGGTTGGCGCTGGCGCTCACGGTCCTGGTGGTGCTGTTCGCGCTCAGCTACGCGACCGGCTACCTGTTCGGCGGTGCGGCGAAGGTCGCTCCCCACTGGTTCTACCTCCCGGTACTCTTCGCCGGGGTGCGCTTCGGCCTGTGGGGCGTCGTGGTCGCCGCCCCCGCTGCAGGGCTGCTCGCCGGGCCCCTGCTGCCCGCCGACGTGGCGTCGGGCACGAGGCAACCGGCCAGCGACTGGCTGTCTCGCGGGGTGGCGTTCGTCCTGGTCGGGGCCTTCGTGTCGATCTTGGTGAACCGGGGCATGACCACGGTTCAGGACGAGCGCCGAGCCAAGCACATCGAGCGCGAGGTCCGGCGCGCGGTGAGCAACGGCGAGCTCGTCCTGCACTACCAGCCGATCGTGGCGATCGGAAGCGGCGAGGTGGTGGCCGCCGAAGCGCTCATCCGTTGGCAGCACCCCACCCGGGGGTTCCTGCTCCCGGCCGACTTCTTGGAAGACGTCGAGCACGTGAGCAGCCTGGCCGGCTGGGTGCTCACCGAAGCCTGCCAGCAGATATCGACCTGGACCGAGCAGCTGGCCCGCCCGCTCGACTACGTGTCGGTGAACATCTCGAGTGACAACCTGGCCGAATTCGACTTCGTCCACCAGGTGGTCAACGCGATCAGGGCGTCGTCGATCGATCCTCACCAGCTGTGCATCGAGGTCACCGAGCGGACTCTGATCGACGACCTCGACCTGGCCTCGGCCCGGCTGAGCGTGCTGCGGTCGGTCGGGGTGCGCATCGCGGTCGACGACTTCGGAACCGGTCACGCCTCCCTTCACTACCTCCAGGAACTGCCGGTCGACATCGTCAAGATCGATCGGAGCTTCGTGTCCGGATCGCAGTCGACGCGACGCAACCACGCCATCGTCAAGGCGGTGGTCGAGCTGGCGGAGGCCCTGGGAGCCACGACGGTCGCCGAGGGGGTGGAGACCAGTGCGCAGCTCGAGCTCCTCCGGCGCGCCGGGTGCCGCGACGACGTGCAGGGCTTCCTGTTCTCGCGGGCGGTGCCCGCAGACGAGTTCGGCCCCCTGTGCGACCGGCCCTTCACGCTGGTCAAGGACGCCTCCGAGGGCGAACGCTGATCAGGCCAGGGTGGCTTCGAGGGTGATGGTGGTGCCGGTGAGCGCCTGGCTGACCGGACAGTTGGTCTTGGCACCCTCGGCGGCCTCGGCGAAGTCCTCGGCGGAGATGCCCGGGACCTTGCCCCGCACGGTGAGGTGGATGCCGGTGATGCCCTCGCCGGGCTGGAAGGTGACCGCGGCGGAGGTGTCGAGCGATTCGGGCGGGTTGCCGGCCTTGCCGAGCGCGGCCGACAGGGCCATCGAGAAGCACGACGAGTGGGCGGCGGCGATGAGCTCCTCGGGGCTGGTGCGGCCGTTGGGCTCCTCGGCCCTCGACGGCCACGACACGTCGAAGGTGCCGATCTCCGACGACTTCATGGTGACCTGGCCCGAGCCCTCGGCGAGGGGGCCTTCCCAGTGGGTGGATG
>JBKGZW010000088.1:0-12392 GCA_046543225.1 Acidimicrobiales bacterium
CGGCGATGGCGGTGGCGGTGGCGACCGCGGGCGACACCAGGTGGGTGCGGCCGCCCCGTCCCTGGCGCCCCTCGAAGTTTCGGTTGCTGGTCGACGCGCACCGCTCGCCGGGAGCGAGCTTGTCGGGGTTCATGGCCAGACACATCGAGCACCCGGGCTCGCGCCAGTCGAACCCGGCAGCGGTGAAGATCTCGTGGAGACCTTCGGCCTCGGCCTGCTGCTTGACCGCGAAGGAGCCGGGGACGACCAGGGTGCGCACCCCGTCGGCGACGTGGCGGCCCTGGGCGATCTCGGCGGCGGCTCGGAGGTCCTCGATGCGGCTGTTGGTGCACGACCCGATGAACACCGTGTCGACGGGGATGTCTCGGATCGGCGTTCCGGCGGTGAGGCCCATGTACTCGAGGGCGCGGCGGGCGGCGTCGCGGGAGCTGGGTTCGGCGTAGGCGTCGGGGTCGGGGACCGACGCGGTGATGGGCGCGACCTGCGAGGGGTTCGTGCCCCACGAGACGTGGGGGACGATCTCGGTGGCGTCGAGCACGACCTCTTTGTCGAAGGCGGCGTCGGGATCGGTGGTGAGCGACCGCCAGTCGGCGACGGCTGCGTCCCAGGTGTCGCCGGTGGGGGCGTGGGGCCGGCCCTTCAGGTACTCGAAGGTGGTCTCGTCGGGGGCGATCAGGCCTGCTTTGGCCCCGGCTTCGATCGACATGTTGCACACCGTCATCCGGCCCTCCATCGACAGGGCCCGGATGGCTTCGCCTCGGTACTCGATGATGGAGCCGACCCCGCCACCGGTGCCGATGCGGCCGATGACGGCGAGGATGATGTCCTTGGCGGTGGTGCCCTCGGGCGGGGTGCCCTCGATGGTGATCGCCATGGTGCCCGGTCGTTGCTGGGGGAGGGTCTGGGTGGCCAGGACGTGTTCGACCTCGCTGGTGCCGATGCCGAAGGCGAGCGCGCCGAACGCGCCGTGGGTGGAGGTGTGGCTGTCGCCGCAGACGATGGTCATGCCCGGTTGGGTGAGCCCCTGCTCGGGACCGATCACGTGGACGATGCCCTGGCCCGGGCTACCCATGGGGTACAGCGTGACCCCGAACTCCTCGGCGTTGTGGCGGAGGGTGTCGACCTGGGTGCGGGAGACCGGATCCGCGATCGGCTGGTCGATGTCGGTGGTCGGGACGTTGTGGTCCTCGGTGGCGACGGTGAGGTCGGGGCGCCGCACGCGGCGGCCTTCGAGGCGCAAGCCGTCGAAGGCCTGGGGCGAGGTGACCTCGTGGACGAGGTGAAGATCGATGTAGAGCAGGTCGGGTCCGTCGTCGCCGCGGTGCACGACGTGACGGTCCCAGATCTTGTCGGCCATGGTGCGGGGCCGGTCGTTCATCGCTGCGTGCTCCCTGGCTGGTGGACCTCAGGTTTGAATGGTCTCAATATATGAGACTACACTCCTGTTCTGTGGAACCTACGGTAACCGGTGTCGGCGTGCTCGACAAGGCGGTCCGGGTGCTCGACGCGGTGGAGGACGCGGCACTCGATCTGGGAGGGCTGGTCGAGGCCACCGGTCTGCCGCGGGCGACCGCCCACCGCCTGGCGGTGGCGCTCGAAGCCCACGGCCTGGTGCGCCGCGACGACCGGGGACGGTTCGCGCCCGGTCTACGGCTCGTGGCGCTGGGCCGGGCGGCGAGCCGAGCGCTGGCGTTGCCCGATGCCGCCCGCCCCGCCCTCGAGGCGTTGCGGGCCGACACCGGCGAGAGCGTCCAGCTCTATGTGCGGGACGGAAGCACCAGGGTCTGCGTCGCCTCCCTGGAGTCGCCCCACGGCCTCCGCACGATCGTCCCGTTGGGTGCAGCACTGCCTCTGGAGGTCGGCTCGGCGGGACGGATCCTCGGTGGTGACGCGTCGGCGGCCGCTTCCCCCTGGGCCGAGAGCATCGGTGAGCGCGAGGCGGGGGTCGCCTCGGTCAGCGCACCGGTCCGCGACGACCGCAACCAGGTGGTCGCCGCGGTGAGTGTGTCCGGGCCGATCGACCGGATGGGGGAGCGGCCCGGGGCACGCCATGGCGAGGCGGTCGTCGCCGCGGCACGCCGGATCGAGGACGGGCTCAACGGCTGAGGTCGCTGGCTCGCGCGGTGTCGAGGACGGGCGCGAAGGCATGTCGCGCCCCTCGGTGGGGTAGCGGAGGAGGGATGCCTGCGCCCCCACCGCCAGCGTCGTTGATCGATCAGCTCGCCACCCCCCGGCGCCAGCACGCGTTCACCCGCCCCCTCCTGCTCAGTCTGATTGCGGCCGCCGCAGCCGCCGGCGTCCGCTGGTTGGAGGTGGAGACGTCCCTGAACCCTGGCTGGCTCGAGGTGTCGCCCGACGCGGCACGCACCTATCTCGCCACCATCGCCGGCACCATGGTCACCGCGACCATCGTCGTGTTCTGGGTGCGGGGCCTGGTCGTCTCCACCCACGCCGGCCGCATCCCCAACCGCGTGCTCAGCGACTACCTGTCGGACCGGTACCAGCAGTGGGTCATGGGATCGATGGTGGGGGTGTTCACCTTCGCCGCTGTCTCGGTGCTCGCCCTGTCGGTGGGTACGAGCGATGGGCCTGCACAGGAGGCTTCGGGAGCCCTCTCGGTGGTGTTGGGGACCGTTCTGGCCGTCACGGCGCTCCTGATGATCATCCAGTCCATCGACACGGGCGTACGGTCGATGCACGAGCAACGGCTGATGCGCCGGGTCCTGGAATCGGCGTTCGGGGTCATCGAGCGCGACTATCCCCGGCACTGTGATCAGCCGGGCGAAGAGGTCGATCCTCGGGGCGACGAGCCGGTCGAGACCGTCAGCTCGACCGAGATCGGGTGGGTGCAGGCCATCGACGAGGAGGCCCTGATCGACGCGATCCCTCCCGGAACCACCGTGTGGCTGGAGGCCCGGATCGGCGACTTCGTGTCACCGGCCACCGCCTTGTGCCGGGTGACGCCTCCCACCTCGGATGGACTCGAACACACGACGATCCAGCAGGCGTTCACCCTCGAGGACACGAGAGATCCCGACCGTGATCTGTCGCTGGCGTTGCGCAACCTGGTCGACATCGCCATGGCCGCACTCGCCGACCACACGGATCCGACGACGGGTCGCGAGGCGATCGCGCACCTCGGTTCGGTCCTGCGTCCGATCGTCGCCTGGGACGGCCCGTCCCGGGTGCGTCGCGGCGAGGACGGTCGGCGTGTGGTGCGCGGGGCCGAACCCGACTACGCGAAGTACCTCAACGACGCCTTCACGGACCTGGGGCGCCTCGGTGCCGATCCGGTCACCGCCCAGCGGCTGTTGTCGGTGCTCGGAGATCTGAGCGAAGCGGCCCGGGCCGCGGGACGCTTCGACCGGGTGCAGGTGATCGACCGGGAGGTCGACGTCGTCATGGAGCGGCTGGAACGCAACGGTGTGAGCGAGTCCGAGCTGGAGTGGGTGCGCCGCCGGCTGCCCACGTGACCACCTCAGGTGGAGAGGGGATCGGGCGATGCGCCACGTTGCTGGATCTGGACCCTCGCGGCCACCGATGCACAGGCATCTCGTAGGACCGGCCCGAACAGGTGGGGTTCGGTGACACACGCCGTGTGGTCGCCCGGGACCCGGTGAACGGTGGCGCCGGGGATGGCAGCGGCCAACTTCTCCTGACGATGTGGGGGGATCACCGAATCCTGTTCGGTGATGACGACCGCGCTGGGCACGTCGACCTGGCCGATCCACTCGTGGGAGGTGAACCGCCCGATCGCCCCGCCTGCCTCGGCCAGGGCCACCGGGTCGTGACGCACCGACTCCTCGTGGAACCAGCCGCTGTCACCCCCGTTGCGGCGCACCATCATCCGCTCCAGGGCCCGTTGGCGAAGTGTGGCCGGGGTGACCCGTCCGGCGAGCGCGATCGTGGGGAAGACGCTGAAGCTTGCCTTGGCCATCGGGCTGCCCGCGAAGTTGCGGCTGGTGGCACACAGCACCAGCCCGTCCACCCGGTCGCGGTGGTGGCGCCACAGCAGCTGGGCGATGGGCCCTCCCATCGAGTACCCGACGGGGATGACGGTGCCGATCCCCAGCTCGTCGAGTGCGGCCGCAGCGTCGTCGGCACAGTCCCGCAGGCGGAAGCGGCGCCGGCTCCGGATGCCGCGGCCGTGCCCGCGGTGGTCGATGGTGACCACGCCATAGCGTCCGATCAGCTCGGGGAACACTGCGAACCAGTTGAGGTCGGCGCTGGCCATCCACCCGTGCAGCAGGAACAGGGTCGGCGCCCCCGGCGGGGCGGGCAGCTCGCGCACGAAGGTCGTGCCCCGTCCGGGCAGCTCGAGTGGGCGTCCGGGCGGCAGCCGGGGTTCACGCACGGTGATCCGGCCTGCCGTTCAGTTCTCGATCTCGACGATGGTGACCGACAGCTCGGCCCCGGTGGGGGTCTGGTAGCTCACCTCGTCGCCCACCGCCGATCCCAGCAGTGCCGCGCCGAGCGGCGAGGTCAACGACACGACCTCGAGGTCGTCGTGGCGCTCTTCGATGGAGCCGATGAGGTAGCGCTCGGGCGTCTCGTCGTCCTCGTAGACGATCGACACGATCGACCCGGGGTGCACCTCCTCGGATCCGGCCGGCGCCTCGACGATCTCGGCGTTCTCGATCATGGAGGCCAGGTGGGCGATCCGCCCCTCCATGTGGCCCTGCTCGTCCTTGGCGGCGTGGTAGTCGCCGTTCTCGGACAGATCGCCCAGCTCGCGGGCGGTCTCGATCTTGCGGGCGATCTCGATGCGGCCGCGGGTGGTGAGATCGTCGTGCTCGGCCTTGAGCCGGTCGAAGGCTGCCTGTGAGAGGTGATGCGTCTGTGCCACGTCGAACAGGGTAACGGGCACTCGGCCGGTCGGGACCGCGTTGCGCGTTTGACGGCCGTGTCCACCTGATCGACACTTGTGACCCTGTGACCGGTGTCTTTTCGCCAGTAGTCCGCATTCGGTAGCGCACGTCGAACTCGACGTGCGCGTGCTCACCGTCCACCTCCGGTGGGCGGTTTTTCGTTCCAGGGAGAGGTTGTCTTCGTGAGTCAGCAGCGTCCGCACCGCATCGGGGTCATCGGGGGTGACGGCATCGGTCCCGACGTCGTCGCCGAGGGGCTCAAGGTGGTCGCGGCCGCGGGCGTGCCGCTCGAGACCGTCGACTACGACCTCGGCGGCACTCGCTACCTGCGAGACGGCACCGTCCTGCCCGACGAGGTGCTCGAGGAGTGGCGCGACCTCGACGCGCTGTTCCTCGGTGCGGTCGGGACACCCGATGTGCCACCAGGTGTCATCGAGCGGGGTCTGTTGCTCAAGATGCGCTTCGAGCTCGACCTCTACGCCAACCAGCGACCCTTCATCAAGGCCCCCGATGTCGACATGATCGTCATCCGCGAGAACACCGAGGGCACCTACGCCGGCGAGGGTGGGTTCCTCCGCAAGGGCACGCCGCACGAGATCGCCACCCAGGGGTCGGTCAACACCCGCATGGGGGTCGAGCGGTGCGTGCGCTACGCCTTCGATCTTGCCCAGAGCCGCCCGGCCAAGCATCTCACGCTGGTGCACAAGACCAACGTGTTGACCTTCGCCGGCGACCTGTGGGACCGGACCTTCGCCGAGGTCGCCGCCGACCACCCCGACGTGAGCACCGCCTATCACCACGTCGACGCCGCCTGCATCTACTTCGTCGAGGATCCCGGCCGCTACGACGTCATCGTCACCGACAACCTCTTCGGCGACATCCTCACCGACCTCGGCGGTGCCATCTCGGGCGGGATCGGCATCGCGTCGTCGGCCAACCTGAACCCGAGCCGCACCGGACCGTCGATGTTCGAACCGGTGCACGGCTCGGCGCCCGACATCGCCGGCCAGAACAAGGCCAACCCCGTCGCCGCCATCCTCTCGGCCGCGATGATGCTCGACTTCCTCGGCGAGACCGATGCCGCGGAGCGAATCCGCCGGGCGTGCGCCGAGGCGCCGACCGGTTCCACAACAGAGATCGGCGACGCGATCGCCGCCCGGGTCCAGGGGGACTGAATGCCCATCGAAACCGTTGACAAGATCTGGATGAACGGCGAGCTGGTCGACTGGGCCGACGCCAAGATCCACATCCTCACCCACACGCTCCACTACGGCAGCGGGGTGTTCGAGGGCATCCGCGCCTATCCGACCGAACGGGGTCCGGCGATCTTCCGCCTCGAGGAGCACATCCACCGCCTGTTCGACAGCGCTCAGATCTTCCTGATCGACATCCCCTTCACCCCCGAAGAGCTCATCGAGGCGACGATCGAGACCGTTCGGGTGAACAACGTCGAGAGCTGCTACATCCGCCCCATCGCCTACCTCGGCTACGGCGAGATGGGTCTCAACCCCCTGCCGTGCTCGGTCGATGTGGCCATCGCCATCTGGCCGTGGGGGAGCTACCTGGGCGACGACGGCATCCGCAACGGGGTGCGCATGAAGGTGAGCTCCTGGAAGCGCCACGACCCCAACATCATGCCGCCGGCAGCCAAGGGCACCGGCATGTACATCAACTCGTCGATGGCCAAGGTCGAGGCGATCAAGGCCGGCTACGACGAGGCCATCATGTTGTCCACCCAGGGCTATGTCAGCGAGTGCACCGGCGAGAACATCTTCGTGGTCAAGCACGGGCGGATCATCACTCCACCGGTCAGCGCGGGCGCGCTCGAGGGCATCACCCAGGACTCGGTGCACCGCATCGCCGACGACCTCGGCGTCCCGTACGAGACCGGCAACCTGTTGCGCTCCGACCTCTACACCGCCGACGAGGCGTTCCTGAGCGGCACCGCGGCCGAGGTGGTCCCGGTCCGTTCGGTCGACGACCGTGAGATCGGTCTCCCCGGTCCCATCACCCGTCAGGTCCAGGAGACCTACTTCGCCGCGGTGGAGGGGCGAGACGACCGGTACAAGGACTGGTTGACCCATGTCAACGAGTGACCAGGGCGAGCCGACCGCGGCGCGCCTGGCGCCGGTGCGCGACCCCTCGTGGCCCGAAGCGGTCGAGATCTTCGACACCACGCTGCGCGACGGTGTCCAGTTCGAGGGGATCTCGGTCACCGTCGACGACAAGCTCCGCATCGTCGAACAGCTCGACCGTCTCGGGGTGCACTGGATCGAGGGCGGGTATCCGGGTGCCAACCCAAAGGACGAGGAGTTCTTCCGCCGGGCCGCCAAGGAGCTGACGCTGTCCACCTCGACGTTGGTGGCGTTCGGATCCACCCGCCGGGCGGTCGGCAAGGTCGACGACGACCCGACGCTGCGGGTCCTGGTCGAGTCGGGTGTGTCCACCGCGTGCATCGTCGGCAAGTCGTGGGACTACCACGTGACCGAGGCGCTGCGCACCACCCTCGACGAGGCGGTTGCCATGGTCGCCGACTCGGTGCGGTTCCTGAAGGCCGAGGGCCTCCGGGTCTTCTTCGACGCCGAGCACTTCTTCGACGGCTACAAGCGCAACCCCGAGTTCGCCCTGCGGGTGCTCGAGGGAGCCGCCATGGCCGGGGTCGACGCGCTCGTGCTCTGCGACACCAACGGTGGCTCGCTTCCCCACGAGGTCGGCCCGATCGTCGCCGATGTGGTCGGTCACTTCCCCGAGGTCACCGTCGGCATGCACACCCAGAACGACACCGGTTGCGCCA
This sequence comes from Acidimicrobiales bacterium, assembly GCA_046543225.1. Classification (GTDB taxonomy): domain Bacteria; phylum Actinomycetota; class Acidimicrobiia; order Acidimicrobiales; family SKKL01; genus SKKL01. The sequence goes on from JBKGZW010000088.1 coordinate 7,663, forward strand.
CTGCCAACGCCATCGCCGGGGTGGTCTCGGGCTCGACCCACGTGCAGGGCACGATCAACGGCTACGGGGAGCGGACCGGGAACTGCGACCTCACCCAGCTCGTGCCCAACCTCACGCTCAAGATGGGCATCGAGACGCTGCCCGCGGGCCGCATCGAGCAGCTCACCTCGGTGTCGCACCACGTGGCCGAGCTGGTGAACATGCCACTGCTGAACCAGGCGCCCTATGTCGGCACCTCGGCCTTCGCCCACAAGGCGGGGTTGCACACCAGCGCCATCGCCCGCAGCCCCGACAGCTACGAGCACGTCGATCCCGAGGCGGTGGGCAACAGCACCCGCTTCCTCGTCTCGGACCTCTCCGGTCGTGCCACCGTCGAGCTCAAGGCCCGCCAGCTCGGCCTCGAGCTCGACCAGAGCCAGCTCGGCGAGGTCGTCGCCCAGCTCAAGGAGCTCGAGCACCGCGGCTATCACTTCGAGGTGGCCGACGGCTCGCTCGAGCTGTTGATGCGCCACGCCGCGGGCTGGAGCCAGGAGTTCTTCGAGTTCGAGTCGTTCCGGGTGATCGTCGACCACCGCGCCGGCGGCGAGGTCACCACCGAGGCCACCATCAAGGTGCGGGTGAACGGCGACCGCATCATCGCCACCGGCGAGGGCAACGGACCGGTCAACGCCCTCGACGCCGCCCTGCGGGCAGCCATCGGACCACGCCTCCCCGAGCTCGACGACCTGCACCTGGTCGACTTCAAGGTCCGGGTCCTCGACACCGGCGCGGGCACCGCGGCGGTCACCCGGGTGCTGCTCGACTCGACCAACGGTGAGCAGACCTGGTCGACCATCGGGGTCTCCGAGAACATCATCGAGGCCTCGTGGCAGGCGCTGCTCGACTCGCTCGTCTTCGGGCTGTTGCACCCCCGGGACTAGCCTGCTCGGCGTGGCTGCACCCGAGTACGTCCCCATCACCACCACCGACGAGCCCCGCACCTACGCGTCGCCGCCGCGGCGGCCCGCTCCCTGGGAAGCGGCACGACCCGGTGACGTCGTCGGACCGGGACAGCCGTCGGGTCCGCTGCTCGGCTCCCAGGGCCCCGACCTCGGCTACGCACTGAAGCTGGCCCACGGCATGGTCGACGAACTGGTCCTGGCCGAGCGCGAGCACCTCGACGACGTCATCGCCGGCTGCACCGCACTGGCCATGAAGCGGTCGTCGCTGTTCGGACGGGCGCCGGTCATCCACGATCTCACGTTGGCCTTCGGGGTGTGGGGCTTCCTGGCCGTGGCGCCCCACGAGCTCGTCGAGTTCCGCATGCCGCTGTTCGCCGAGGTGGCGAGCCCCCACCACTGGGCCGAGCGCCGCCGACTCGTCGACATGGTGCCCGAGCGCGTGCTCCGCCAGCCCCACACCAAGGTGGTGGCCGACGCCCAGGCCGACTGGCATTCGGTCTTCGACCTGCCCCCAGCGGCGTAGCCTGTCGCGGGTGACCACCTCCGCGCCTCGGGTTCGCTTCTCACCTGCGCCCACCGGCTACCTGCACGTCGGCGGTGCCCGCTCGGCGCTGTTCAACTGGCTGTATGCCCGCCACACCGGCGGCACCTTCATCGTGCGGGTCGAGGACACCGACACCGATCGCAGCACCGCCGAGCTCACCGAGGCGGTCCTCGACGCCCTCCGACGCCTGGGCCTCGACTGGGACGAGACCCACCACCAGTCCGGTCGGTTCGATCTGTACCGCGACGCGGCCGAGCGGTTCCTCGCCGAAGGCCTCGCCTACCGCTGCGACTGCACCCAGGAAGCGGTCAAGGCGAGGGCCGACGAGCGTGGCGGCCCGCCTGGCTACGACGGATACTGCCGCGATCGCGACGTGGCGCCTGGCGACGGTGTCGTCATCCGGTTCCGCACACCCGACGAGGGGGTCACCGCCTGGGACGACGTGATCCGCGAACGGGTCGAGTTCGAGAACCGTCACCTCGAGGACTTCGTCATCGTCCGATCCAACGGGGTCCCGATGTTCCTGCTGGCCAACGCCGTCGACGACATCGACATGGGCATCACCCACGTCATACGCGGCGAGGACCTCGTCAACACCACGCCCAAGGTGCTCCTGCTGCGCGAGGCGCTCGGTCATCCCGAGCCGCCGGTCTACGCGCACCTGCCGCTCATCGTGAACGAGGCCCGCAAGAAGCTCTCGAAGCGGCGGGACGACGTCAACATCGCCGAGTACCTCGACCGCGGGTTTTTGCCCGAGGCGATGCTGAACTACCTCGCCACCCTCGGTTGGGGCGCCCCCGACGGCGTCGAGATCCGTCCCCTGTCCGAGATCGTCGAGCTCTTCGACCTGGCCGACATCGGCAAGAGCCCGGCCGCGTTCGACCTCAAGAAGCTGAGCCACTTCAACGGCGAGTACATCCGGGCGCTGCCGGTCGACGAGTTCGTGGCACGGGCCCAGCCGTGGGTCACCGCTCCCGACGTCGCCTGGGATCCCGACCGGTTCGATGCCTCGGCGTTCGAGCGGCTCGCCCCGCTGGTCCAGGAACGGTGCCGCACCCTCGCCGAGGTCCCCGAGCTGATCGACTGGTTGTTCCTCGACGACCCGCCCGACGACCCCGACAGCTGGAACAAGGAGATGGGCAAGGCCCATGCCGCCGCGGTGCTCGACAGTGCCGTCGACGGCGTCGAGTCGGCAGGGGAGTGGACGGCGGAGGTGGTGCGCTCGATCGTCGAGCAGGCAGCGCTCGACGCCGGCCTCGTCGGTGCCGAGGGCAACCCTCAGCTGGCCAAGGCCCAGGCCCCGGTACGGGTCGCGACCCTCGGTCGGTCCAAGGGCCTGCCGCTGTTCGAGTCCCTCGAGCTGCTGGGTCGGGACGAGACGCTCCGGCGGCTCCAGGCAGCCCGAGCCCGACTCTGAACCATGCGCCATCGGGCCCGGTGGGTGCGACGGGCGTTGATGGTGCTGGTCGGTGTCGCGGCCCTGGCCGCGGTCTATCTGGCGGTCACCCTGGTGCAGGTGTGGAGCGACGCTCGCCTCGACCAGAGCGGTCCCGCGGACGCCATCGTGGTGCTGGGTGCCGCCCAGTACGACGGGGCACCGTCACCGGTGTTGCGGGGTCGCCTCGACCATGCCGTCGAGCTGTACCAGGCGGGGCACGCGCCGGTGGTGGTGGTCACCGGTGGACGCCAGCAGGGTGACCGCTTCACCCAGGCGATGGCCGGGTACCGCCACCTCCGCGACCGGGGCATCCCCGACGAGGCGCTGCTGCTGGAGGTGGACGGCACGAGCACCTACACCGAGCTGGCCGCGACGTCGCGGATCCTCGAGCAGCGAGGCCTGTCGAGCGCCCTGTTGGTCTCCGACGGCTACCACTCGAAGCGACTGCTGGGGATCGCCTCCGAGGTGGGGATCGACGCCAGGGTGTCGCCGACCGACACCGGCTTCGGTCCTCGGGCGCTCGCCAGGGAGACCGTCGCGGTGGGCGTGGGGCGACTGATCGGGTTCCGGCGGCTCGACTCGCTCGGCTAGCGGTGATGGGCACCGCGTGCACCGTTGCGCGCTCAGCCGAGTGAGTACTCGAGCGGCGCCACCGCGACCTCGCCGTCGGCGAAGGTGGCCGGACCGTCGGCCTGGGGATCGGGCTCGGAACCGAAGTCGTAGGTGCCGTTGAGGTTGGTGTCGATGTGGGCCATCGGCCACAAGGTGGTGTCCTCCGAGACCTCCTCGTCGAGGGTGATCTCCACGTCGGTGGACTCGCCGGCGGGGAGCAGGTCGCTGTTCCCGATGACCGGTCCCGGGCCATCGTCGTCGGCGTGCACGGCGATGAACCCGTCGGCGGGCAGGGTCACCGAGGCCACCTGCACCGTCGTGCCGTCACCGCTCTGGTCCTCGACGGTCAGCTCCGCCGGGCTCATCGGCGGCGAGTCGCCAGCCTCGTCGTCGCCAGCCTCGTCGTCGCCAGCCTCGTCGTCGCCAGCCTCGTCGTCGCCAGCCTCGTCGTCGTCTGTCGTGGCGGCGGTGGTGGTGGTGGTCGTCTCGGCTCCGGGCTCGTCCGGGGTGTCGCCAGTGTCGTCAGCGTCGTCGTTCCCGCACCCCGACGCGATCAGGGCCAATGCTGCGAACACGGTGATCAGCACACGTCGACTCATGGTGGCGTCGTCCTTCCATCGGGATCTGCACGCGGTACTACGCAGCTGCGACGCGGTCCGTTCACGCCGAGCGCGTCAGCGGTGGTGGTCGAGGGCCTCGCTGCCGGTACGCCGGACCGGTTTTCGGCGCCTGGATCGCCTCGGCTACAGTGATCGCTCACCCGATCGGGGGTGGTGTAATCGGTAACACAGCTGGTTCTGGTCCAGTCGTTGGGGGTTCGAGTCCTCCCCCCCGAGCTGTCGCGAGGCTCCCGGCGATCTCGCCCGGGGGCCTCGGCACGTAGGCCCTCCACTCCGTCTTGGGGCGGAGCCGTGCGCCTTGCTAGAGTCGAGCGACTCCCTCGTGGAGCGCACCGGCCCCCATCGTCTAGCGGCCTAGGACACCACCCTCTCAAGGTGGCGGCACGGGTTCGAATCCCGTTGGGGGTACCACGCGAGAAGCCCCTGGTGAGCGCTCTGTGGACAGCACCAGCCCATGGGTTTCGTTCCTGCTCCGGCCCTGCTCCAGCGGCCGAACATCTTGCCGTGCTGGACCAGGACCGGACCGGGACTCGTCCACGGCGAGATCGCCGGCCGGAACACCGCTACGGGATCGA
>JBKGZW010000089.1:0-12376 GCA_046543225.1 Acidimicrobiales bacterium
CGGCTCCGCCGGCACGAGACCGAACAGCTCTGCACCGAGCTGGGGCTGGAGCCGGTGGTCGATCCCAGCAACGACGACCCACGCCACCGCCGGAACCGCATCCGCCACGAGGCCCTCCCACTGCTCGACGACATCGCCCGGCGCGACGTGGCTCCGCTGGTGGCTCGCCAGGCCGAACTGGTGCGCGACGCGGTCGACCACCTCGATGCCGAGGCGGCAACGCTGGACCCCACCGATGCGCGCGCCCTCGCCTCGGCTCCGGTGGCGCTGGCTCGGGTGGCGATCCGCCGGTGGGTCCGCGACGTCGCGGGACTCGAGCACCCCGTCGACTCCGCAGCGGTCCAGCGAGTCCTCGAGGTCGCCACCGGGGCGGCCAGGGCGGCAGATGTCACCGACGGGTGGCAGGTGAGACGCAGCGACTCGCGGCTGCGACTCGAACACCGCTAGTGTCGCTGCTCGATGGCCCTTGACGACGACTCGCCGGAGGCGGACCCCGACGATCCCTACATCGGCGAGATCCTCGTCACCGAGGCCCGGCTCCAGGCCAGGATCGCCGAGCTCGGCGCCGCCATCACCGAGGACTACGCTGGTCGCACGCCCCTGCTGGTGGGGGTGCTCAAGGGTGCGTTCATGTTCATGAGCGACCTGGCGCGGGCCATCGACCTGCCGGTCGAGTTCGACTTCATGGCGGTGTCCTCATACGGCTCGTCCACCCGCAGCAGCGGGGTGGTGCGCATCGTGAAGGACCTCGACCTCGACCTGTCGGGTCGCGACGTGATCCTGGTCGAGGACATCATCGACAGCGGCCTCACCCTCAGCTACCTGCGCCGCACACTGGAGGCCCGCAAGCCGGCGAGCCTCGAGGTCTGTTCGCTGCTGGTGCGCGACTCCACCGACCTCGACAAGGTCGATGTCCGCCACGTGGGGTTCGTCATCCCCCAGCAGTTCGTCATCGGCTACGGCCTCGATGCCGCCGAGCGGTTCCGCAACCTGCGCTACATCGCGGTCTACGAGGGCCCCATCGATCACTGAGCCGGTCCGGCCGCCCGCACCCGTCAGCGGTGGTCGCCGGCAGTAGCCTCGGACCATGATCGCCCGCCTCCGACGTCGCCGGGTCCTGGTCCTCGCTGTCGCGCTGGCCATCGCCCTCGTGGTCCTCGTGCGCCTGAACGCCGGCGGCGACGACGTCGACGAGCTCACCCTCATCGAGTTCGAGGCCCTCGCGCTCGCCGGCGAGGTCGACTCGGTCACCATCCACAGCCGCGACGACCGCATCACCGGCGACACGGCCGACGGCGACCGGTTCCGCCTCACCTATCCGGGCGAGTACGAGGGCGAGCTCACCACCCGCCTCATCGAGGCCGACGTCACCTTCGAGACCGACACCCAGCGAGATCCGTTGTGGTTGCGGATCGCGCTCACCGTCTTCCCGGTCCTGGTCATCGCCGCCATCTTGTTGTACCTCATCATCTCGATGCGCTCGGGTGGCGGGGCGATGCGCTTCGGGCGATCCAAGGCCCGCCAACTCGACGCAGACCAGGCCACGGTCACCTTCGCCGACGTGGCGGGCGCGGATGAGGCCGTCGAGGATCTGCAGGAGATCAAGGAGTTCCTCGAGGCGCCCGAGCGGTTCCAGGCCATGGGTGCCACCATCCCCAAGGGGGTGCTCCTGGTGGGCCCACCGGGCACCGGCAAGACCCTCCTGGCACGAGCGGTGGCCGGCGAAGCAGGGGTCCCCTTCTTCTCCATCTCGGGGTCCGACTTCGTCGAGATGTTCGTCGGCGTCGGCGCCAGCCGGGTGCGCGACCTGTTCGAGAAGGCCAAGGCCCAGGCCCCGGCCATCATCTTCGTCGACGAGATCGACGCCGTGGGCCGTCACCGCGGTGCAGGGGTCGGCGGCGGCCACGACGAGCGTGAGCAGACCCTCAACCAGCTCCTGGTCGAGATGGACGGCTTCGACGTGAGCAGTGGGGTCATCATGATCGCCGCCACCAACCGTCCCGACATCCTCGACCCCGCCCTGTTGCGCCCGGGACGCTTCGACCGCCAGGTGGTGGTCGACCAGCCCGACCTCGACGGCCGACGGGCCATCCTCGACGTCCACGCCAAGGGCAAGCCCTTCGGCCCCGATGTCGACACCACGGTGGTCGCCCGCCGCACGCCGGGCTTCACCGGTGCCGATCTGGCCAACCTCGTCAACGAGGCCGCGCTGTTGACCACCCGGCGGGGCAAGGAGCTGATCACCATGGCCGAGGTCGAGGCGGCGGTCGATCGGGTCATGGCCGGAGCCGAACGCAAGAGCCGCGTCATGTCCGCCAGGGAGAAGCGCGTCATCGCCTATCACGAGGCTGGCCACGCGCTGGTCGGTCATGTCCTGCCCAACACCGACCCGATCCACAAGGTGTCGATCGTGGCCCGTGGCCGGGCCCTGGGCTGGACCCTGGCGCTGCCCACCGAGGACAAGTACCTGCGCACCCGCTCCGAGCTGCGCGACCAGCTGACGATGCTCCTCGGGGGCCGTACCGCCGAAGAGCTCGTCTTCGGCGATCCCACCACCGGTGCTGCCGACGACATCGAGCGGGCCACCGCCATCGCCCGGTCCATGGTCACCGAGCTCGGCATGAGCGAGCAGATCGGGCTCCGCCGCACCGGCGAAGGCCAGCGCGAGGTCTTCCTCGGTCTCGACGGTGGCCACCGGGCCGACCACTCCGACGAGCTGGCCACCAGCATCGACACCGAGATCCGCCGACTGCTCGACGACGCGCACGGCGAGGCCGCCGAGATCCTCACCGCCCACCGCGACGTGCTGGGTCGCCTGGCCGAGGCGCTCGTCGAGCACGAGACCCTCGACGACGCCGCGCTGAGCGAGATCTTCGCCGAGGTGCGGCCCACAGGAGACGACCCCGAGCCGGCGACCGTGTCCATCCCCGAGGACTGATGCCTGACCGACGGGTGGTCGTGTTCGACCTCGACGGGTGCATCCTCGACTCCACCGAGCCGATCCTGTGGTGCCTCAACGAGGCGCTCGGCGAGTTCGGCCTCGATCCGCTCCCGCGCGATCAGCTCGCCCGCCACGTCGGCCCACCGCTGCAGCACACGGTGGCCACCATCCTCGACGAGCGCGGCGCCCCACTCGATCTGGTCGATCCGCTCGTCGCCGCGTACCGCGACCGCTACCGGACGGTGTCCATCGAGCTGGCTGCCACCTATCCGGGCATGGCCGAGCTGGTCACCTCGCTCGCCGAGTCCGAACGCCTCGGTGTCTGCACCTCCAAGCCCGCCCGGTGGGCGGTCCCGATCCTCGAGCACCTGGGCCTGGCCGACGCCTTCGAGCTCATCGCCGGCCCCGGCCTGACCGAGGCCGAGCCCAAGATCGAGACCCTCGGCCGGGCCATCGAGGCGCTGTCGCCGCTCGACCGGGCCGCGAGCGTCATGGTCGGCGACCGCCACCACGACGTCGAGGCCGCCCGTCACCACGGACTGGTCCCGGTCGGTGTGACCTGGGGGTTCGGCAGTCGCAGCGAGCTGGAGGAGGCGGGGGCGAGGGTCGTCGTCGATGCGCCCATCGAGCTCGCCGGTACGCTCGGGCGATGACCGAGCGCCCCCTCGTCATGGGGATCCTCAACGTGACCCCCGACTCGTTCTCCGACGGGGGCCGCTTCCTCGACCACGCTGCGGCGATCGAGCACGGGATGGCCCTGATCGCCGAGGGCGCAGACCTGGTCGACATCGGAGGCGAGTCGACCCGACCGGGTGCCGAGGAGGTCGACCGCGACACCGAGCTGGCACGGGTGCAGCCGGTGGTCGAGGCGCTCGCCCCCCACATCCGGGTCTCGATCGACACCACCAAACCCGACGTCGCCCGGGCGGCGGTGGCTGCGGGGGCAACGCTCATCAACGACGTGTCCGGCTCGCTGTCACCGGTCGCCGCCGAGCTCGGCGTCGGGTGGGTGGCCATGCACCGCCGCGGCACGCCCGCCACCATGCAATCGCTCGCCCACTACGACGACGTCGTCGCCGAGGTCGCCGCCGAGCTGACCACGATGGCCGAGACGGCGCGTCGCGAGGGTGTTGGGGAGGTCTGGATCGACCCCGGCATCGGGTTCGCCAAGACCGCCGAGCACAACCTGGCCCTGCTCGCCCATCTCGAGCACCTGTGCGCCATCGGCGTTCCGGTGCTGGTGGGGACCAGCCGCAAGGCGTTCCTGGGCGCTGCGCTGGCCGATTCCGACCGCGCCGGTTGGGCCCGGGCGCAGCGGGTGGCTCGGAGCGGGGCCGGCCTCGTCGACCCCGGCGTTCCGGCCGAGGGGCCGGTCCCGGTCGACGACCGGATCGAGGCGAGCGTGGCCACGGTGGCCTGGAGCCTTGCCAAGGGTGCGAGGATGGTACGGGTGCACGATGTGCGCCCGGCACGGGATGCGGCCATGGTGGTCGCCGGTTGAGGCCACCCACGACACGGAGACAGCGCACGCGATGGCCATGAAGGGCAAATGGGCACAAGGCATCACCCCACGGCACTTCTCGTGGATCATCAAGGACAAGCTCGCCATCAGCGAACGACCGGGTGGGTACGGCCACAACCACCGCAAGGTCCGCCGCCAGGAAGAGATCATCTGGGTCCGTGAGCAGGGCTTCACGAGGGTGGTGTCGCTGATCCCGTCGCCCCACAACCTCCACAACTACGACGAGCTGGGGGTCGAGTGGGTGCACTGCCCGTTCGCCGCCCACGACGATGCCGCCCGAGTGCTCACGGTGCTCTACCCCCAGATGCGCTCGCTGCTCACCTCCGGCGGCAAGCTGCTCCTGCACGGCGAAGAGCTCGGGGACCGCGTCTGTGGCGTGGCGGCGGGGTACCTGCTGTGGACCGGCTTGATCAAGACCGGTCCCGACACCATCAACGCCATCGAGAAGCTCACCGGCCGCCAGCTCGGCCCCGACGGCCGCGAGCTGATCGCGGTGGCGGGTCAGATCCCCGGTCCCGAGCAGACGTGAGCGGTCCCGACGCCGACCGCATCGAGCTGCGGGGCATCCGGGCGGTCGGCATCTGCGGGGCGCTGCCCGAGGAGCGCGAGCGCGCCCAGCCCTTCGAGGTCGATCTCGACGTGATGGCCGACCTCTCCGCTGCCGGCGCCTCCGACGATCTGGCCGACACCGTCGACTACGGCGACCTGGCCCAGGTCGTCTCGACCATCGTCGACGAGAGCCGGTTCGTGCTGCTCGAACGCCTGGCCGAGGCCATCGCCACCGCGGTGCTCGCGGCCCACCACGTTCGTGCGGTCACCGTGACGGTCCGCAAGCTGCGTCCACCGGTGCCGGTCCATCTCGACACCGCGGGCGTGACCATCACCCGCACCCGGGGTGGGTGAGCGGTGGCCCGGGCACTGCTGGCTCTCGGGTCCAACCTCGGCGACCGGCGGGCTCGTCTCCGCGAGGCGGTGGCCGCCGTGCCCGACCTGGTGGCGACCTCGTCGGTGTACGAGACCGCCCCGGTCGGCGGGCCACAGGCACAAGGGCCGTACCTCAACATGGTGGTCGAGCTCGACACCGCGCTCGACGCCCGGGACCTGCTCGCGCTGTGCGCCCGCCTCGAGGCTGCCGCCGAGCGGGTCAGGGCCGAGCGGTGGGGGCCACGGACCCTCGATGTCGACATCGTGTGGATCGACGGGGTCCGGGTCGACGAGCCCGATCTGGCGGTCCCCCACCCCCGAATGCTCGAACGACGATTCGTCCAGGTGCCGCTGCTCGAGCTGGCCCCGGACCTGGCCGAGCTGGACTGGCGGGTCGACGAGACCGACGTCGTCGACCGGGTGGAGGACCTGTGAGACCGCCGCCGACCTCGCTCGTCGGTGCCGCGGACCGGTAGCGTTCCGCAGGGACGACCGGCACCGCAGCGGGCTGGATCGGAGGACCACGTGGCTACCGTGCGCATCATCGGACCGGGACGGGCGGGCAGTGCGCTCGCGCTCGCCCTCGGTGCGGTGGGGTGGGAGGTCGAACCGCCGTACCGCCGAGGCGACGATCTGGCCACCGCCGCCATCGGTGTCGACCTGCTCGTGATCGCCACCCCCGACGCCGCGGTGGCCGAGGTGGCCGAGGCGGTCACCCCCGCCCCGGGAACCGTGGTGGCGCACCTGGCCGGGTCGCTGGGGCTCGACGTCCTCGGGACCCATCCCCACCGCGCGTCGATGCACCCGCTGGTGACGATCCCGCGTCCCGACACCGGCGCCCGACGCCTGCGGGAGGGCGCGTGGTTCGCCGTGGCGGCGAACACCGCAGGGGGAGACCGAGTGGTGCGGGGGGCCGTGGCCGACCTCGGGGGCACGGTGGTCGAGGTGGCCGACGAACACCGCGCCAGCTATCACGCCGCCGCCTGCATCGCCTCCAACCACCTGGTGGCCCTGCTCGCCCAGGTCGAGCGGGTCGGCGCCGCGGCCGGCGTGCCGCTCGAGGCCTACCTCGACCTCGTTCGGACCACCGTCGACAACGTCGAGGTGATGGGCCCCCGGGCGGCGCTCACCGGACCCGTGGCCCGAGGCGATCAGGCCACCATCGACCGGCACCTGGCGGCGATCGACCCTGCCGAGCGGCCGGCCTATGAGGCCATGGCCGCCCGAGCCGGTCGCCTGGTCGCCGGTCGGGACGGTGTCGCCGATGCCAACGGCCGCAGCGGAGGTGGGCGCTGATGCGCGAGGTCGCGACGATCGCCGAGCTGCGAGCGGTGCTCGACGGTGAGCGACACGAGGGACGCAGCATCGGGTTCGTCCCCACCATGGGGTACCTGCACGCCGGGCACCTGTCGCTGATGGAGCGGGCCACGGCCGAGTGCGACGTCGTGCTGGCCTCGATCTTCGTCAACCCCCTGCAGTTCGCCCCCGACGAGGACCTCGACGCCTATCCGAGGGATCTCGACTGCGATCGTGAGCGGGCGGCCGCGGCGGGCGTCGGGATCCTGTTCGTGCCCTCGACCGCCGAGATGTATCCACAGCCGGTGGCCACCACCGTGTCGGTGTCGGGTGTGTCCGAACGGCTCGAGGGCGCCAGCCGGCCCACCCACTTCGCGGGGGTGGCAACGGTGGTCGCCAAGCTGTTCGCCATCTCGGGGCCGTGCCGCGCCTACTTCGGCGAGAAGGACTATCAGCAGGTGGCGGTGGTGCGCCGCATGGTGTCGGACCTGTCGATGCCGGTCGAGGTGGTGGCCTGTCCGACCGTGCGCGAGGACGACGGCCTGGCCATGTCGAGCCGCAACGCCTATCTCGGCCCGGCCGAACGCTCGGCGGCGCCGGTGCTGCACCGGGCGCTCACAGCAGGGGCCGCGCTGATCGAGGGCGGAACGAGCGATGCAGCCGAGGTGCGGGCGGCCATGGAAGCGGTCGTCGCCGCCGAGCCACTCGTCGAGCTCGACTACGTCGAGGTGGCCGACCCTGCATCGCTGGAGCCGGTCGACGTGCTGCAACCCCACGCTGGCCGCCAGGTCCGGCTGCTGGGTGCGATGCGCGTCGGCGGCACCCGTCTGATCGACAACATCGGCGTCGAGGTCCCCACGGGAGCAGTCCGTGCTGGCCGGTGACCTCGACCTGGTCGTCCTGGGCAGCGGTGTGGCCGGCCTCTCCGCTGCGGTGCGGGCTGCCGGCGGTCACGGCATGCGGGTGGGCATCATCACCAAGGGCGAGCTCACCCAGTCCGCCACCCGGTGGGCCCAGGGCGGGGTGGCCGCGGTCCTCGGAGGCGACGCCGACTCCACCGACCTGCATCTGGCCGACACCCTCTCGGCCGGTGCCGGTCTGTGCGACGTCGACGCGGTCCGGGTGCTGGTCGACGAGGGGCCGGCCCGGGTCAACGAGCTGATCGCGTTCGGCGCGGCGTTCGACCTCGACGAGCACGGCGGCTACCTGCTGGCCCGCGAAGGGGGTCACTCCCTGCCGCGGATCCTGCACGCGGGGGGCGCCGCCACCGGCGTCGAGGTCGAACGGGCCCTGGTCGACGCGGTGCGGGCCACCGCGGCGTTGCTGCACGAGCACACCTTCGCGGTCGACCTGGTCGTCGAGGACGGCCGGTGCCGGGGGGTCGTCGCGCTCGACGACCAGGGCCGGCTCCACACCATCCGCGCCCGCCACGTGCTGGTGGCCACCGGCGGGTCGGGTCAGCTCTACTCGGTGACCACCAACCCGCCCGAGGCCACCGGCGACGGGATCGCCATGGCTCTGCGGGCCGGCGCGGCGGTCGCCGACCTCGAGTTCATGCAGTTCCATCCCACCGCGCTGCACCACCCGGCGATGCCCCGCCCGCTGCTGTCCGAGGCGCTGCGGGGTCACGGCGCCCTCATCCGCGACACCTCGGGCGAACGCTTCGTCGACGAGCTGCTGCCCCGCGACCAGGTCTCGCGGGCGATGATGCACAGGATGCTCGACCTCGGTGTCGACCACTGCTACCTCGACGCCCGCGGCCTGCACGACTTCGCCGAGCGCTTTCCCACCATCGCCGCCGCGCTCGAGCGCACGGGCCTCGACCCCAGCACCGACCTGTTGCCCATCGCCCCGGCCGCCCACTACCACTGCGGTGGCATCCTGACCGATCTTCACGGGGCCAGCAGCCTGCCGGGTCTGTGGGCTGCGGGAGAGACCGCCGGCAGCGGGGTCCACGGCGCCAACCGTCTGGCCTCGAACTCGCTGCTCGACGGCATGGTCTTCGGGTTCCGTTGCGTCGAGGCGATCGAGGCCGGGCGCGACGGACCGTCGCCCGACGGGGCGATGCGGTCGCTGGCCGGCGTCGGTGCCGGCACCGACGCCACCGACGCCATCGCGGGCCGGGTCATCGATGATCCAGGCCTCCGGTTCGGTCCTGGACACGGCGATCCGCAGGCGCTCGAGGCCACCTTGCAGGAGGTGATGAGCCGCACCGCGGGCGTGGTCCGCGACACCGCCTCGCTCGCCGAGGCCGCAACGACGGTGAGATCGCTGGCCGCCGAGGCGTCGGTCGACGAGCGCAGCGACACCGCCGGCTGGGAGCTGCGCAACCTGCTCGATGTCGCCACCGCGCTGATCGCGGCGGCCGACGCCCGCACCGAGAGCCGGGGGTGCCACACCCGCAGCGACTTCCCCGATCCCTCACCCGACCAGCGGGTGCGGCACGTGATCCAGCGTCGGGACGGTGACCGGTGAACCGGCATCGGGCTCGCCACCGATCCGGTCGACCGGGCAGGCTGGTGCGCCTGTGAACCCGATCGTCGAACCCCCCGCCCCGGCAGTCCGCGACGCGGTCCGGCGCGCCCTGGCCGAAGACCTCACGCCGCTGGGTGACATCACCTCGGCGCTGCTCGCACCCACCACGACCGCCAGTGGAGTGCTCGTCGCCCGCGAGGCGGGGACGATCGCCGGCACCGCCTGTGTCGCCGAGACCTGCCACCAGGTCGAACCGGCGCTCATCGTGACCTGGTCGCGCCGCGACGGCGACCAGGTCGAGCCGGGCACGACCATCGGTCGCGTCGACGGGCCGTTGGCGGCGATGCTGACCGCCGAGCGCACGGCCCTGAACTTCCTCGGCCACCTCTCCGGCGTCGCCACCATGGCGGCCCGCTACCGCGAGGCCGCTGGCTCGGACACCACGCTGGTGTGGGACACCCGAAAGACCATCCCCGGCCTCCGAGCGCTGCAGAAGGCGGCGGTGCGGGCGGGAGGGTGCGTCAACCACCGGGGAAATCTGTCCGAGTGGGTGATGCTCAAGGACAACCACCTGGTCGGCACCTCGATCGCCGCCGCGGTCCAACGCGCCCGGGCCCAGTGGCCGGGCCGTACCGTTCAGGTCGAGTGCGACCGGCTCGACCAGGTCAAGGCGGCGGTCGAGGCCGGCGCAACCGCGGTGCTGCTCGACAACATGGCACCCGACACCACCCGCCGAGCGGTCGAGCTGGTCCGGTCGGCGCGACCCGAGGTCCTCGTCGAGATCAGCGGCGGGGTCACCCTCGACACGATCGCCGCGCTCGCCGAGGTGGGTGCCGACTGCATCTCGGTGGGGGCCATCACCAACTCGGCGCCGGTGCTCGACATCGGACTCGACATCGCTCCCGTGGGAGAGGGGATCGCCTGATGTTGCTCGTCATCGACGTCGGCAACACCAACACCGTCATCGGCCTCTACGACGGCGACGACGCGGCGGAGGCCAGCTCGGCGGCCGAAGGGCTGCTCGACCACTGGCGCATCGCCACCACCGCCGAGCGCACCGCCGACGAGCTGTCGGTGGCCATCCGCAGCTTCCTCGACTCGCGCCTGTCCGCGGACCCGTGGGCGATCCAGGGCATCGCCGTCTCCTCGGGTGTCCCCCGCATCACCTCGGCGCTGCGCGACATGAGCACCCGCTACTTCGAGGTCGATCCCGTGGTGATCGAACCAGGGGTTCGCACCGGCATCGCCATCGCCACCGACAACCCGCGCGAGGTCGGCGCCGACCGCATCGCCAACGCGGTGGGGGCGTGGCACCTCTACGGCGGTCCGACGGTGGTGGTCGACTTCGGCACTGCCACCACCTGCGACGTCATCTCGGCCAAGGGCGAGTACCTCGGTGGGGCCATCGCCCCCGGGGTCGACATCAGCCTCGACGCGCTGTTCCAGCGGGCCTCGGCCCTGCGCGCCGTCGAGCTGATCGAGCCGCGAAGCGTCATCGGCAAGACCACCGTCGAGGCCATCCAGGCGGGAGCGATCTTCGGGTTCGCGGGCCAGGTCGACGGTCTGGTGACCCGCATCGAGGAGGAGATCGGCGAGTGCCGGGTGGTGGCCACCGGCGGATTGGGTTCGCTCATCGCCCCGTATTCGGCCACCATCGACCAGATCGAACCGTGGATCACCCTCCACGGGCTCCGTCTCGTCCACGCCAAGAACGCCGAGTGATGACCGAACCCGACGCCCCCAGCCCTCGCTCCGACATCCCCTACCGCTTCGAGCCCGACGCCAGCGCGGTCGAGCTCGCGGACACCTGGAGCCATCTCGATCCCGGCACCGAGACCGACACGGTGGTGACCGTCGCCGGACGGCTCATGCTGCGCCGGGTGCAGGGCAAGCTGGCGTTCGGAACCCTCCAGGACGGTTCGGGCCGGGTGCAGCTCTTCGCTCCGGCGGCGTCCACCCCGGACTTCGACGGGTTCGGCGACCTGTCCCTCGGCGACTGGATCGGGGTGCGCGGGGTGGTCATGACCACCCGCCGCGGCGAGCTGTCGGTCCGGGTCGACGAGTGGGTGCTGCTGGCCGAGGCTCGCCGTTCCTTCCCGGACAAGTGGCACGGGCTCAGCGACCCCGACACCCGCTACCGCCAGCGCTATGTCGACCTGTGGGTGTCCGACCAGGCGCAGGCGCTGCGGGACCGGAGCCGCATCCTCGGCCTCATCCGGCGCTGGCTCGACGACCGCGACTTCGTCGAGGTCGAGACCCCCATCTTCCATCCGATCCCCGGCGGCGCGCTGGCCAAGCCCTTCGTCACCCACCACAACGCCCTCGACCTCGACCTCTACCTGCGCATCGCCCCCGAGCTGTACCTCAAGCGCCTGGTGGTCGGTGGGATGGAGCGGGTCTATGAGATCGGGCGGGTCTTCCGCAACGAGGGGCTCTCCACCCGGCACAACCCCGAGTTCACCATGCTCGAGCTGTACCAGGCCTATGCCGACTACACCGACATGATGGTCCTCACCGAGGAGCTCGTCGCCCACCTCGCCACCGAGGTCCGGGGCACCACGGTCTTCTCCTACGACGGCCGCGAGCTCGATCTCACGCCGCCCTGGCGCCGGGCGACCATGGTCGAGCTGATCGAGGAGCACGCCGGGTTGACCGTCGACGTGACCATGTCCCTCGACGAGCTGCGGGCGATCTGCGACCGCCACGACATCGGGTGGAACGACGCCGACGGCCCCGGGAAGCTGGTGCTGGAGATCTACGAGAAGACCACCGAATCCGAGATCTGGGGGCCGGTCTTCGTCACCGACTACCCCAAGGAGGTCTCGCCGTTGGCCCGCGACCACCGCGACCTGCCGGGCATGGTCGAGCGCTTCGAGCCGATCGTCGCCGGCCGCGAGCTGGGCAACGCCTTCACCGAGCTGGTCGACCCCGACGAGCAGCGGGCCCGCCTCGAGGCCCAGGCGATGGCGAAGGCGGCGGGCGATGCCGAGGCCATGGTGCTCGACGAGGACTTCATCCGGGCCCTCGAGTACGGGATGCCTCCGACCGGCGGGCTGGGCATCGGCATCGACCGGTTGGTGATGCTGCTCACCGACACCACCACCATCCGCGACGTCATCTTGTTCCCCACGCTCCGCCCCGAACAGACCTGAACGTCTGTACGGCGTTAGGTTGATCGTGGCGGGCTGGTGTGCAAGCGTGCTCGCCACGAGCGGGGC
>JBKGZW010000290.1:0-2600 GCA_046543225.1 Acidimicrobiales bacterium
GAACGTCCCGAGGTGCAGCTCGAGCTCGTCGACATCTCGGCCGAGATGGAGGCCCAGGACGAGATCCGACGACGCGAGCGATTGCTCGACCGTCTGGCCGAGGCGTTGCCCCAGGCCATCGTGCAGTTCGACCGCGACGGTCGGGTGATCTATGCCAACCGCCTGGTGGGCGAGCTGTTCGGGGAACGCGTGGAGACGGTCGAACCGCTGCTCGCCGCGACCGATCCCGAGCGCCGGGGCGAGATGGCTTCGGCCCTGGAGGCATCGCTGCGGGGTGGGGACCACGACATCGAGGTCCTGCTCTCGGTTCCCGGCCGCGCTCACCCGCTGATCGCGGAGATCGTCCTGCGGAGCCTGTCCGGGAACGGCGGTGAGCCGGACGGGTTCATCTGCTGCATCTCCGATGTCACCGAGCGGGCACGCTTGCGTGAGAGTCTCGAGATCCGAGCCACCTTCGACCCCCTCACCGGGCTGCACAACCGCGAGTCGACGATCCGCTCGCTCGAGGCGGCGGTGCTCGGGGCCGGGCTCGGTGGTGCCTCGGCCCCGGGTCTCGCGGCGATCTTCGTCGATCTCGACGGGTTCAAGAATGTCAACGACTCGTTCGGACACGCGGTGGGCGACGAGGTGCTCGCGGAGGTGGCCGCCCGTCTGGCGGGGGCGGTGCGGGGACGCGACGTCGTCGGTCGTCTCGGAGGCGACGAGTTCCTCGTCGTCTGCCCTGATGTGGGTGGTGTCGACGACGCCCTCGCCGCCGCCGACCGCATCGCGGCGACACTCGAACCGGGTTCCGCCCCCGACGACCCCCTCCGTTCGACACGCGCCAGCGTGGGCGTCGCCTGGACCGCTGGTGGGGAGGCTGCCGAGTCACTCATGGCCAGGGCCGACGACGCCATGTACGAGTCGAAGCGAGGAGCGGGCGGCCGTCCGGTGCTGGCTCCGCCTGCACGTTGACCCACCACGTGGGCCGGAGCCGACCGGTCGTGCGCCTGAGCCAGAGCTCCCGTGTGGGGGGTGCGGGCCTGTTGGCACTGGTGGCGACCTATGGCATCGGCCGGCAGGCCTACGGGTTGTTCGTGCCGACCTTCCGGGAGGAGTTCGGCCTGTCACTGGAGGTCCTCGGCTTCTATGCCAGCGCAGCCCAGGCCGGCTACCTGGTGACCACCGTGATCACCGGCGTCCTCACCGCCCGCTTCGGGCCTCGTGTGCCGGTGGTGTCGGGGTGCCTGCTGCTCGCGGTCGGCGCGGCCACGACCGCGTCTGCGCCGGGCCCGGTGCTGCTGGCGGTGGGGATCACCGCGGCGGGGACGAGCGCCGGCGGGGCGTGGGCGCCGTTCTCGGACGTGGTCCGCAACCAGGTCCCGCCGTCTGGGAGCCGGCGGGCCCTGGCGCTGGTCAATGCCGGCTCTCCGGTCGGCCTGATGGTCGCCAGCGCCTTCGTGCTGGTGGCCGGGGACCGATGGCGGGCCGTGTGGTGGGCGTTCGCGACGATCGGGCTGGTGGCGGCTGCGACCGCCTGGAGGGTGCTCGCGCCGATCCCGGCGGATCCAGCCCTCGACCGGGCACGGCTGCGGCTCGGGTGGTTCTTCAACCCCCGGTCGGTGCGGCTGCTCGCCGTCACCCTGGGGGTGTCGATCACCTCCGGTGCCTACTTCGCGTACGCACCTGACACGGCACAGGCCGCCGGGCTGGCCAGCTGGACCGGTCCGGCGATGTGGGCGGCCCTGGGAATCGCCGGGGCGGCGGTGGGTGTGTTCGGTGGCGGGATCGCCAACCGGTACGGGCTGCGCGGGCCGCTGGCGGTGATGCTCGTCCTGGTGGGTGGATCGAGCCTGGTGCTGCTGGTCGCGCCCGGCTCGGTGGTCGCCGCCATGGGATCGGCGGCGATGTTCGGTCTGGGCTTCACCACAGGGTTCGCGTTCTTGGTGATGTGGAGTCAGCAGGTCTTCCACGACCGCCCCACCACCGGATTCACGCTGGCCATCGTGTTCGTCGCGACCGGGTTCGTCATCGGGCCGGCCCTGTTCGGGGTGCTGGCCACCCGCCTGGGTCGCCCCGAGGCGCTGCTCACCTCGGCCGTCCCTGCCCTGCTGGTCGCGCTGGTGCCGCCGTCGCGCGAGGACCGCCACGGCCCCAGCGACCCGGACAGTCATGGCGATGCTGGATCCGCGTCGGTCGTGTGAGATCGGCCGGGTGAGGGCGCCTGAGGGGGCGGCCCTGACCGCCGGTTTTCGCCTTCGACCTGGTAGAACAGAGATCGTTCGCAGAACATGAGGCGGAGGTCTCACGTGTACGCAGGTGCCCCAACCCCCACCCCAACGCCGGTCGTCTCGCTGGCCGACGATCGCCGCCGGGCGTTCATGATCAAGGTCTACCAGCACATCGCCTTGGCGCTGGCCGTGTTCATCGGCATCGAGGTCGCCCTGTTCAACGGGGGCGTGGCCGAGATGCTGTTCGACGTGTTCTTCACCAGCGGCAGCGGCTTCACCTGGTTGTTGCTGCTCGGCGCGATGATGGTCGTCAACTGGTTCGCGGCCCAGGCGACCGCGGCGCTCGACAACCCGGCGAAGCAGTACGCGGGGTTGTTCGCGATCGCCGGC
>JBKGZW010000291.1:0-2580 GCA_046543225.1 Acidimicrobiales bacterium
GCCACGGGGACCAGCTCCATGGTGCCGGGGTCGAACCCGTCGAGCTCGCCGGCCTGTTCGGCGGGGAACAGGAACACCTCGGCACCGGCGTTCACCGCTGCCCGGGCCTTGGAGGCCAGGCCGCCGATGCGGGTGACCCGGCCGTCGGGTTCGATCGCGCCGGTCCCGGCGATCGCCTGCCCCCGCGACAGGTCCTCGCCCGACGCGTGGGCGTAGGTCACCAGCGACACCATCAGACCGTGCGATCGCCCCAGCGCCAGGCTCCGGTACCAGGCCCCGATGGGGGTTGCGGCGAGACGTCCGCCCACGGCCACGTCGAGGTCCTCTTCGAGCTGCGGTTGGCCCGCCGCCCGCAGGGCGACCGCCACTGCTGCCGGCTCACTCGCCTGGGGGCGACTCGCGTCGTCGCCGTGGCGCAGGTCGATCGGACCGTCGGCACCGGTCACCCAGGCCTTGACCACCTCGCCCACCAGCGGCGGACGGCCGACGGTCAGCCAGTACCACTCACCGGGCGGGTCGATGGTGTCGCCGTCGACGGTGACGCGGCCGTCGAGGCGCCAGGCCGTGCCCGGTGGGTCGGCTCCCCGCACCGTCAGCCACGGCACGGGCAACAGGACGAGCAGGAGCGCCGTCGCGCCCGCCGCGCCGACGATGCGCCACCGACGCGGCGCTGAGCGCCACCAGTACGCCGAGGCCAGCGCGATCGATCCGCCGAGGAGGGCAGCGAGGTAGATCCACGGGATCCATGGGGCCTGGCGCTTGGCCAGGATCGCACCCACCCCGAGGCCGAGCAGCGCCACCAGTGGCAACGCGACCCGAAGCCTCGCCCGCCAAGGACTCGTGGACCTCTCTGCTGCGGGCAGGGTGGGCACCTGTTCGTTGCCCGAAGGCTCAGGACACGATCTGGTAGATGTCGAGCAGCGCGTCGGTCACCCGGCTGGCCGAGCCGCACCGGTCGCCCGGTGCGAGGTCGTCGACCAGCGCCCGCCCGGTGTCGCGCAGCTTCTCGATCGAGAGGTGCAGGAGGGCGTCGTCGCCCGCGGCTGCGGCCAGCTCGTCGGCCCACCGGTCGATATCGACCCCGGGAACCAGCATCGGCCGGGCCCCGGCCTCGGCGAGCGCCTCGCGGGTGATCTCGAGGATGCGCTGGTGGTCGGCATCGGTGCGGTTGGTGACAGCAGCGGTGGCGGCAGCCATATCGTCTCCTTGGGGGGTCCCCGGCGAGTTCCTGCCAGGGTAGGTGGTGGTTCGCTCTGCGGCACCGTGTGTGCACCTCGTTTCAACGCACTCGCCACCCCCGTTGTTCCCACGCGGACCGAGCCCCGGAGCCCGGCCGGGGTGGCGGCTCGTTCGACTGTTACCGTTTGGCGGTGTTCTGCCGATGGAGCCGGCCCGACTCGACATGATGACCGCTGCTGACGTCGTCGCCGCTCTTGCTGATGAGCTTCCCGCCGACTCGGTGGTCGTCGACCCCGATGTCGTCGACGGCTATCGCTTCGATCGGGCCAAGACGATCGTGCCCGGACGACCACTCGCGCTCGTGCGAGCGGGCTCGACGGCCGAGGTCGCCACCGTGATGCGCCTGGCCAGCCGCTTCGGTGTCGGGGTGGTCACGCGGGGGGCGGGGACGGGGCTGTCCGGCGGGTCGGCCGCGGTCGACGGGTGCATCACGCTGTCCACCGAGCGGATGCGTCGCATCGAGGTCGACCGCGACGCCATGCTCGCCGTCGTACAGCCGGGAGCGCTCAACGTCGAGGTCAAGCAGGCGGCCGTGGCCGAAGGGCTCTGGTACCCGCCCGACCCGTCGTCGTTCGAGATCTGCTCCATCGGCGGCAACCTGGCCACCAACGCCGGTGGGCTGTGCTGTGTGAAATACGGCGTCACCACCGACTACGTGCTCGGCATCGAGGTCGTGCTCGCCGACGGCACCGTCACCCGCCTCGGTGGTCGCACCATCAAAGACGTCGCCGGGCTCGACCTGAAGCGACTGTTCGTCGGTTCGGAGGGGACCCTGGGCGTCATCACCGAGGCCACGCTGCGGCTGCGCCCCCAGCCGCCACCGTCGGCAACCGTGGTGGCCACCTTCGCCGATCCGGTCCACGCCGGTCACGCGGTCAGCGAGGTCATGGCGTCGCTGCGCCCGTCGGCCCTCGAGCTCATGGATCGCGCCGCGGTCGCCGCCGTGGAGGCGGCCAAGCCCATGGGGCTGGACACCTCGGTGGGAGCCCTGCTGCTCGGGCAATCCGATGCCGGCGGCGACACCGCTGCTCGGGTGGCCGAGGTCGCCGAGCGGGCCGGGGCCACCTATGTCGCGGTCACCGACGACCCCGACGAGGGCGAGCTGCTCATGGCCGCCCGCCGCATCGCCATCCCGTGTGTCGAGCGGCTGGGCAGCGTGCTGATCGAAGACGTCGGGGTGCCGATCCCGCGCATCCCGGAGCTGCTCGTCGCGGTGGCGTCGGTCGCCGAGCGCAACGACACGACCATCCCGGTCATCGGCCATGCCGGCGACGGCAACTTCCACCCACTGGTCACCTTCGACCCCAACGATCTCGATGCCGTGCAACGAGCCGAGGTCGC
>JBKGZW010000090.1:0-12041 GCA_046543225.1 Acidimicrobiales bacterium
ATGACCGACGCTCACCACCGATCCTCCGATCAGAGCCCGCTGCCGGTGCCGCCGGCGGGCTCGACCTGTCCGGTCTGCCATCGTCCCGATGCGCTGCGGGTGACCCGAACCGACAGCGGGCGGGTGTACCGGTGTCGACACGCGACACTTGGCGAGTGCAGCTTCGAGGGCGTCGAACGGCCGTTCCGCCGGCCCCCGGTCGAGCGGGTGTCGGCCGCGTTCGCCGAGCGGCTGGCTCGCATCGCCGAACGGGTGGTGGACGACTGCCAGTCCGAGGGCCGGGCAATGGCCCGGGTCGACCCCGCACTGGTGACCGCTCTGCGCTCCGCGGTACGTCAGGCGGCACGGGGCCGGGGTCTGCAGGTCAGGACCACCCACACCGGCGAGGGCCGGGTCGAGATCCGGGTCGCCTGATCGACCTTCGTCCCGCCATGATGCGGGCATGAGTCGATCAGAGCTTCGAGCGGGCGCCCGCACGGCAGCTCCCATGCTGGCGGCGGTGATCCCCTTCGGGCTCGTCGCCGGCGCCACCCCGGTGGCGGCGGGGTTCGGGGTCGCTGCTGCGCTCGGCATGTCGCTGTTCATGTTCGCCGGCGCCTCCCAGCTCGCGCTCACCGAGGTGCTCGCCGACGGTGGCTCGTTCTGGGTGGCGGCGGCCGCGGGATTGACCATCAACCTGCGCATGCTGCTCTACTCGGCGTCGCTCGCACCCTTCCTCGCCCATGAGCCGCTGCGGCGGCGCCTGGCCGCCGCGTACCTGACCGTCGATCAGACCTATGCCCTGTCGGTGTCGCGCTGGACCGGAGACGACCGGGTCCCTGATGCCAGCTTTCACATCGGTGGGGGCCTCCTGCTCGGGTCGGCGTGGCTGTCGTCCACCGCGATCGGTGGGCTTCTCGGTGAGACGCTTCCCGAGGAGCTCCCCCTCGACTTCGCGATCCCGCTGGTGTTCCTCGTGTTGCTGATCCCCATCCTCACCAACCGACCGGCGGTGGCCGCCACCCTCGCCGGGGGCATCGCCGCGGTGGTCGCCGCCGAGTCGGGGTTCGGGCCGTGGTCGATCATCGTGGGGGGCGTGAGCGGGATCGCGGCGGGCACGGTGATCGACTGGCTCTCCACCCTCGGCGAGGGCGACACCGCGGACACCACGTCGGGGTCGGGGGCGGTCGATGAGTGACGTGTGGATCGCCCTGGCCCTCGCGGGCGCCGGCACCTACGCCATGCGGGCGTCGTTCCTCGCCGCGGCCGGTCGTCTGGCCGAGGTCCCACCGTGGGCGAGCCGGATCCTTCGCCAGATCCCGCCCGCGGTGCTCGCCGCCATCATCCTGCCATCGGTGGTGCGCCCCGAAGGCACGATCGATCTGCTCCAGCCCCGCCTCGCCGCGGGGATCCTCGCCGCGCTGGTGGCCTGGAAGACGAGGTCGGTCGCCCTCACCCTGGCGCTGGGGATCGGTGGACTCATGGCCCTCGAGGCGGTCTGGCCCTGATCGGCCACGACCTTCGCGTGTCCAGCCTGCACCCTGGTGGCCGAGTCGCGCCGCTCGGTCAGTCGACCAGGCCGACGACCCGAGCGGCCAGGACGCGGTAGAGCAGATCGCCGGTGCGGGCCTCCTCGGCCATGGCGACGTTGGCGAGCTTGACGACGTGGGGGTCCGGTGAACCGATGGCGTGCTCGAGGACGGCGTCGCGGTCGGGCAGCGCCGAGCCGCGAAGGCGGTCGAGCTCGGTCGGGTCGAGCATCGGGGGTGCGCCCACGACGGCGTAGCCGACCGCCATGGCCGTCAGCGCCCGCTCGGCGAGCAGCCGGGCCGTGTCGGCGTCGACCCAGCCGCTCACCACCCGCAGGGCGCGGGCGCCGGTGACCAGGTGGAGGGTGACGAACTCGCCGGCGGTGGCGTGGGCGGCGAGGGCGAACGACGAGATGTCGTCGAGCGTGTCGGCGTCGACCGCCACTCCCTCGAGCGCTGTCTGCACCTCGGGGCGAGCAGCGGTCCCCTCCACGTCGAAGGTCCGGTCCCACGTTCCCTCTGGATGATCCGCGAGCGCAGCAGCGACGTCGCGCAGGCGTCGCACGCCGTGGGGCCCTGGCGGAGCGGGGAGCACCTGGAGCCGGGTCTCCCAGTCGAGCAACGCGGCGGCCACCTGGCCGGGGTGCTCGACCTCGAGGGCGTAGGCGAGGCGGATCATCGGGTGGAACAGTTGGCTCGCGGGACCGACCGCGACGTTGGGGACGCGGGCGGCGACCGTGGCGGCGGTGCCGTCGCGGGCGACCTCGCGCAGTCGTTCCTCGAGTCGTTCGGGATCGTCGCGTGGCTCGGACTCACCTCGGGCGTGGGCGTCGAAGGTGGCCTGCAGGACCGATGGTGGCGCCCCCATCTGGTCGAGGGCGGCGAGCGCCATCGCCAGGTGGGTGCTGTAGCGCCGTCGAAAGGTCGGCGAGAACGCCAGCTCGTCGTCGAGGAGGCGATCGAGGGTCTCGGAGGGGCGTCGGAGCGGTGTCTGTGTGGTCATGACCGGACCGTATGACCTCAAGTTCGCTTGAGGTCAAGGGTCGAGGCCGATGAGATCAGACCAGGCGCGGGCGGAACCAGTCGACCAGCTCGGCGATGGGCACTCGCTCCTGGTCCATCGAGTCGCGGTCGCGGATGGTGACCGCCTTGTCGTCGAGGCTGTCGAAGTCGATGGTGACGCAGTAGGGGGTGCCGAGCTCG
Organism: Acidimicrobiales bacterium; assembly: GCA_046543225.1. Classification (GTDB taxonomy): domain Bacteria; phylum Actinomycetota; class Acidimicrobiia; order Acidimicrobiales; family SKKL01; genus SKKL01. Next base: position 2,712 of record JBKGZW010000090.1, read on the forward strand.
TCCTGGCGGCGGTACCGGCGGCCGATGGCCTGGGTCTCGTCGTAGTCGCACATGAAGTGCGGCTGCAGCGCGGCGAGCACCTCTTGGGCGGGCGGGATCAGCGTGTCCTTCTTCGACAGCGGCAGCACCGCGATCTGGTAGGGAGCGATGCGGTGGTGCAGGCGCAGCACGGTGCGGGTCTCGCCCCGCACCTCCTCCTCGTCGTAGGCGGCCATGAGGAACGCCATCATCGTGCGGGTGGCACCCGCGGCGGGCTCGATCACATACGGGACGTAGCGCTCGCCGGTGGCCTGGTCGAAGTAGTCGAGCTTCTCGCCGGAGTGGTTGGCGTGCTGGGTCAGGTCGTAGTCGCCACGGTTGGCGATGCCCTCCAACTCGTCCCAGCCCCAGGGGAACAGGTACTCGACGTCGGAGGTGGCCGACGAGTAGTGGCTGAGCTCGTCGGCATCGTGGGCACGCAGGCGGAGCTGGTCGGCGGGGATGCCGTGGTCGATGTACCACTGGAGGCGCTCGGCGCACCAGTACTCGTACCACTGCTGGGCCTCGTCGGGCGGGACGAAGAACTCGAGCTCCATCTGCTCGAACTCGCGGGTGCGGAACACGAAGTTCTGGGGGGTGATCTCGTTGCGGAACGACTTGCCGACCTGAGCGATGCCGAACGGTGGCTTCTTGCGACTGGTGTTCAACACGTTGGCGAAGTTGGTGAACATGCCCTGGGCGGTCTCGGGCCGCAGGTAGGCGACAGCGCCTTCGTTCTCCACCGGGCCGGCGTGGGTCTTGAACAACAGGTTGAACTGGCGGGGCTCGGTGAACTGGCCCGACTTGCCGCACGTGGGGCAGGTGTCGGGGTCCTCGAGCTTGTCGATGCGGTGGCGGGCGCCGCAGGCCCGGCAGTCGACGAGCGGGTCGGTGAAGTTCTGGAGGTGGCCGGATGCCTCCCACACCTGCGGCGGCGACAAGATGGCGGCGTCGATGCCCACCACGTCGGTCCGCATCTGCACCATGGAGCGCCACCACGCGTTCTTCACGTTGCGCAGCATGAGCACGCCGACCGGGCCATAGTCATAGGTCGACCGGAAGCCGCCATAGATCTCGGCGGACGGGAAGACGAATCCCCGCCGCTTGGTGAGGTTGACGATCTTGTCGAACAGCTCGTACTCGGCTTCGGGCTCGGACATGGTGGGCAAGGCTACAAGGGGCGCCCTCGGGGCCCCCAACGGGATCGGTCACCGTGTGCATCGACACGGTGTGATACCGGCACGGCGGGATGAGGAGGGGCAGCCGGCGTCAGGCCATGAGCGCGACGGTGAAGAGGAGCAGGAGGCCGGCGGCGAATCCGGCGGTGAGCACAGCCTTCTGCGCCGCCGACGGCGAGGTGGTGATCTCGGGGAGCAGGTCGGTGGCGGCGATGTAGATGAAGTTGCCGGCGGCGAAGGGGACGAGCACCGAGACGTCGATGCGGCCGGAGACCCCGTAGGCGAGCAGTCCGCCCACGAGGAACGTGAGCGCGGAGAGGACGTTGAAGAGCAGGGCTCGCCGGCGGTTCCAGCCGCTGTGGACCAAGATCCCGAAGTCGCCCAGCTCTTGGGGGACCTCGTGGGCAGCAGCGACCAGCCAGGTGACGATGCCCAGGCGGTGGTCGAGCACGAACGCACTCCCGACAGCGAGGCCACCGACGAGGTTGTGGAGTCCGTCGGCGACGAGGATCAGGTAGCCGAGTGGACGGTGGGCCGCGACCGGGCGGTGGCAGTGATGCCAGTGCAGGTACTGCTCGAGCAGGAAGAACGAGAAGATCCCGGTGGCCACCCAGGCCCAGACGGTGAGGCCGTTGCCCAGCGCCTCGACCGACTCCGGCAGCATGTGGAACAGCGCACCGCCGAGCAGCGAGCCAGCGGCGAGCGCGACGAGCGGCAGGACGAGCTTCTTGAACGTCTCGGTGGGCAGGACCAGGGTGAGACTGCCGGTCAGGGCGATGGCGCTCATCGCGAGGCCGGAGGTGGTGATCCACACGAGCGTCGTCATGTGCCGGAGACGCTACGTGGTCAGCCCGACCAACGAGCGGTCCGTCGGCGACGATTCAGCTGGGCGGGGCGACCCGCAGATCGCCGCCGTGGCGCTGGAGCACCCCCGTGACGGTCTCCGGGTGGCCGTGGCTGCAGACCGCGACGAGCACCTCGCCGGGCTGCAGCTGCGTGCGGGCGATCTGTTCGTGCGCGGTCAGGGCGCGCTCCTCGGTCGCGACGCCGAAGTAGCCGCCGAACATGGCGCCGCCCAGGCCAGTGGCCGCACCGACGGCGAGCAGGCCGCCGACACCCACGGGCCCGACCACCGGGACGAGGGTGCCCATGAGCGCGAATCCGGCCAGGAATCCGACGACAGCACCGGTACCGACGTCGACCTCGAGGTCGTGGCCCAGATCGGCCTCGGAATCGTGTTCGAACGCCACCTGTCCCGGCCCGTGCACCGCCACGCCGAGGCGGTCGCTCCCCAAGCCGAGCCGACGTAGCTCCTCCACGGCACCTTCGGCACCGGAGCGGGTCTCGAAGACCGCAACGATGTGGTCGTGCTCCTGGTGCGCCCGGATGTCGGCCTCGTCGAGGGGAGGGTGGTGCAGGCGCTCCACGATGTCCGCGTCGTCGGCGCCGGCAGTCGGCCCGTAGGGCATCGTGAACGTTCCGACGGGCTCTCCGGTTGCAGTGGTGAGCGCGAACACGACGGCCTCGTCGGCCGGATCGCTGGGCCCCTCGAATCGGACGACCTCCGCCACCGCCAGCTCGGCCGGATCGTAGCGAACACCCGACCCGACAGCCCGCAGCAGCTTCCCATCGGGTACCAGGTCCTCGCCGCAGCCAGCTTCGGCCAGGCGCTCGAGTGCCTCGCTCATCGTCTCCATACCCTGATCTTCCCCGCGCGCGGCGGATATCGGCAAGGGCCGAAGGTCGCAAGACCTTTGGCCCTGGGTAACGGGTCGGCGCAGGCGCATCATGGACACATGGAACGCGTGATCGCCACATACCACCACAAGGGCCACGAGCTCGATGTCGTCGAGTCGATCGACGAGGACGAGGTCACCGTCCGCTTCGTCGTTGACGGTGAGCTCCTGCAGGTCGACGCCCATCCCGACCGCGTCCCCACCGAGGAGGAAGCCATCTCCTTGCTGGCGAGCTGGCAGGGGGGTACCGGCACGGATTCGGCGCCAGCGCGGGTGGCCAACCGCAGTGTGCTCCGGCCACGGGAGGTCATCGCACTCCTCGACGCGCTCGACGACGAGCACAGGGCCCACGCCACCTACGCGCAGGTGATCGCCGACTTCGGGGAAGTGCGCCCCTTCGTGAACATCGTCGAGTCAGAAGGCCGGCACATCGCTGCGCTTGAACGGCTCATGCAGCGCTACGAGGTGCCTGTACCCACCAACCCGTGGCCGGGCAAGGTGACCCGATACGAATCGGTGGCACAAGCCTGTGCCGACGCCATCGACGCCGAGATCGAGAACGCTGCGCTCTATGACCGACTCCTCGCCGCCATCGAGCGACCCGACATCCGCGAGGTGCTCCACAACCTCCGAGAGGCCTCACAGCAGCGACACCTCCCCGCCTTCCAGCGCTGCGCCCAACGTGACAGGGGCGACGACGACCACCACCAGGGTCGAGGGCGGCACCGGCATCGAGGACACACGTAGCCACCTCACGCTCCGCACGCGATGTGTCCCCACCGAACCATCGGCGGATCGGCACCCTCGGGCTCGTGGAGAAGATGCTCGTCGTACGGGGCGCAGGGGCGGTCGACCTCGGCGTGGTGGTGTGCGAGGACCCGATCGACCCACTATGCCCGTTCGATGACCCCGACCGACCGCAGGCGTCGTTCGAGGTGGTGCTCCATCGCCCTGGTGGCGAGCTGTTCGACCTCGTGGGTCGCCGGTGACCGGGGCTCGTTGAGCGCGGCGCCGAGCTGACCCCCCAGGATCCGTCGCATCAGGTCGAGCGCCTCGGGCGTCAGGGGCACACCGGAACGGCACGAGTGGCACAGCGTGCCGCCCTCGTGGAGATCGAAGGCCACCAGCTCGGCATCCTCGCCGCAGCTCACACACCCGTCGAGCACCGGCCCGAACCCCTCCTGGGTGAGCAGCTTCCAGTAGAAGGCGCCCATCACCAGCGGCGAGTCCTGGGCGGCCAGGGCCCGCAACGCCCCGAGCAGCATGCGGTACAGGTGCGGGTTGTCCTCGCGCTCCTGGGCCATCTGATCGATCGCCTCGAGCATGGAGGTGGCCCGCGAGAAGCGATCGAGGTCCTCGCGGATCGGTCGGAAGTGGTCGACGGACTCGACCTGGGTCACGATGTCGAGCTCGCGTCCCTCATAGAGCTGCAGGGCGACGTGGCTGATGGGCTCGAGACGCGAACCGAACTTGGAGCGGGTCTTGCGCACGCCCTTGGCCACGGCTCGGACCTTGCCCCGGCCCTGGGTGATGAACACCACGATGCGGTCGGCCTCACCCAGCTTGTAGGTGCGCAGCACGATCCCGTGGTCGCGGTAGATCGCTCCCTTGCTCACAGCTCGACGCTAGCGCCGCGCCGGTTCGGTGCCGCGGACGGCTCAGGTCTCGTCGACACCGCCGAAGCGACGTTCGCGCCGCTGGTACTCGGCGACGGCGTCGAAGAGGTGCTCGCGCCGGAAGTCGGGCCACAGCACCTCGGTGAAGACCAGCTCGCTGTAGGCCAGCTGCCACAGCAGGTAGTTCGAGGTGCGGAACTCGCCCGAGGTGCGGACCATGAGGTCGGGGTCGGGCATGTCGGGCGCGTACAGGTGAGCGGCGATGGTGCGCTCGTCGATCCTGTCGGCCGGTATCCCCTCGTCGACGATCGCCCGCACCGCGTCGACCAGCTCGGCTCGGCCTCCGTAGTTGAACGCCATGGTGAAGGTCATGGTGCGGTTGTCGGCGGTGAGCTCCTCGGACTCCTCCATGCGACGCAGGAGGCGCTTGGGCACCCGCCAGTCGCGGCGCCCGATGAAGCGCATCCGCACGCCGCGCTCGTGCAGCTCGTCGCGACGACGAACCAGGATCGACTCGTTGAAGTTCATGAGGAACTTCACCTCGTCCCGGGGGCGCCGCCAGTTCTCGGTGGAGAAGGCATAGACCGTCAACCAGTCGAGCCCGAGATCGAGCGCGCCCTCGACGGTGTCGAACAGTGCTCCTTCGCCGGCGGCGTGGCCCTCGGTCCGCTTCAGCCCTCGGCGCTTCGCCCAGCGGCCGTTGCCGTCCATCACACAGGCGACGTGGGCGGGGATGCGCGTGGGATCGATGTCGTCGGGGACCACGTCCCGAACGCTACCGCGCCGGTCGCCTACCGCTTGCCGGAGACGATCTGATACACCCGGGCCCTGGTGACGCCGATGGCGTCGCCGATCTCTCGGTAGCTCACCCCCGACCCGGCAGCGGCACGCACCTCGACCTTCAGCTCCTCCCAGGCAGCCTGCTCGGCCAGCCGCGCCAGCTCGAGGCGCTCACGCTTGGCCACGAGGGTCTTGCGGGTGGCGTCGTCGATGGGCCCACCTTTGGGTTTGCGCTGGCCGTTCGTCATGGGAGGTTCCGAGGTGTGATCGTTGCGTGATCGGGTGGCCTCGAGGCGTGCTTCGAGCTCGGCGACCCGGTCGACCAGCGACTCGATCGTCTGTCCCGGTGGCTCCTGCTCGCGCGCGCTCGTGCCTGGCATGGGACCCCATCGGCGCCCCGAGGAGCCAGTCAAGGCCGGGGCCACCGATTCGATGCGAACGACCTAGGCCCGATGGCCCAGCCGGGGGTGTCCAGTCCCGCCGGTGGTGGCCGGTAGCGTCGTATGGGTGCCGGTCCCCTCCACCGATCCCAGCGACACGGTCGCCGCGCTGGAGTCGGTCGTGGCCAACCTGCCCGGCGGTGGCGAGGACCGGCCGGGACAGGTCGAGATGGCCCGTGCGGTCGCCGAGGGGATCGGGTCGGGCCGCCACGTGGTGGTCCAGGCGGGCACCGGCACCGGCAAGTCGCTCGCCTATCTCGTGCCGGCGGTGCTGTCGGGTCGACGGGTCGTGGTCGCCACCGCGACCAAGGGGCTGCAGGACCAGCTCGCCGGCAAGGATCTCCCCTTCCTGGCCGAACAGCTCGACCACGACATCGCCTACGCGGTGCTGAAGGGCCGGTCCAACTACGTGTGCCTGCAGCGGGTGGCCGAGGTGGGTGGGGGCGGCGACGACGAGCAGCTCGGCCTCGACGGACTGGCCGAACGGGCCCCGGCCGAGGAGATCGCCCAGCTGGTCGCCTGGGCGGCCGCCACCGAGACCGGCGACCGTGCCGAGCTGAGCTTCGAGCCCTCGGTGCGAGCGTGGACCGCGGTGTCGGTCGGGCCCCGCGAGTGCCCGGGGGCCAACAAGTGCCCGAAGGGTGACGTGTGCTTCACCGAGGCCGCCCGTCGGGCCGCCGCCGACGCCGACGTGGTGGTCGTCAACACCTATCTCTATGGACTCGACGTGGCCACCATGGGCGCGGTGCTCCCCGAACACGACGTGGTGGTGATCGACGAGGCCCACCAGCTCGAGGAGGTGATCTCGGCCACCTCCGGGATCGAGATCGGAGCCGGACGGTTCCAGCACCTCGGCCGGGCCGCCCGGGCGATCATCACCGACGACACCCTGGCCTCCTCGCTCGAGGCCGCCGGGTCGGCCCTGGCCGACGAGCTGGGAGAGCTGGCCGGTACACGCCTGCGGGCACCGATCGAGGGACCGGTGGCCGAAGCGCTGGTGACCGCCCGCCAGCACGCGGACCGCGTCCTCGACGCGGTCCGCCGGGTCCCCAAGGACAGCACCGCGGACGTGGCCGCGCGCCGCGAGCGGGCGCTCACCGCGGCCGGCGCGCTCATCGACGATCTCGACACCGCCCTCGCCGTGCCCGACACCCACGTCGCCTGGGTCAGCGGGAGCCCGGAGTTCCCGTCGCTGCAGCTCACCCCGGTGGACGTGGCCGAGCTGCTGGTCGACGGGTTGTGGAGCCAGCGCACCGCGGTGCTCACCAGCGCGACGATCCCACCGAACCTGGCGGCGGTGGTCGGCCTTCCCGACGGAGGGTTCGACCAGCTCGACGTCGGCAGTCCGTTCGACTACCAGACCAATGCGCTGCTGTACTGCGCGGCGGCGATGCCCGATCCCCGGGACGCCGCCTACGAGGTGGCGCTGCACTCCGAGCTCGAGGCGCTGATCGTTGCCGCCGGCGGCCGCACCCTGGCGTTGTTCACGTCGTGGCGGGCCATGGACGCCGCGGCGCGGGTCCTCGAACCGCGGCTGCCGTGGAAGGTGCTGACCCAGCGCGACCTGCCCAAGCCAGCGCTGGTCGAGGCGTTCCGCGACGACGAGGAGAGCTGCCTGTTCGCCACCCTCGGGTTCTGGCAGGGCGTGGACCTTCCCGGCCGCACGCTGTCGCTGGTCACCATCGACCGGCTGCCGTTCCCCCGACCCGACGACCCGGTGCTGTCGGCGCGCCGCGAACGGGTGCGGGGCGATGCGTTCCGCCTGATCGATCTCCCCCGTGCGGCCATGATGCTGGCCCAGGGCGCCGGTCGGCTCATCCGCAGCGACCAGGACCGCGGTGTGGTCGCGGTGCTCGACAAGCGGCTGGCCACCGCGGCCCGCTACCGCTGGGACATCGTCAACGCGCTCCCCCCGATGCGCCGCACCAAGGACCGCGCCGAGGTCGAGGCGTTCCTCAAGCAGCTTCGCGACGGCTGAACCACTGACACCGACAACCGACATGCCCCTTGCGCGCATCGTTAGGTATTCCTAACATCGGGCAATGCTCGATGACCGGATCCTCGCCTGCCTCCGCCGAACCGCTGCCCTGCTGCACTGCATCCCCGACAGCGTGCTGGTCGTCTCCGCCGACAGACGGGTGTGCCTCCGGGCCGGACCCGACGCCCCGGGTGCCGCGACGGCAGCGGTGCGAACCTCGACCTGCGGGTTCCGCAACGCCGTGGCCAGGGCGTGGTCGCTGCACCGAGACGGACACCGCCTCGCCTTTCTCGACCTCAGCGGGAGCGAGCACCTGCACCTGCGGTTCGTGACCGGACTGGCCGCCGACCCCGAACCCGACGGCGTGTTCCGCATCCGGTTCGGTGCCGACCAGATCGCGCTGTTCGCCACCACCCTCGATCTCGACACCGTGCGCGAGCTGACCGGACCCCACACCCCCGTCGAGCTCCACGAGGACCGAGCCCTCGGGATCACCATCGGACACATCCACGACGCCACCGACCCGTTCGCCCGCGACGCCCTGGGCGACCTTGCCGCCTGCTGTGTCGTCGAGGAGCTCGTCGCCGACCTCAACCCCCTCACCGTCGACCAGTTCTGAGCGCCTCACCGGGACGGCCGGCAGCTGCGGCTCAGGGCGCAGGATCAGAACAGCACGCGGGTGGTGAGCAGATCCGCTCCCGGCGCGTCCGGGGCGGGGTCGTCGCGCCCCGAGAGGATCCAGGCGAAGCTCACCGCATCGAGCTCGATCTCGGGACCGTCGGTCCCCTGCGCGTAGTCGCCGCCGGCCTTCCCGGTGAGGGTGAGCTGGAACGGCGCCTCGTGGCGATGCGCCCACTCGATGACGACGTCCTCGACGATCCTGGCGTCGACGTCCGGATCGATGTTCGGCTCGCGGCCGACGGCCCGAGCGATGTCGATGCGGTGCAACCAGGTGTCACGGGTGAAGGTCACGGTGTTGAGCTCGCCGAGGGTGATCCGGGCCGGGGACCCCGCGGGCATGTTGCCGGACGCGTCGACGGGGACCGGGATCCGTCCGAGCAGCGCAGGAAAGCGCGACCGGGCACGCACCGCGCGGGGTGCGATGTCGCGCAGCCGCGCCAGGAGCTCGTCGGGCTCGAGGTCGGCGTGCCTGCGGATGTGGAGACCGGTCCATGCGTCGAGGGCGTTGCCGTCGTACTCGCCCTTGTGTCGCGTGGCCCACATCTGCTGGCGGATGAACGCAGGGATGGAGGCGTGCGCCTCGGCGGCGCCGAGCAGGTGGCGGACCATGTCGGCGACGGTCCACGGCTCACAGACGGTGGGGCGCTCCCACTCCTCGGGGGACAGGGACCCGAGCTGGTCCAGGAGCGCGTCGTAGGCCGCGGTCGCGAGGCGCCAGGCCTCGGGACCGCGATCGATGCGCTCGAGACGGTCGATCGTGGTCGCGGCTCGGTTCATGGTCGCTCCTTCCGGTACGGGTGCGGTGGACGTGGGAACCGTGTCGAGGGCGGACCGGTGGCCCCCGACGAGCGCCCACCTGACACATGAGCCAAGGTATGCCCCATTGCTCCTAACGTCAATAGG
>JBKGZW010000292.1:0-2530 GCA_046543225.1 Acidimicrobiales bacterium
CGAGAGCCAGCCACAGCCACCCGACCCCAGCCGCCTACTGAACAGCCTGGGCTAGTCGTACCGCTCGTAGCCCGACCCGCATCCGGGTGCGTGCCGCGCACGGGGTCGACGCGCATGTGCCCCGCTCGTGGCGGGGCACATGCTCCGGTTGTGAGGTTTGGTCCGTCCTACTGCCAGCGCACCTCGGTGACCCCGAACGGGTCGATGGCCCGACCCTGGGAGTCCACGCGGAGCTGGCGATCGCCGTCGTCGTTGTCGAACACGGCGATCACCGCGCAATCAGCGTTGGGCCCGGCGATCACGTCGAAGCGGAGCGTGTCGTCGTCGCCAACCACGCCGCCAGTGCCCATCGATTGGCTCGGAGGCCGGACGCCGGCCACGTAGAGCTCGCGCCCCCCGGTGGGCTCGCCGTTCACCCTGGAGATGTAGGCCTGATCGGCCACGGTCGAGCCGATTCCGTCGGCGAACCCGTCGCCGTTCACATCGCTGAACGTCACCGGCGAGTCGGTGGCCGGTACGTGGGTGCACGGGAACAGGGCGACGTCGACCGGGCCGGTGAAGTCCTCCTGGTCGTATCGACTCGGCACCGAGATCTCCACCGGTTCGCCGACGTCGGTGGTCACCACCTCTTGTGGCGCCACCAGGATGTCCTGGTCCGAGCCTGGCGTCGGCTCTGGATCGTCGGTTCCTCCCGTGCCTGCGTGGCCGAGCGCGTTGACGACCTCGGGATGGACCGAGAACTCGGCGATCGCCGCGTAGAGCCCAGCATCCTGGCTGTAGCTCCGCCACGTCTCGAGGCCACCCGCGTCGGGCGAGCGCTGGGCAAGGTCCGAGTAGAGGATCCGGGCTCGCACATCGCCGGCCTCGGCCGATGTGGCGATACGGCGGGTGATGTCCTCGGTGGACAGTACCTCGTCGACGTAGAGCTGAGCCCACGCTTCGCGCTCTTCGATGCTCGCTTCACGACCCAGGTAGTACTGGTATTGGGCGTTCACGAAGGCTTCAGGTGACTCGAACTGCGAGAGATACTCGCTCGAGGCGAAGATCGCGTACTCGACCGGAAGCTCGGACCGGTCCGCCTGCATGCGCGAGCGCCAGTGGGCGACCGCTTCCGGGTCCGGTTCGCGGCCGAGCTGGGTCTCATACAGTGCCGAGACCTTGGCATCGACCGACGCATCGGAGAAGACGATGTCCTCCGCGACTGCGGCGCGACCGTCGACGACGAGCCGCTGGCTCCACCGATCGATCTCGCCAGCGGTTGGGGTGTCGTTCGGCGTGTTCAGGATCAGCATCGAGCAGATCCACCCTTCGTCGGTCGTATCCACCGAAGCAGGGCATGCATCCGCGTCGACCTGTGCTTCAGCGGGATGCGGCGCGGCAGCCATGGTTGCGACCATGGCGACGACGCCGAGCACTCCTGCCAGCAGAGAACTCCGTCGGGTTGCCTTGGGGGTGTTCACGTAACGCTCCTTCGCGCTCGCGTACTGCGTCTCGCGCGACCTAACCGGTGGGGCCGGCACCAAAACACCCGATGGGCTGTCGACTAGTCGCCGACGCGGTTCTGCGCCGCGAGCTCGGCACCGACCGTCGCCAGGTGGCGGCGCAGCGACAGAGGCGCCAGCACCTCGACGCCCGACCCGAGGGCGGGCAGTTGGCCAGCGGCCACCTCCTCGGACTCGACCGGCAGCTCCAGTCGTCGCCACCCGTCGGGGTCGGGGTCACCGGCGGTGTCGGTGCCGATGCGGGCGGCGACGGGGCCCACCACGTGGGGGAGGAGGCGCAGCGCGGCAGGGGAGAGCCGGACCGTGATGGCGGTCCGCAGCAGCGAGCGATCGAATTCCTCGGCCGACGCCTCCCACCACCTCGCCAGATCGAACCGGTCGGGCCGTCGGACCCGTTGCCCGGTCGACTCGACGGAGCTGATCCGTCCCACCCGATAGGTGCGGGCCTGGCCACGGTGGGCGGCCACCAGGTACCAGGTCCCGCCCTTGAGGACCAGTCCGAGCGGGTCGATGCGGCGGGCGACGGTCCGGTCGGCTCGCCGGTAGCGGAGATCGATGCGCTCATCGTTCCAGACCGCCGAAGCGACCGCCGGGAGGTGGTCGTCGGGGTCGCCGCGGTGGAACCAGCCGGGCGCGTCGAGCAGGAACCGCTCCCGCACTCGTGAGGCCCGGCCACGCAACTCCGGCGGAAGGGCGTCGACCACCTTGGCCTGGGCGGCGGCCACGACCGTGCCCAGCCCCAGCTCGGCGGCGACCGAGGGAGCCCCGGCCAGCGTGAGAGCGTCGAGCTCATCGGCGGTCACACCCCCGATGCGGCCGCTCCACCCCTCGACGAGGCGGATGCCGCCGCCGGGACCGGACTCGGCCCACAGGGGCACGCCGGCCTCCTGGAGGGTGGCCACGTCCCGGTAGATCGTTCGCACCGAGACCTCGAGCGCCTCGGCCAAGGTCTCCGCGGTGGTGGGGCCGCGCTGTTGGAGGTGGAGCACGAGCCCGACCAGACGACCTGCTCGCATCGCGGGATGGTA
>JBKGZW010000091.1:0-11903 GCA_046543225.1 Acidimicrobiales bacterium
TGCGGCTGCTCCTCACCACGATCCGACCCGATCGCGGCAGGGCGACAGCCATCAGTGGACTCCTCCTCGTCGCGCTCGCTCTGCGCCTGACGATGCCGGCAATGCTCGGCTGGTTCGTCGACAGCGCCATCAACGAGCGCCCCCTGTCCCTGCTCACCTCGATCGCCGCGGCCTATGTGGTGGTCGCCCTCGTCGCCGAGGCCCTGCAGCTCCTCGTCACCTACGGCGCGGTCGACCTGTCGTGGCGAGCCGGCAACCGGCTGCGCGAGCAGCTCGCCCACCACGCCCTCCGACTCGAGATGGGTTGGCACGGCCAGCACAGTCCCGGCAAGCTCATCGAGCGGATCGACGGCGACGTCGAGGCCATGGTGGTCTTCTTCGCCAACGTCTTGGTCCACGTCCTCGGGAACATGGTGCTCATGGTGGGGATGCTCACCATCGCGTTCCTCATCGACCCATGGGCCGGCCTGCTGCTCGTGCTCACCAGCATCGTCGGATCGGTCGTGCTCATCCGACTCCGCAGCGCTGCGGTACCCGCTCGGGAAGCCGAGCGCGAGGCCAACGCGGTGCTCTACGGCGACCTCGAGGAACGCCTCGGTGGGCTCGAAGACCTCCGAGCCAACGGGGCGGGGCGCTACGCGGTTCACCGCCTCCACGCCAACTCGGCCCGGTCGTGGAGCACGGCGCGCAAGGCATCGTTCCTCGGCGACGGCTCGTACACGCTCGCCGCCGCCACCTTCGCCGTCGGATCGGTGGCGACCCTCGCGCTCGGCTTCGTGCTCCACGATGCCGGGGTCGTCAGCGTCGGCGCCGTCGTCGCCCTCTTCCGCTACAGCGAGATGCTGCGCCAGCCGCTCGAACGGATCGCCGAGCAGCTCACCGAGTTCCAGAAGGCCATCGCCGGCGCCGGTCGCGCGTCGGTCCTGCTCGCCACCGAACCATCCCTGCCCGACGGCTCGCTCGACACCGACACCTTGAGTGACCACGCGCTCGCGATCGACTTCGACCACGTCTCGTTCACCTACCTCGGGGCGAGCCAACCGGCCCTGAACGAGGTCGACCTGCACATCCCCGCCGGCAGCCACGTCGGCATCATCGGCCGCACCGGCAGCGGCAAGACCACCCTCGGACGCCTCGTGCTTCGACTGTGGGAGGCCACCGAGGGCACCGTTCGAGTCGGCGGGATCGACGTGCGCGACCTGCAGACCCAGGCGTTGCGCTCTCGGGTCGCGGTCGTGACCCAGGACGTCGAACTGTTCCGGGCATCGCTTCGCGACAACCTCACCATGTTCGGCGCCCTGTCTGCGACCGACGACCGGCTCGCCGAGGTGCTCCACCAGGTCGGACTCGACCGCTGGTTCGCCGCTCAGCCCACGGGTCTCAACACCGAGCTCGCCGGCGGCAGCAGCCTGTCGGCCGGTGAGGCTCAACTGCTCGCGTTCGCCAGGGCGTTCCTCGCTGACCCCGGCATCGTGGTGCTCGACGAGGCATCGAGCCGGCTCGACCCCGACACCGAAGCGCGCCTGGCCATCGCCACCAGTCGCCTGCTGACCGGACGCACCGCGCTCATCGTCGCCCATCGACTCTCCACGCTCGACACCGTGGACGAGATCGTGGTGGTCGACACGAGTCGCATCGTCGAGCACGGTCGCCGCGGCGAGCTCGCCCTCGACCCGACCAGCCGGTACGCCCGACTGCTCGCCATCTCGACCGGAGCGATCATCGACGACGAAGAGGGACTCGGCGCATGAGCAACCTCTCCGCACCGCGGGTCATCGCCCAGCTCGTCCGCAACGAGCCGATCTCCTACACGATCGCTCTGCTCCAGTGGAGCGGCTTCTACCTGTCCCCGTTGGCGGTCGGGTACCTCCTCAAGCTGGTGCTCGACCGGCTCGACGTCGCCGACCCCGGCGTTCCCATCATGTTGTTGGTGGGGATCATCGGACTGGAGGTGGGCCGTTGGGCACTGCTGTGGTCCGCAGCAGTGCAGTGGCACGGAGCGTGGGTCGGCTGGCAGACCGTTCCCCGGGTCAACATGCTCAGCTCGCTCGCCACTCGATCCGGCTCCACCGCGCACCGCCTGCCCGGCTCACCCGGAGAAGCCGTGTCCCGCTTCCGCGACGACACCCAGGACCTGGCCCAGGTGCTCGACGTGTGGCTCGACGTCGTCGGGTCGCTCCTCGCCGCCAGCGTGGCACTGGCGGTGATGGCCTCGATCGACCCGCTGGCCGCCACCGCCACCGTGGTGCCGGTCGGGATCGCACTCGTCGCCTCGGCGTTGCTCGGACCGACCCTGCGTGCGTGGCGCCGGGCCGCTCGCGAAGCGACCGGCACCGTCACCAGCTTCATCGGCGACACCTTCGGGTCGATCCTGGCGGTCAAGACCGCGGCGGCCGAGGATGCGGTCGAGCGTCGCTTCGCCGAGCTCAACGCCAAGCGGGCGATCGTCGCCCGACGCGACCAGATCGGCAGCGAGATCATCCGTTCGCTGGGGTACGGCACCGGCGAGGTCACCATCGGTGTGGTGCTGTTGATCGTCGCTGCCGCCTTCCGCCGCGGCGACCTGTCGGTGGGCGACATCGGGCTCTTCGCCGCCTACGTCCCCATCGTGGCCGGGCTTCCCAAGTGGATCGGACGGATGGGTGCGATCCACCGCCAGGCCGACGTCTCGGTCGACCGGCTCGCCGAGCTCATGTCCGACCGCCACCGCCGTTCGGCCCTACGCCCCACCACCACCTACCTGCGACATGGTCCACCGGCGTTCGATCCGGTCTCGCCCGACACCGACGATCCAATAGCGGTCGACACCGACCGTCTCGATCGCCTCCAGGTCCTGAGCCTCACCGTCGAACACGACACCGCCGGGCACGGCATCCACGACATCGATCTCGACGTGCGCGGCGGCGAACTGGTGGTCGTGACCGGTCAGGTGGGTGCCGGCAAGTCCACGCTGCTGCGGGGTCTGCTCGGTCTGGTCGAGCCGTCGGCGGGAACGATCGCCTGGAACGGGGGCCAGCTGCACGACCCCTCGGAGTTCCTCGTCCCGCCCCGCGTGGCCTATCTCCCTCAGGTCCCCCGCCTGTTCTCGGAGTCGCTGGCCGACACCATCCTGCTCGGCCTGCCCGACGACGAGCTCCACCACGCGCTGTGGCTCGCGTGCCTCGACGACGACCTCGTCCACATGGAACACGGTGCCGACACGATCATCGGCCCACGAGGCTTGCGCCTCTCGGGCGGACAGGTCCAGCGGACCGGCGCGGCCCGGGCGCTGGTCCGCCGTCCGCAGCTTCTCGTGGTCGACGACCTCTCCAGCGCGCTCGACGTCGAGACCGAGACCCGGCTCTGGGACCGCCTCCACTCCGACACCAGGTCAGCGGTGCTCATGGTCAGCCACCGACCTCGGATCCTGGCCATGGCCGACCAGGTCATCACCCTCGAGGGAGGGCGCCGCATCGGCTAGCTCGCCGGTCTCACGGCAACGGCTCACGTGGTGGCACCGCGATGACGTCGAGGTCGCGAGCGGCGACCACGTCGGGGTGCACCTCGGCCGCCTCGGCAAGGAAGACCGACTCGTCGGGGTGACGCTGCGAGTAGTGAGCCAGCACCAGTCGGCGAGCGCCGGCTTCGCGGGCGATGGTGGCCGCCTGGCGGGCGGTGAGGTGGAAGTAGGCGTCGGCCAGGTGGTCCTCGTCGGCGACGAAGGTCGACTCGCACACGACCAGGTCCGCCCCGGCGGCCAACTCGACCGCGGCGTCACACACCCGGGTGTCGAGCACGAACGCCACGACCTGACCCGGCCGAGGCACGCTCACCTCGTCGAGGGTGACGGTCCTTCCACCCACGTCGATCCGGCCCTCCTGCTCGAGCTCGGCGACCATCGGGCCGTGGATGCCGGCCTCCTCCAGGCGCTCGGGAAGGAAGGTGCGGCCCGGCGCCTCCTCGAGGCGGTAGCCATAGGTCTCGATCGAGTGGTCCAACCGTCGGGCCGACAGGGTCCACTCGTCGGTCGCCGCGATCTGGCCGTCGGCGGCGATCGGACGTTCGATGATGTGGCCCCGGTCGTCATAGACCGCCGCGTGGCGCATGCGTTCGACGTAGGGCTCACCCGAGATGGGGTAGTGCAGCTCGATGGGGTGCTTCACCCGGTCCATCGAGACCCGCCCGAGCAATCCCGGAAGTCCGAGGCAGTGGTCGCCGTGGAAGTGGGTGATGCAGACGTGGCCGATCTGGTTGGTGGTGACGCCGGCGTGCAGCATCTGGCGCTGGGTCCCCTCGCCCGGGTCAACCAGGATCGTGTCGGCATCCCACCGAAGCACGAACCCGACATGGTTGCGGTCGCGGGTGGGGGTCTGGGCCGAGGTGCCGAGCACGACGAGCTGACGGGTCACCCTTCGAGGCTACGCTCGCTGGTGGTCTCCCGATGCACCCGACCGAGGAACGACGCGCCGGCTCCATGACCCGAACCACAGCCCCGCTCCGCATCGTCCTCACCGGAGGCCCCGGCGGTGGCAAGACCACCGCGGCCGATCTGTTCAGTCGCGAGATCGGCGAGGAGATCGTCCTCGTTCCCGAGTCGGCCACCATCCTCTTCGCCGGGGGCTTCCCCCGCGTCGCCGAGTCCGACGCCCAGCGGTCGGTCCAGCGGGCCATCTTCGAGGTGCAACGCAGCCTCGAGGACGTGCAGTCCAAGCTCTTCCCCGACCGGGTGCTGCTCTGTGACCGGGGCACCATCGACGGCGCCGCCTACTGGCCCGACGGCACCGACGACTTCTTCGAGGCGATGGACAGCACCCACGAGGCCGAGCTCGCCCGCTACGACGTGGTGCTGTTCTTCGAGACCGCGGCCACCGGTGGCCTGTCCTTCACCACCGGCAACCGCTACCGCACCGAGTCCGACGACGAAGCGGTCCAGCTCGACCAGCGCCTGCGTGCCCTGTGGTCGCCCCATCCCCACTTCCACCTCGTGCCGCACAACCCCTCGTTCCTGCGCAAGATCACCGTCGGACTCTCGATCCTGGAGAGCGTCGTGGCCAACCATCGAGCACGGGCCAACCCGTGACCACCGTCCCTGAACGCCCGGAGGTCCCTGTCCTGACCTTCCTCGGGGCGGCCGAGACCGTCACCGGCAGCCGGTTCCTCGTCGACACCCCCGAGGCCAGGGTGCTGGTCGATTGCGGGATGTTCCAGGGCCTCAAGCGGCTCCGGCTCCGCAACTGGGAGCCCTTCCCGGTCGATCCCGGCACCATCGATGCGGTGGTCATCACCCACGCCCACGTCGACCACGTGGGGTTCCTGCCCGCGCTGGTGCGCGACGGCTTCGCGGGACCGGTCCACGCGACGGCGGGGACCAGGGCGCTGGCCGGGATCGTGCTTCCCGACTCCGGGCGACTCCAGGAGGAGGAGGCGGCCTATGCCAACCGCAAGGGCTTCTCCAAGCACCGGCCCGCCCTGCCGCTGTTCACCGAGGCCGACGCCGAGGAGTCGCTCCGGTCGTTCCGGGACACCCCCTATGACGACGAGACCGAGATCGCTCCCGGGGTCCACCTCACCCTGCGTCCGGCCGGCCACATCCTGGGGTCGGCAACCGTCACCCTCCGTCTCGCCGCCGACGGCGGGCGCCGGGTCGTGTTCACCGGCGATCTCGGTCGCCGTCACCACCCGCTGCTGCGGCCACCGGCGCCTCCTGGTCCGGCCGACGTGGTGGTGATGGAGTCCACCTACGGCAACCGCTCCCACGACGACGTGGGCGCGTTGGAGACCTTCGCCAACGCCATCGCCCGCACGGTGGGCCGGGGAGGCACCGTGCTCATCCCAGCGTTCGCGGTGGACCGCACCGAGGTGATCCTGCACTCGCTTCACCACCTCATGACCAGCGGCGTCCTCCCCGACCTCACGGTCTATGTCGACTCCCCGATGGCTCTCGCCGCCCTCGGCGTCTACCGGCGCGCGATCGACGACGGCACGAGCGACATCCGGCCCGAGGTCGCAGGACGCAGCGAGCTGCTCGACGCGGGCCGACTGGTCGAGGTCCACTCCACCGACGAATCCAAGGCGTTGGCCGAGGTGACAGCACCGTCGATCATCGTGTCGGCATCGGGAATGGCCACCGGCGGGCGGGTCATCCATCATCTGCACCGGCTGCTGCCCGACAACCGCAACACGGTGATCCTCGCCGGGTTCCAGGCACCCGGAACCCGCGGCCGACTCCTGGCCGACGGTGCCCGCCACGTGAAGATGCTGGGCCACCACGTGCCGGTCCGGGCGGAGGTGGTCGAGATCAACGCGTTCTCCGTCCACGCCGACCAGCACGAGCTGCGCGAGTGGGTGGCTGCGGCCGACGCTCCACCCGACACCGTCTATCTCGTCCACGGCGAACACGCGGCCAGCGACGTCCTGCGGGCCGACATCGAGGCCGACCTGGGGTTCACCACGGTGGTGCCCTCCGACGGCGAGCGGGTGCGGCTGGACTGAGGGGATCTCACCCGAGCGGCCCGCCGCACCCGAGGTTGTGAGCCACCCACAGCTCGTTAGCGTGGGAGGTCCGCAACCGAAGGGATCGGCCCCATGCTCCAGTGCACCCAGGCTGCCGCCGCAACGCTCGATCAGGTCCGCGAGGAACAGGGCCTTCCCGAGAACTATGGCTTGCGAGTGTTCCCGGCCGAGTCCGAGGGCGGACAGGTCACCCTCGGTCTCGGCTTCGCCGAGGCCCCCGGCGAGGGCGACCAGGTCGCCGAGACCCACGGAACGAAGCTGTTCGTGGCTCCCGAGATCGCCGACGAGCTGTCCGAGATGGCCCTCGACATCCAGCCCGATCCCAGCCAGGACGGCGCCACCGAACCTCAGCTGGTGCTCCGGCGCGCCGACGAGGCCTGAACCGTCCCGGTCGGGCGATCAGCGGCTGGCCCGCACCACGCCGGTCGCGGCCAGCGCGGCCAGCAGGCCCCACCCGGCCGACATCCACCAGGCGACGGTGAACGACACCGCGTCGGCGACCACTCCGAACAGGAAGGGTCCGACCATCGCCCCGGTGAACATGCCGCGCTGCACCTGGCCGCTCGGTCGACCCGACGCGGACGGGAACTGGCGCACCAACGCGAGGAACAACAGTCCCGGCCAGGCCCATCCCGCCCCGAAGGCGAGCGCCGCACCGGCCACGAACCCCACCAGGGTGCCCGTCGACAACAACAGGTAGCCCACGGTCCCACCGAGGAGCAGCGCTACCGCGGTCCGCGCCGGGTCGATCCGACGGGTGTCGGCCAGCGCCCCCCACCCGATGCGCACCGCGATCAACAGCACGCCACCACCGGTGAGCACCAGCCGTCCCGTCGACGCCGCCAGCTGCGCGTCTTCGGCGGCCCGGACGAGGAACGACCCGATCGACGCGACCGCTGCCGCCCCCGCGTAGCCGGTCAGGGTCGCGGCGCGCACCACCGCGGCGTCGACGCTCGCTGCTGAGGTCTCGACGATCGTCGGCAACGGGTCGGGGATCTGCTGTGGTCGGTGGCGGCCACGAACATCGGGTACCAGCAACGCCCCGGCGATCGCCACCAACACCCCTGCCCCGTACGCCCACCGCCAGCCGAGGGTGGCCACCAGCACCAGGCTGGCCACCCCCGCCAGGGTGGTCGACACGGCGATGGCCGACTGCTTGATCCCGAGCGCGACCCCTCTCCGCTCGGCGCGCACCCCCTCGGCGATGAGCACGTTCGCCCCCGGCTGGGCGATGGCGGTCCCGGGGGTCGCCAACACCAACCCCACCAGCAGCAGGGCATAGTTCGGAGCGCCGGCGAGCACGATCAGCCCCCCGGCCGAGAACGCGGTCCCGAGGCGGAGGGCGACCCGGGGCCCGACACGGTCGGTGAACGAGCCCCCCGGGGCGGTGAGCACCGCCGACACGGCGAAGGCGAGCGACACGGCGACGCCGAGTCCGGCATCGCCGAACCCCAGGTCGGCCTGAAGCTCGGGTGCCAGCGCGCCGGTGAGGTGGATGGGGATCACCCCGGCCACCACCGTGACCAGCGCACCCGCGGTCGCCCGTCGGCCACCACCCAGCCGGTGCCGGCTCGTCATCGGGTCTCGGTTCGGGTCGTGATCACCGGCGATTCCTCATCTCGGTGCCGGCGGGGGCGATGCATCCCCGAGGATCTTCAACCGGCAACCACCTATGGTGTCACCGTGGGCGACCACCCCCTTCCCCAGTCCACGTACCGGACCATCGTCGAGACCGCGATCAGCCCCTACCTGACGCTCGCACGCGACGGGACCATCACCTGGGCCTCCGAGTCGATCCGAGAGCTGCTCGGCCACGACCCCGACTCGCTCGTCGGGTCGCACGCGCTCGACCTGATCCATCCCGACTCGCACGGTGCCACCCTCGAGGCGTTGGATCGCATCGGCGAGCTCACCCCCGGCCGCGAGGCAGGATGGACCTCGTCGGGGCTGGTCGTCGACCTCATGGCCAGCGACGGTCGCCGCGTCTCCTGCGACGTGAGCGTCGCCACGCCGGCCAGAACCCAGCTCGACAGCTTCGTCATCCAGCTCCGACGGGCGGTCGGTGCGTCGGCTCTGCAGCAAACCATGGCTGCCATGGCCGCCGGCGAGTCCTGCGAGACCGTCCTGTCCGTCGTGGCCGAGATGTTCGCCCAGGGGCTCGCCCACACCACCATCGAGATCCTCTACGAGTGGGAGGGTGGCCGGTTCGGGCGTCAGGTCGGGTCCCCCGACACCGTGATCGAGCTCGACCACGCAACCGGCGACGAGCCGTGGATCCGGGCGGCCCGCACCGGACGGAGCGAGGTGATCGAACCGATCGACACCCTTCACCCTCCCACCAGGGGCGCTGTCCAACAGCACCGACTGGTCGGCGGCGTCGCCCAACCGGTGCAGATCGACCTCATGGATCGTCCCGCCGCGGTGGTCGTCGCGTGGTGGGGATCGCTGAGCCGCAGCCCGATCTTCGAGTACCGGGTCAACCAAGCGGTCGACCTGGTCGGGCTCATCCTGCAGTGGCACCAGGGCCGTCGGGCGCTCGAGTGGGAGGCAAGCCACGACGCGCTCACCACCCTCACCAATCGCAGGGCCTTCGTCGAGGGGGTCGAGCACCGGATGACCGACGGGATCGCCGGTGCGGTGTTCTACCTCGACCTCGACGAGTTCAAGGCCGTCAACGACGAGCACGGTCACCTGATCGGCGACAAGATGCTGGCCGCGGCCGCCGAGCGGGTCCAAGCGTGCACCCGGCCGGGAGATCTGGTGGCCAGGCTGGGCGGCGACGAGTTCGCCGTGTTCTGTCCCCATCTCGTCGATCCCGACGCGGCCTACGAGCTGGCCAACCGCTTCGTCGCCGCGCTGAGCCGTCCCTTCGCCGTCGAGGGCGTGACCGCGACCATCGGGGCGAGCGTGGGGATCGCGCTCTCCGACGACGACACGACCCTCGACCAGATCCTTGCCGCGGCCGACTCGAGGCTGCTGGAGGCGAAGTCCGCTGGCAAGAACCAGGTCCGTGGACCGGTAGGATCGGCGGGCTGAGACCCGCCGTGTTCGCCCTGCCCGCACACCCCTGGACCTCGCCCGGATGACCCTTCGCACCCACCTCGGCGGTTCGCTCTTCGCCGAGCATCTCGCCGGCCGACCGCCGAGGTTGCTGGCCATGCACGGGTGGGGCCGGAACCGCAGCGACCTGGTCGGCGCGCTGGAGGGTCGCGACGTCGTCTCGCTTGACCTGCCCGGGTTCGGCGCGTCGCCCGCGCCGCCCGAGCCATGGGGGGCGGCACGGTACGCCGACCTGGTCGCCGAGATGCTCCGCGCGCAAGACACCGGGCCGGTCCTGGTGGTCGGCCACAGCTTCGGGGGTCGGGTGGCGGTCCACCTGGCCGCCGACCACCCCGAACTGGTGAGCGGCGTCGTGCTCGTGGGTACCCCCCTGTGGCGGTCCGCGGCACCGTCCAAGGGCCCGCTCGCCTACCGGGCCGTACGGCGGCTCCGCCGGATGCGGCTGATCCCGGAACCGGTGCTCGACTCGATGCGACGACGCTACGGCTCGGCCGACTACCGGGCAGCCAGCGGCGTGATGCGCGACGTGCTCGTCACCGTGGTGAACGAGGACTACCGCGAGCAGCTGGCGGCGATCTCCTGTCCGGTCGGGTTCTGCTGGGGAGCCGAGGACACCGCTGCGCCGGCCTCGCTGGCAACCGAGGCGGCCGGCATCGTCGCCGACTGCGTCACCCTCGACATCGTGGACGGCGCCGGCCACGACGTGCACCGCAGCCATCCGGACCGCCTGGCGGCGGTCATCGACGAGGTGGCGGCCGCGACCGGGGACAACCGCTCGTGACCTGGCTCGAGGCGCTCACCGCCGTGGTCGCCGCGGCATCGATCGCTGTCGGCCTGCTGCGCTGGCTGCGGGTGTCCCAGCGCGAGCACTACATCGCCGGCGCCTGCTGGCAGACCGCGTGGCGCTGGGCTCGTCGCCGACCGCCGAACCTGGTCCTCGGGTTCGTCGTCGACGCTGCGCTCGTCGCGATGATCGTGCTCAGCATCGCCGATCAGCGCACCCCGATGCTCGTCGCGGCCCTGATCGCCGCGCTCGCCGGCGCCGCCTTTCCCTGGCCCATGCCGGTGCGGGGCACACCGCCGCTGCGGCTCACGCGCCGCGCCACCACCCTCGCCGCCATGGCCGTGGGGGTCACCGCCCTGCTCGTCGTGCTCGTCGGTCTCGTCTCGAGCTGGTTCACCGGGCTCGCACTCGCTGCCGGGCTGACCTTCCTGGCAGTCGACGCTGCAGCCCGCATCGCGGCACCACTGGAGCGACGAGCCCTCGAGCAGCACCGCAAGCGGGCAGAGTCCCGGCTGCGACAGATCGACCCCTTCGTGATCGCCGTCACCGGCAGCTGGGGCAAGACCTCGACCAAGAACCACATCCGGGACCTGATCGCGGGCAGCGCCGAGGTGGTGGCGTCACCGGCATCCTGGAACAACACCGCCGGGCTGTCCCGCACCGTCAACGAGCACCTCACCCCCACCACCGAGGTGATGGTCGCCGAGATGGGCACCTACGGACCGGGCGAGATCGCTGACATGTGCTCGTGGGTGAAGCCCCGCATCGGGGTCATCTGTGCCATCGGCCCGATGCACCTCGAGCGGATGGGCACGATCGAGACCGTGGTCGCGGCCAAGTCCGAGATCCTCGACGGCGTCGACACCGCCGTCTTGTGGACCGACGACCCCAACCTGGCCGCGCTCGCCGACGATCTGGGCCCCGCACGGGTGGTGCGGGTCGGTACCCGTGGCGCCGGGGAGCTCGACGTCGAGGTCGAGCAGGAGGGCGACCAGATCCGGGTCTGGGCCGAGGGCGAGCCGCTCGGCTCGGTCCCGGCCGAGGGTGGCCCTCACCCCGGCAACCTGGGCTGCGCGGTCGCTGCCGCGCTCGCCTACGGCACCCCGCCGAGTGGTGTGGCCCAGCGACTGGGTTCGCTGGTGAACCCCAGCCACCGGGCCACGGTCGGCACCAGCGACACCGGGGTGATCGTCATCGACGACACCTTCAACTCCAACCCGGCGGGCGCGGCGTCGGCCATCGACCGACTCGCCACCTCGGCGCCCGGCGTACGGGTCGTGGTGACGCCCGGAATGGTCGAGCTCGGTCCGGTCCAGGACGAGGAGAACGAGCGCCTGGGCCGAGCGGTGGTCGAGTCGGGCGCAACCCTGGTCGTGGTCGGGTGGACCAACCGCCGGGCCCTGCTCCGCGGTGGTGGCGCCGACACCGTGTTGGTGGCCGACCGCGACCAGGCCCGGCTGTGGGTCCGGGAGCATCTGGGCGCCGGCGACGGGGTGCTGTGGGAGAACGACCTCCCCGACCACTACCCCTGAATCGGGGCCACTTCCCGGGCGCCGGTAGCATCGCC